>JAEUMX010000423.1 GCA_016791285.1 Burkholderiales bacterium
CGGCGATCGTGTCGACCAGTTGGCACCGGTGGGCGCCGATCACGAGCTCGTCGGCCAGCGCGATGACAAGCTGCGCGTCCAGCCCCATCGCGGCGAGCGCCTGGGTGTCGCTGCTCAGGCCACGAACGCCCTCGGTCCAAAGGTTCAGCACCTGGGTCGCGAAGTGGTCAGAGCGATCTCGCTGGCGTTGCAACTCCGGCACGTTGGCGGTGGCGGCCGCGGCCCCAGCCGGCTTGACGCTCCAGGGATCGTCATCGTCATCGTCCGCGGACGTGGTAGCGCCGGACGCAACCGGTACCGCGCTCTCGTCAATCTTCAGGGCGGCGACGTTGAGAAATACACCGCGAACGTCAATCTCCGACAGCTTGAACCGGCTTAGAAGCAGCACGAAGTTGCGGCGCACCTGGAAATCGCGTGCGGGGCCCAGCGTGCAGGCCTTGAAGAGGCGCCGACGCAAATTCATCAGCTCGGCTTCCTTTTCCTTGCGCGACGCGTCGTCACCACCAGCATAGAACTGGCGCAACATGCGGTCGAGCTGCTGACCCTGGTCAACCAGGCGGCCGGCGAGCTGCCGTGTCTTGAGCTTGGGCGAGAGCACCCCTTCGAGCCGGCTCACGAGGTAGGCCACGCCGCCGTCGTTGAGCTGGAAGGCGGCGTCCCAAACCGCTTCGGCATCGCGAAAATGGCGCTGGCAGTCGGACGACTGCAGGAAGCCGGTGCGGTACTCCGCCAGGCGCGGGATGGCCTCTCCCGCGAGACCCACCTCCACCTGCTGCTCGCTGCCGTCCTCGAGCACCCGCGTCTCACCGTAGCGGATGATGTGCGGCTGCTTCATGGCGGGGTTACGAAGGAACAGCGCGTTGTCGAAGGGCCTGCCGTCCCAGTCCTGCGCCCATTGGTCGCGGCCGTACAACTCCAGGAACGAGGCGCCGAGCCGGCGCGAGAACTTGCTGCTGCGCGAGGCCGCGGTGTCACCCTCCTTCTCGATAAAATCCATGTCGAACTTCGTCAGCACAAGAAACAGCGCGCACGCCAGGCGCTGGCGTTGCTCGGGTGTTTGCCCATGTGTTTGTTCGACCCAGCCGCGCACCATGCTCGCGAGGTCTTTCACCTCAGCCACCGAGGGCGGCATGCAAAGAAGCATGCAGGTGAGCTCGCGCTCTTCGGTGTAGCGCTGAAAGAGGTACGCGATCTTGCCGCGCAAGAGCATAAGGCGAACCTGCTCGTCGCGTTCGGCGGCATCGCTCGGCAGCTCTACCTGCTTGGCACGCGAACGGGCGCCGGGAAAGTCGAGCAGGTCCGTGTGCTCGAAGAATTCCCAGGGCTTTTCTGCGATGACGATCTTGATCTCGGCCACCAGCGAAGCGAGCACTGCACGCGACACCTTGGCTGGCGCGGTCGGGCGTCCGTCGGCGAACTCGGGTAGCACGGTGACGAGGTCATTCGTATCTCCCGGCGTGTTGAGCCGCCGAAGCACGATCTGCACATCGATGATGCTGTCGTCGCGCGGCGTGAGCGCCTCCAGCGTGGCGCGCGCCTGTGCGGCGTGCTGCAGTTTCGCGAGCGCGGCGTTCAGCGTGACAAAGAGTCGGGTGAAATCGGCCAGTTCTCCCCACAGCAGCGCGTACATTGTCGTGCGCGCGGCGTCGGGCAGCCGGTGGCCAAAACGCACCAGCGCATCCCAGTACCCGACGCGTCGGAATGCCTCGACGCCGGTAGGAAAGTAGGTCCGGAAATACTCCCC
>JAEUMX010000473.1 GCA_016791285.1 Burkholderiales bacterium
ACCGCCCTGCGCGATCAGGAATGGCAACACGTTGTCCCACAGCAGGTAGATCGCGAGTACGAACCGCGCGTTGAGCATCACCGTGCCGACGTAGATCGGGAACAGAAAGAGGAACACGCGGACGGAATGCCGCGGAAACCACAGGAAGTAGAACCCGAGCACGCCCGAGATCGCCCCGGACGCACCGACCAGCGGGATCGGCGAGCCCAGATTGAACAGGGTGTGAAAAAGGGTCGCCGCGATGCCGGTCACGATGTACCAGAAGAGGAACGCGAGCGGCCCTAGGCGGTGCTCGACGTTATCGCCGTAGATCCAGAGGTAGAGCATGTTGCCCGCGAGGTGCATGAGCCCACCGTGGAGGAAAATCGAGCTCACCAGCGTCACGATGCTCGGGTCGGCCGGCCGGAAACCCCATTTGAATACCATGAGGTCGTAGGCCGAGATGCTCTCGATGATCTGCTGCGGCGGCACATTGGGGGGCAGCGACTGCATCACGAGCTTGAGGTACTCCTGGAACGCGGGGTCTGCCGGGTTCGCGGGCTGCGTGCCGAGCGGCAACGTCAGCAACAGATACACCACGACGTTGACGGCGATCAGGGCAATCGTGACGACGGGCTTGCCGGGCGGACTCGGATAGTCGCTGATCGGGATCAAGGTGGAAACGCTCCTGGGAAGGGTAGGCGAGGTGCGGTCCGATGCTAAGCGATGACGGCAGCGTCAACAAGGCGCGACGGCACGCCGAAGCGTTAAACTAGTGCACCGTACCGCTCGAGGAGCCCGTATGAAGCCGAGCCTGCAGCCCGGGATCGTGCATTCGTTCACGTTCCGCGTGCCGAAGTCGAAAACCGTCGCTGCGCTGTATCCGGAGGCGCCCGAGTTCGAGGCGATGCCGGCCGTCTTCGCGACCGGGTTCCTGGTCGGCTTCGTCGAATGGACCTGTATCCAGGCGGTGAATCCCCACCTCGACTGGCCCGCCGAGATGACGCTCGGCACCCATGTCGACCTCAGTCACACGGCTCCGACGCCGCCGGGAATGGACGTCACGGCACGCGTCACGCTCACGCACGTGGAGGGTCGCAAGCTCACCTTCGAAGTGGAGGTGCGCGACGATGCAGAGGTGATCGGCACCGGGCGGCACGAGCGATTCGTGATCGAGGCCGGCAAGTTCAACGCGAAGGTCTCGCGCAAGGCCCAGCAGGCGCTCGCCCACCTGCCCGCGGCCGATCCGCCGTAAAGCCGCGCCGTCAGGCGGACGCCGGCGCGGGCTCCGACGCCGGGAAGTCGAGCTCCACCCGCGCACCGTTCGGATCGTGGCAGAAGATCTGCCATTCGCCGGTGCTGGGTTGTCGCCGCAGCGTGTAGCCGACACCCCGGGACTTGAGCGTGGCGATGGTCTCGGCCAGATTGGCCGCGGTGAAGGCGACGTGATCGATCACGCCCTGCCCGTCCGGGACCCCTCTGCCCGCAACGATGTGCAGCACCGGGAGCGCACCGCAATACAACCACGCGCCCGGGAACGGGAACGGCGGCCGCCAGCCTGGGGTAAGCCCCAGCACGGACCGGTAGAACTCGATCGACGCATCGAGATCCTCGGTGAGCACCGTGAAATGATTCAGCCCCTGGATCGTCATGCGGCCCCCTTGTCGAGTCGTCAATCCTGCGAACGCCTGGCCCCCGAATGCGCGCACTGCGCCAGCCCCTGCACCACCGCGCGGCCGATGCTCTGCTGCACCTCGGGGCGAGACAGAGCAGCTTCCTCGTCCCGGTTCACGATGATCCCCGCTTCCAGGAGCATCGCCGGCTGTGTCGCCGCGCGCAGGACGACGAGATCGTCGTAGTAGTACACGCCATTCTCGGCGTCGGCAAGCGCCCGGTTCTCGCCCTCGATCGGCTCTGCATGGTGCAGGGAAGGCGTGAAGCCGCCCTGCCGCAGTGCCGACCCGATCGCCGTGGCGCAGGCCAGGCTGTGAGCCGGATCGGGATTGCGGCGTGAGACGAAGAGCGAGAAGCCTCTGAAGCGGTCGCTGTAGTGTCGTGGCTCCGCCCCGAACATCCAGGTAGTCAGGTATCGCGGCTGGACGGAGTCGTGGTGAACGGAGAGCAGGAAATCCGCTCCGCGCGCCTCGGCGGCGCGCGACTCCAGTCCCGTCTGTACGCCATCGAGGTTGATGAACCGCACCGCGAAGCGCTTCTCGTCCAGCGCCGCGCCGATCCGTACCGCGAGGTCGCGATTGAAGTAGAACTCGCCGCGGCCGCGAGCGCTCACGGCGCCGGGGCTCGCGCTGGAGTGGCCAATGTCGAGCGCGATCGTCGGACCGGCCAGGGCGGGCGGTACAGGCAGGACCAGCACGAGGAGCAGGAGGCAGGCAGCGCGGGACATGATCGGCGGCAGATACGAGACTGCTGCTGCCGAGCGAGCGCGAGGTCCGCTGACGTCCGCTATCGTGGCAGCGGCATCGGCTGCCCGTCCTTCAAGGCGAGCCACCCGCGAATGATCCGGTACAGCACCCACAGGCCGACCCCGAACCAGATTCCCAAGCTTAGCGGGATACCGATGAGCGTCATGAAGACGAGCCCCCCCACGATCACCCACAGCAGCGCGAACCAGAAGGTGCGGATCTGCCAGCTGAAGTGCGTGGCGAGGTAGGTGCCCGCGACGTCGCCGCGCTTCACGTAGTTCAGGATGACGGCGATGATCGACGGCCAGCCGGTCAGGAACGCGCCGACGATGGTCGCCGTCCCGATGAGGCCTGTCACCGCGCTGAAGGCATGAAGGCCGTAGATGACATGGGTGAGTGTCACCATGTTGGACGACGGGACGGGCTCGGTCGGAATCGCTTGAATATCGGCCATGGTGTTCCTCGTGTGACTGTCGGACCCGACGCAGTATACGGACGGCTGTGCTTGCGACCTACCGCACGCCGCGCTGAGCGCGGGCGCGCGCCGGTGCCGCCACCTTGCGCAACGCGTGCACCCCTGAGGGCAGCTCGTCGACGATCACCTGTGCCAGGGCCTGCAGCGCCTGCACGCGCGGGAAGGCGCGGCGGTACACGAGTCGCACCGTGCGATGCGCCTCGGGAATGTGCAGCGGCCGGGCGATGATGCCGCGCCCCGCGAGATCGGGCTTGCGGATCGCGAGCGCCGGAACGAGCGTCGTGCCGAAGCCGGCGCCGACCAGATGCATCAGTGTCTCGAGGCTCGCTGCGCGCAGGTCGTTCGCCTCCGCCGGGCGCGGCAGCGTCGCCGCACCGCAGAGGCTGCGCGCCTGGTCCGCGAGGCAATGCCCGTCCGCGAGCAGCAGCAGATCGGAACGCGCCAGGTCGCGCGCGGTGATGTCGGCAATCTCGGCGAGCGGGTGCCGAGGCGGGTATGCGATCCAGAACGGTTCGTCGAAGAGCGCAATCGAGTCGAGGTCGGCATCGTCCACCGCAGTAGCGATCAGCGCCGCATCGAGCCCGTGCTCGCGCAGCCGCGCCAGCAACGAGCCGGTCATCTCCTCCGACAGGACGAGCCGCAGCGTCGGGTACCGCGCCCGCAGCGGCCGCAACACCAGGGGCATGAGGTATGGGCTCAAGGTCGGGATCACGCCAAGGCGCAGTGCCCCGGCCAGCGGATCGCGATGCGCCTGCGCGACTTCGAGAATCGCCTCCGCCTGCTCGACGGCCAGGCGCGCATGGCGGAGAATCTCCTCTCCCGCCGGCGTCGTCACCACCGACTTGTTCGTGCGCTCGAAGATAGTGATGCCGAGATAGTCTTCCAGCTTCTTCAGCTGCCCGCTCAACGTCGGCTGGCTCACGCAGCACGCCTCCGCGGCGCGTCCGAAGTGGCGGTGGTCCGCAACGGCGATCAGGTACTTCAGGTCTCGGAGGTTCACGGGAACATTCTCACGAAGTAAATCGGCGTGACCGATCGGAATGATTGTAGCAATCGATTTCCATAATCGCATCCAGCGGCCTAATCTTTGGCATCGTCGCGTACGCGGACGGCCGTGCCCGCGGCGACCCCAAATCATCCAGAGGAGATACGAAGATGTCTGATCAGAACGCGGGCGGGTGCCCGCACATCGCCGGCGTCGGCAGGACGAACCGCGACTGGTGGCCGAACCGGCTGCGGCTGGAACTGCTGCACCAGCATTCCGCGAAGTCCGACCCGATGGACGAGGGCTTCGACTACGCGAAGGCATTCAAGAGTCTCGACTACAAGGCGCTGAAGAAGGACCTGATCAAGCTGATGACCGACTCGCAGGACTGGTGGCCGGCGGATTTCGGCCACTACGGAGGGCTCTTCATCCGCATGACCTGGCATGCCGCCGGGACCTACCGCATCACCGACGGCCGCGGTGGCGGCGGCCGCGGCCAGCAGCGCTTTGCACCGCTGAACAGCTGGCCCGACAACGTAAGCCTGGACAAGGCGCGTCGCCTGCTGTGGCCGATCAAGCAGAAGTACGGAAGCAAGATCTCCTGGGCCGACCTGATCATCCTCGCCGGCAACGTGGCGCTGGAGTCGATGGGCTTCAGGACCTTCGGCTTCGGGGGCGGCCGTCCGGACGTGTGGGAGCCGGACGAGGACGTGAACTGGGGTGGGGAGATCGCGTGGCTGGGGGTGGACAAGCGCTTCCACGGCGATCGCGATCTGGATCAGCCGTTCGGCGCCACCCACATGGGCCTGATCTACGTCAACCCGGAAGGCCCGAACGCGAGCGGCGACTTCATGGCTGCCGCGAAGGACATCCGTGCCACCTTCGGGCGCATGGCGATGAACGACGAGGAAACCGCCGCCCTCATCGCCGGCGGCCACACCTTCGGCAAGACGCATGGCGCCGCCCCGGAATCGCACAAGGGGCCTGATCCGGAGGGCGCGCCGCTGGAAGCGCAGGGCCTCGGATGGATCAGCGACTATGGCTCGGGACACGGCGCCGACACGATCTCGAGCGGCATCGAGGTGACCTGGACCAAGACCCCGGCGCTGTGGAGCAACAACTTCCTGGAAAACCTCTACAAGTTCGAGTGGGAGCAGACCACGTCACCCGCCGGTGCCAAGCAATGGGTGGCCAAGGACGCGCCGGAGATCATTCCCGACGCGCACATCCCCGGCAAGTTCCATAAGCCGACCATGCTGACCACCGACCTCACGCTGCGCTTCGATCCGGAATACGGGAAGATCACGCGCCGGTTCCTCGACGACCCGCAGGAGTTCGCCGATGCCTTCGCGCGCGCCTGGTTCAAGCTGACGCACCGCGACATGGGTCCGCGCGCCCGCTACCTGGGACCGGAGGTGCCAGCCGAAGAGCTCATCTGGCAGGATCCCATCCCGGCCGTCGACCACAAGCTGATCGACGCGAAGGACATCGCCGCGCTCAAGAGCAAGGTGCTGGCTTCGAGTCTGTCG
>JAEUMX010000483.1 GCA_016791285.1 Burkholderiales bacterium
CGACCGCTTCGTGGACGACTGCGTTGACGTCGCACTGCGTCGGCCGCGGGTGGCGACTGCGGATGAACTCGCGCATGCGGCTGATCATTTCGCCGGCGCGGATCGCCTGGCGGCGGCATTTCTCGAGCGCCGCGAGCACTTGCCTAAGGTCTGCCTGGGGGCGCGCCAGCAAGCGCAGGCAGGCGTCGGTGTAGCTCGCGATCGCCATCAGCGGCTGATTGATCTCGTGGGCAAGTGTGGAAGCGATCTCGGTCAGGGCAGCGAGGCGAGCCGAGTGGTGCAGCATGTCGCGATGCTGCCGCTTGAGGGACAGAGCGTGCTTCTGCTCGGAGATGTCGGTGATGACCTTGAGGCTTACGCGGCGATTCCTGTTCCACGGCACGGGACCCGCCTGCACGAGATACCAGCTGCCGCTAACAGGGTCACGCACCTCCCTCGAAACGAACCGCGCCTCGCCAGGCTGGGACGAGCGGAATCCCGGTTCTGCGACTGCCGTATCCATGGCACCGCAGAATCGCCCTTCGAGATCGGCGGCGCTCACCGAGAGTGGATCCTCGTTGATCATGCTGGCAAGGCGACGGTTCGCGTAGAGGATGCGCCCACGCTCGTGGTCGATGACATAGACGCCGGCGTGCAGTTCCTCCAGGACGCGGAGGAAGCGCTCGTCGGCGCGTCTGAGCGCGACGTGCAGGCGCGCCAGGAGCCAGACGAATAGGATGTACACCGCGAACATGACGAGACCTTCCCAATAGAAGAAGATCTCCTGCGAGTACGCGTGTGTGGAGCGGAACGTCACGACCCAGCACAGGCTCGCCGCGGCGACGATCACCATTCCCGACCTGGGTCCGCCGGTCCAGGTGGACAAGGCAATCGGCAGCAGGTACAGAATCGCCAGGCGCGCCTCGTAACCGGTGACGTAGTCGAGCGCGGCCACGCACACCACCAGCACCAGCGCGATGACAAAGCCTTGTGCGGCCCCTGGTGCGGCCCATCGCCAGTTCCAGCGCATCCCGTCGGGCGGCACGGGCTGGCTCTCGGCCACATCAGTCATCGAGGTCTCCAGGCGCAAGGCTCCACGCGGCACTTGGCAGGCTGTTCAAAAAAGGATAGCCGTTTTCGATCCACGCCTCCAAGAGATGCTTCGGCAATCCGCGGCCCGCGGTTGCGTGATGGCGCTGGTTGGCCTACGCCTGTGTGCCAATTCGCGTCGGACGTGAAATCTAGTAATAACCCCAGTTCTCACAGGACGGCATCCGGCTATAGTCGGGCGGACACGCAAACGGGGTACGCGCGCGCCTGCCGGGCAGGCGATCAAGACGGCGCAGCCGCGCGATCCCGCGTCTCACAAGAACCACAGGGAGCCGGTCGATGTTCGACCAGACATTGGTATTTCTGCAAGCCCTGCTCGACCAAACCGGTGCGGTCAACGTCACCTGGCAGAATCTGGTGATGATCGCCATTGGCGCGACGATGATCTACCTCGCGATCACCAAGCACTACGAACCCCTGCTGCTGATAGGCATCGGCTTCTCCTGCATCGTTGCGAACGTGCCGGGACCGCCCGACGTGCCGGGGGGGCCGGCGATCTCGGCGTTGCTGTACGCGGTCAGGGAAGGCGGTCTCTTCCACTACGCCTACGAGGGGGTGGCCATGCTCATCATCCCGCCACTGATCTTCCTCGGCGTCGGTGCGATGACCGACTTTGGTCCCATGATCGCCAATCCCAAGCTGGTGATTCTCGGTGCCGGTGCCCACCTCGGAATCTTCGTCGCGTTGATCCTCGCCAAGCTGCTGGGCTTCACGCTGGGCGAGGCCGGTGCCATCGGCATCATCGGCGGCGCCGACGGCCCGATGGCTATCTTCGTTGCGGTGAAGCTCGCGCCGCACCTGCTCGGGCCGATCTCCGTCGCGGCCTACTCCTACATGGCATTGATGCCGATGATACAACCGCCGGTGATGCGCCTCCTCACGACGAAGGCGGAGCGTCAGATCAGCATGGCCCAATTGCGCAAG
>JAEUMX010000042.1 GCA_016791285.1 Burkholderiales bacterium
TACGAGCAACGCTATCGCCAGCGCGTGTTGCTCAACCTCTCCCGCCGCGCCCAGCAACTCGGTATGAAGCTCGTCGCCATCGAACAGCCAGCCTAAAAACCTCATCGCAGATCAATCACTCCCGGGGTGTTTCTTGAGAGACCGCACCGAAGCCAAACCTCAAGAGGAGCCAAACGGCGGCGACGCTGGCGATGATAGGCAAGAGGAAATCCACAGCGGCGCGAGTGCCCGATATGTATGGGATAGCGCGCTCTACGTGCCTGTGGATGCGAGACGCCTCTCCGCGCCAAATGGAACCTAGGCGGCGCTCGTGCTCCTCCATGAACTGCCTGTCTTCCGCTGAGAGCTTGGCTTTCACGAGTAGCTCGGCCTTGTACTTCTCGTAGTTCGCCACATCATCCTCCCACTCGGTGCTCCGATGGTTGAGATACCAGCGAGCGAAGTCAGATGCCGCGTACGAGAGAAAGGCTGCAGCGTGATACATGGCGATTCCGGCGATGAGGAATGCTAGTACGGCACGATTGGTGGGCGTGACCTTCAAGCCAAGAGCGGTGATTTCCGACGGAAAGAGCCCTCCGACAGTTGTTGCCACCGCAACCAAACACCACACCAGCAGGGATCTACGGATGCGGCGCGTCTCCTCAGCCAGCGGATCGCTGACTTTGCGGAGATCGCGCTCGAAAGGGCTACTCATCGTGCCGTGCGGTCTAACGACTGCCATCAGCCGCAGGAGCCAGCGGGCGAAGCACGCTGGTGACTGTCGGCTGGATGGCATGGTTAGGCCTCGTGCTCACTATCGCCATCACGTCATTGAGTGATCGGCTGCATGCCACCCGCCGTGATTGCTGCAATGCCCGCGGGTGACCTGAGGAATTCGATCAACGCCTTGGCGGCTTCCGGCTCCTTGGCTCCAGAAGCGACGGCTGCACTGAATACGCTATAGCGCTGCAGTTCGGAAGGGAAAGGACCTACCAGTTCTACACCGCTAGTCGCGGGAACTTCATTGGTGAACGAGAATCCCAACTCGGCTGCGCCGTCAGCCACTCCCTGAAGCACGCGACCGGCGCTTCTGCCGTCGGGCAGAGTCGCCCGTCGCGTTCGCTCGACCCACTCGTTCTTGCCTTTCATCTGCTCGGTGATGCCGAGGTGCTCAAACACCTTGCCAAGGTGCAGGCCCACAGCCCCCTCTGCATTGTAAGTGACCGACTTTGCGTCAAGGAGTGCGCGCTTGAACGCTTCGACTGAGTTGATGTCGGGTCTGGGCGCACCCGCACGTACCGTCACCCCCATGCCCACTCGGGCAATCTCAGTGCGTGTATCGGTAGCTATCATGCCCCGCTTGGCGTACGCATCGAGACTATCAGTGCCGGCGACCAGAAGGTCAAACGCATCACCCGCTTCCATTCGTCGGCTCAACGTGCCCGCGTTCCCGTACCACAGTACGAGCTTATGGCCCGTGGTGCGTTCGAACTGAGGGGTGATGTCCTCCCACACCGGGCGCATTGCAACACCTGCCACGACTTTCACTTCCGCGGCCTTCGCCGTGAAACTTTGAACAAACAGGAGCGCACCGCCAATTACTGCTGCTACTAGAAACAACTTCAGTTTCATGGCGGACATCCTCTCAGCGGGCGAGGCCTAACGACTGTGTTGAGCAGCCGGACACCAGCAAGCGAAGCGCCGCTGGTGGACGGTCTGCTCCAACACACGGTTCGGCGTCAATTCTAGCGACACCTCCTGCATCGTTTACTTCTTGCTCGCGCCCGCAGGGATTTGTCGACTTGGCCCGGTACCCGTAACCTTCACCACGACGCCTTCGTCTTTGATGAGAACGAAATGGGGTACACCAGCGGGTTCGGTGTAATAGCTGCCGGCAGGCAGCGCCACAAGCTTCGACTCATCGAAGGTGGTCCCGAACCCGACATACCATGTGCCAGAGATGACTGTATATGTTCGGTCGTCTGGATGGGTGTGCGGTGCGCTAGAGGCGCCTCGCCCCGCTCGAGGTTTCAGGAAGAAAACGTAGGGACCAGGTTTCTCTGGATCACCGACTACGCTCAAGCGTTCTCCAAATGGCATCGCCTCCCATTTGGCTGTTGCGGCGTTTAACAGCACGACTCCTTGAGGAACGTCCTGTGCGTTAACGGTGGCACCAATAGCCAGCCCCATAGCAGCACAGAGCAAATGCTTCGCGTGTCTCACGTGTTCTCCTTTCGTCGATAGAAATCGGTTAACGAGAACCGAATGGTATTGACAGCTCCCGGCGTGCCAATTGACGCCGAACGTTTGAGTTCACCCGCTCGTGGAAGCGGGCGAAGCCCGCTGTAGCGAGTCGGGTGCAACGAAGGGTTGGGCATCATCCCTGGAGCACGTCACGCCCGGGTGTTCTCCACGAGCGTGGCAATCTGCACGAACTCGACAGTGGGGCGCACACCATAGAGACCGGTCACCCGCTCGAGCAACTGGTCGGTGAAGAACGCTTTGGCCGCATCCTCTGTATCCCAGACGTAGAAGTTCGCGGCCTCGCGCTTTCCCGAGTTGAAGGTGAAGGCCTTTGAGCGTAGCCCCTGCATCCCTTCAAACCTTGCGCGAGCGGTCTCGGCGATCTTCCGCACGGCTTGTTCGTCAAAATTGTCGCCGTAGCGAAACGTCACGACTACACCGATCATGTCGAACTCCTTTCGTTGTACCTGCTAAAAGCCACTGGGCAATCGCCGTGACGCCCAACGTAGAGCTCAACCGCGCGCGTAGGCGTGACGGCAGGAGCGGCTGGCACAAAATGGGCGAAACCCATTGCCAGCCTCGAGTGGCGGCATGCCGTAGCGCGTCGGCTGCAGCGCCAGGTTAGCCACCACTCGCCATCCGTACTAGCCGGACCAGACTCAGACGAAACTTTCTGACTCTTACTAGTGCGTAGATCATGATGAAGTAGCCAAGAGATGCGATCACGAGTCCTGTCTGTGCAGAGCTCGGTAGCGGCGGCTTGTTCTCGGCGCGCGGAACATTGGCGAGGAATAGATAGAAGCCAGCCGCTAGAAGGGCCATGCCCGTTGTCGCGAGAACGGGAAATAGCTTGCTGCCCTCACCTGCCCGACGTACTGACTTGACTCCCACAATTCGCGCGTCCGGACATAGCACTGACCCAGAGTCGCGGACAAGCAGCTTTAGCGTTACAGCGTCGCCGGGATTCAGCAATGTTGGCGTGACTGTCAGTATGTTCTCAGACACCTCGACATCAATCAGCAGCTCGGTAGGTTCGACCTGGGTGACCGCGGCAGATAGTAAGCGAGACGCGTTGCCGGTGTAGAACGAGAGAGGGCGTTCGAAGTCGGAGGACAGAATTGGCTGATTTCCTGAATTCCAGACCTTCAAAACCATTAGCGTCAGTGACTTCGCTGGCTCGCCCTCGTAGAGTACTTGAAGCTTGCCCTCCAGCTCTTCTCGGACTGTCAGCACGTTTGTACGAGAGAGAACGTCATACGTAATGCCCTTGCGAGACCGCTGCAACTGGTAGATCACAAAGGAGGCAACGAGCGCCGCTACGGCCAACACCGCACCGACGAACTGCCAAAGAGGATCGCGGAGGAGTTCGATCATGGGGGAATTGTGGTGGCTAACGCCTGAATTAAGCCGCGCCGCGAAGCGGCGTCGGCTTGAATGAATTGTTAGATTTTTTCACGAGCCGCCCCGCATTTTTTGCTCAATGGACCGAAGCGTGCTTTGAATCTCGCGCTCGCGCAGCTCGGGGTCAATGTCTTGGATGTACTCGATGGCGGAGAAGTCATCACCACGCTTTCTGTTTTGTGGCGGTTCCAACGCCTCGATGAGCAGAGCCTCTAATGAGGCGATGATGCTCGAAAGCGAATTGCTGAAAGGAGTTTCTTTTAGGCCGCCGTCATCTGTCGCATCCAGCAGCCCGAACCAGGAAAACCTATTCCAGCGACTGCCGAGGCGATCAACAGTATGCTCGAAAAGGCGCTTGCCAAGCGGCCGGTCAACCGAGCGTCCGACATAAACGACGGTGTGATGGTCGTACAGGATGTAGATGCCTTTCTGCTTTCCGAAGTCGATTGGCTTGGAGGTGGCCTGCTGCTTCCCGAAAAGCTTCGGGTCGTTGCGCCAGACGACAAGATCACGCTGCCAGTACATGCCGAATGAACGGATGATCGAATCGGATACCTCGGCGTCGGATATTTGCTCAGGCGTTGGCTTTTTCTGCCTTTCGGGTGTTGCAGGCAGTACGGCGAGTGCCGTTTTGAGAGCGAAGATGCCTTTACCTACTCGGACGAATGGCGATTTCTCGCCATCATGTTTGATGGAGGAAGCAATCTGGGCGTTTACCGTTGCGGCTGGCGTCGCACCGTCAGTCTCGTAATAGCCGCGAGACAAGATTTGCTCCGAAATATCCGTGTAGTGCAAGGGCGAATCTGACTCGCCAAGCACCCGGATGATTGCGGCCTTCCAAGACTTCTCCACTGAACCTCCCAAAAATCTAACGTCGCCCATCAGCGGCCGCGGAGAAGCGGGCGCAAGTCCGCTTCGAAGCGGTCCGCTGGATGGGTTGGTTGGGCTGGGAAAGACTATGCACGAGTGCTGGTGACCTAAGCGCGCAAGAACCATCTCCGTACTGGTTCGGTGAACATCATGCGAACTGCCCAGCCGTAGCAGATCACCGCACCAACGATCAGAGCCACGCTAGCAACGTAGGCGGCTCCCTGCAAGCGGCTGAAAAACACTGCCTCGGGGGCAGAGATGGCTACGATGCCTCCAAGCGCCGTAATGGCTATCCGGGCCCAGTTCTTTCCCCGCAGCAGCTTAAGGTTCACGAGCGCCCAGAGGCCGACGAGAAGCACGGTAATGACAGGCACGGCCTTGTCGGCGAACTCGGTCATTTCGCCGGCCAATTCGCCAATAGCCTTGTTCACGCCACGGCAGAGATCGCCGTCCGTGGACTTGGCGTCCCCGCAAGGCATCCACTCCACGGGCACTGTTGAGTCGGAGCTGCTCACCTTGCGATCGACACCACTCGTCACCAGTCCGAACGAGATCAGAAGCACTGTCAGCGCATAGCTGAGCCAGACAGCGAGACGAAACCTCCTCCATGCCTTCGCGAGTGCGGCGTCCGAGAAGAACTGGCTGTACTCGACTCTTAGGTGCTGATCGTCCTGCTGTATGCCAAGTAGATGTGAAATGGCCGTACAAAGCCGTTCTGCATCGGCCGCAAAGCGGGCGTCAGAGATCTCGATGGCGTTGCGGCGCGTGAGGTCTGCAAGTTGTGATGGCAGACTTGTCGTCGAGGGCATTTTGGCGCCGCCGACCAAGAGCGGGATAACGTTCGCCTGGCTTTGTAAGGCAGCGGAAAGTTCACGTGCCACATAATCGTCAGGATTCTCAATTCGGCGGTGACCGTCGATGTCTCTAACGCTTTCCCATTGCGGGCCAATTACAGCCAGGACGACCGCGCTCTGGGAAAGGTTCGAATCGATCGCGTTGACGAAGTCAGCGCCAAGCGTTACGGCGTCGACGTCCATGAACACGCTGGTTGACGGAAACGTGCGACGAAGATGGTCGCAAACTCGCCCGGCGTAGGGTGCCGAATCTTCGCGTCGATAGCTGATAAAGATACCCTTCATCGATCGTCTTCTCGGCTAGGTCGTTACCATTTGGGCTATTGCGATTCGGCCGACGATGGAATGAGTCCTTGCGATCGTTGACGCCCAACTCAAAGTCGGGCCCCTAAAGTTGTCGCTTTACAAAGCGACAAAGGGCTGTACGGAGTCATAGTAATTAATGTCAAAAGGCGTGAAAGTCAGAGACTTGCTCCAATTTTAGGGACCCTAAATCTCGATCGCAAACCCACCGTGGCGCGTTGCTGTGTTCCGCATCGTTCCAGAGGTCGATGCACCGCTTCTGGAGGGTCCGTTGAGCACGGAGTCACGCTGCCGCAAGCACTGCCCGTCGAACCGATGCGGGGAGGTCAATGGTAGCAAAGCACTCGCTGGGGTAGAGGTAATCATCGCCTGACTCGTCGACGACACGGACGAGGCCGTGTCGTGCAGCCGACTCATCGGAGATGGCGGCGTAAATCTTTCGTCTCTCCAGCGAGACATCGTAACCATCGTTCTTGATACAAACCACGAAGTACTTGCTCAAACGAGGCATGTCAGAAATTCTCGATAAACCGCTTGATCTTGATCTCACGCTTGCCGATACCGGTTGCTTCATACCAATGGATCTCGGCCAAGTGAACTGTTCCGTCGTCGAGGCGGATTCGGGCTATCCCCTTGCGCTTTCGCCAATGACCTTTGCCATAGAACTTCCTCAGTCGTGCCGCTTCTCGAATTCCCGAGCCCGCGGCGAAAGTCTCGACGTGGGCGATCTCGCCAAGGATGCGAAAGTGCATGACGCGATGTTGGCAAACCTGTCACGGAACGTCAATGATGGTTGGACCGCCCCCGTGGCCCGCCCTCGCGCCTGGGAGTCGTCTTGTAGAGAATGCTTCTCTCGCTACTACTCCTTCCAGCATCGACCCGCCTCCCGGTACCATTGACTCACATCATCCAACGAGGACCTCGCGATGAAGCCGCTGCGCCCCCTGTTCCTTCTGCTCACCGCTCTCGTTCTGGCTGCTTGCGCCACCACAACGATCCGCTCGGCGTGGTTCGACACGACCTACAAGGGCGGACCGATGAAGCGCATCGTCGTGGTCGGCGTGGGCGGGCAGGTCGCCGACCGGCGCGTGTTCGAGGACAGCTTTGCCGCGCAACTGCGCGCTGCGGGGGTGGACGGCATCCCCGGCTACACGGTCGCACCGGACGAGGTGCGGATGGACGATGCGGCGTTC
>JAEUMX010000043.1 GCA_016791285.1 Burkholderiales bacterium
ATCTTGCGCGGCTTCTCGAACCGATCCAGCCATTCCATCATACCCCCGGCGCCGGACTGCGGCAGGTGGCCGATCTCGCGTGCGCGCTTGACCGAAATGCCGAGCTCGACCATCTCCTCGTCGGTCCAGAACGTGCCGTCCACCATCACGCAGTCGGCCGCGCGCATCGCCGCTTCGACGTGCGGTTCGATCTCGCCCAGGCCCGGCGCGTAGAAAAGCGAGCGGCCCGAGCTCGTGTCGGTGACGCGCACGCCGATGTTGTCGCCGGGGTGCGGATCGTGCCGGTGCGGGGAGTAGGGCGGGGCAGCGCTCTTGAGCGGCATCGCCGTGAACTCCAGCGCATCCGCTCCGGGAATGGTGAAGGTCCAGCGATCACCGCCGATGCGGTGCCATTCGACCCCGCAGTAATGCTCGAGAATCCGGAACAGGGGATTGCCGGTCGTGAGATCCTCGCGAACCATGTCCGTGCAGAAGATCGGCAGCGGGCGCTGCCCTTCCCGCAGCATGAGCAAACCGGTGGTGTGGTCGATCTGGGCGTCGATCAGGACCACACCCTCGATGCCGGTATCGCGAATCGCACGGGCGGGCTGCAGCTCGGGCGTGGCCTTCAACTGCTGCAGGATGTCCGGCGACGCGTTGAAGAGGACCCAGCGCATGCCGTCGCTGCTCACCGCGATCGACGACTGCGTGCGAGGCAGCGCGTGCAGGGCGCCGCTGCGCACCCCGTCACAGTTGCGGCAGTTGCAGTTCCACTGTGGGAAACCGCCGCCCGCCGCACTGCCCAGGACCTTGACACGCATGTTCGAGAACCTCTTTGCAATCCCTGTAACGAACCGGCCCGGGAGTCCCGGGCCGGCGAGAAATTAGGGGAGCCGGTTGCCCGGGCTCCGGTCGTGCGCCGCGCGTTAGCGATTGGCGATGTACATCGTGACTTCGAAGCCGAAGCGCAGATCGGTGAATTCGGGTTTGGTCCAGGCCATTTGGGTCTCCTTTAATCCAGGTTGAAGGCGGCTGCGTATTCCTTGAAATCGGGCACTATTGCCTGACTCGTAACGTCAGACCGGATTGTCAGCGCCCCTGTTCGCCGTCACCGCTGGGGAAATTCTGCAATTCATGCTCATGATTATCATTAGATTGCCAGGAGGATTTGCCTTAGGCGACGGCCTTCCACTACCCTTCGTTTCCGCGCCACTAACCACAATCTACAAGGCATGATCACTTCTGCGCAACCTACCGTGCGCGAGCGTCCGCTTGCTGCGGCGATCGCGATCTCGATTGCCATCCATGCCATGGCGCTCACGTTTTTTCCCCAGTTGCGACCGCTGAAGCGCGCTGCCGAACAACCCCTGCAGGTCGACTTCCTGCCGCAGCCGGTCGCAGCAGCACCCGCACCGGCACCGCGGTCGGCGGCAGAGCCGATGCCAGCGGCACCCAAGCCCGCGCCGGTGCCCGAGCGCCCGCGGATCAGGGCGGCGAAGCCGCCGCCCGCAGTGCCTGCGCGGGAAGCGCCACCCGTTGCAGCCCCTGCGCCGCAACAGGAGCTGCTTACCGCGGCGCCGGACGCACCGCCGCAGACATCGCACTTTTCGGTGCCGGCCGCGCCGGAACGCAGCGATGCGCCGCCCGCTCCAGTGCGAGAGCAGATCGAGACCGCAACGCCGCCCGATCCCGATCTGCTCGCGGGCTTCGGCCACGCGCTGTCACAGGCCATAGGCAGGCACCAGCGGTATCCTCGTGTGGCCCAGATGCGGGGG
>JAEUMX010000059.1 GCA_016791285.1 Burkholderiales bacterium
CAGCGGCATCATGAAGATGAGGCCGATCAGCGTGCCCCAGAATCCGCCCGACACCGCCCCGGCCGCGGTCATGTTGACAGCCTGGTGGAGTTTGACCTTGCCCTCGTCGTCCTTCACCGCCACGACGGCGTCTTCCAGGTCGATCAGGTAGTCCTGCTGCAACTTGCGCAGCATCAGCCGAATCTCCTCGGCCTTGTACTTGTCGTCGTACGCGACGACCACCAGTGTGCTCATGCGACCTCCTGCGATTGTGAAAGTGTGCGTTCGCGATGCGCGGCTTCTCGCCTATACTGCGCGGCGCGGAATTCTCGCACGAATCGCGAGACACCGCAGGCGCAGTGAAACCCCGCGTTGACGACGGAGGCAGGTGCATGTTCGCTTTCTCGCGAAGGATGCTGATCGCGCTCGTTGGGCTCGCGCTCACCCACATCGGAGCGGCGGCTGCAGCGCCGGCCGGCGAACTGGAGCCGCGCGCGCTCGACCTGCTGAATACGGCGGCGTCCCGGCTCGAGCGCGCCAGAACGCTTGCCTTCCGGACCCGCAACCCGCCCGGCGACGCCGCCGACGCGAGCCCGTTCTCGGGATTCTTCGCCGACACGCAATTCGCGCTCATGCGCCCCGACCGGGTGCGCGCGAAAGTCCGCGGCGGCGGACCGCCTCTGGATGTCTTCTTCGACGGGAGAACGCTGGCGGTGTATCAGCCGACGCTGAATCTGTACTCGACGAGCGACGACCCGGGCACGCTCGAAACGCTGATCCCGTTCGCCCTGGCACGGGTGGGGGTGCTCTTCCCTCTGGCGGACGTTCTCGCCGGCGATGCGCAGCAGTTGCTGGCGCGGCGCCCGACCCGCGCGCGCTACAAGGGGGTCGCCACGATCTCCGGCCGGCCGTGCGAGCACGCCTCCTTCGCGGCGATGGGCGTGGAATGGGAGCTGTGGGTCGACAGACGGACGTCCCTGCCGTGCCGGGTGCGCGGGAGGTTGCTCGAACTGCAGGGTGCTCCGCGCTTCGCCGTGGATTTTTACGACTGGAAGCTCAACCCACAGCTGTCCGCCGCAAGCTTCTCGTTCACGAAGCCGGCCGGCGCCGGAAGGCTGGACCTGCGCACGCTGCTCGGCGAATAGGACTGCTGGATCAGCCCGGCTTGACGTCGAACGCGATGCACACGCGCTCTTCGCTCGCATCGAACGGGATCGTCCGGTGAAAGAGCGAAGACGGGAAGAGAACGATGTCGCCGACGGCGGGGGCGATGGTCTTCTTGGGAAAGTCGGCGTGCCGCTGCGGGTAGTCGTCCCCGTGCGTGCTGAACTCGATGCTGCCGTCGTCGCGACCGGACTCCCGCCGCGGCATCGCGAGGTAGAGCGAGCCGCTCAGCCACCCGGTCTCGTGGATGTGCGAGGTCAGGTGCCCCCCGGTGCGCATCTTCACGTACCAGGAGCTGCTGAATTCGATCTGCTGCGGAAAAGCGCGGATGAACATGCACTCGTGTGACGCGAAGTGCGCCCGATACGCTTCGATCACTTTCCTCACCTCGGTCGCGAGCACCTTGAACGACGCCTCCGGGCGATGGAAGAGATTGCCCGAAGACTGAATGCCGTGGTAGAGCCGTCCCTGCTTGCGCTCCGCGATCTCGGCGTGCTCGATGTCGCGCAGAAGATCCGCGCGCAGCGTGCTCCCGGCTGCGACGAGAGCATCGATTCGCGCGTGGCAAACGAAGTCGAGCGGATTCCTGCAGAACTCGTACTCGTCCTCGACGCCGAAGTTCGCGGCGTGATGCGTGGATAACGTGGCGAGGAACGGCGACGTATGCGGCTTTTCGAGCAGCGGGCGCAGCCGCGTTCTGAGGTCCTCGAAGCGTTCGGTCTTGTAGAGGCAATAGAGCACGCGCTCGCGCCAGTCCCGCAGTTGCGACCGCTCGAAATACGGAATCGCCTGCTCGAGCTCGCCCGCATCGTAGAGAAAGATGCCGAGGTTGTAATTGGCCTCGGGGTGCTCCGGCGCGATGGCGAGCGCGTGGCGGTAGCTCGCGATGGCGGCCTCCGGCTGACCCTGATGAAAGAGCGCTTCGCCCAGACTGGTCGC
>JAEUMX010000066.1 GCA_016791285.1 Burkholderiales bacterium
CCTCGATTTGCCCGACAACGGCAGCTATCGCAGTTATGCCGAGCTCGGGCGGCCCTACGTGGTCTGGAACGTGTTCGCGGCGCCCGAACTCTCGCTGCAGCCGAGGCAGTGGTGCTTTCCCATCGCGGGCTGCGTGACGTATCGCGGCTATTTCGCGGAGCCGGGCGCGCGCGGCTTCGCCGATGGTCTGAAGGCTGAGGGCTACGACACCTACATCGGCGGCGTGCCCGCCTACTCGACCTTGGGGTGGTTCGACGACCCGCTGCCGAGTACGGTCATCGGCTATCCCGACACAGAGCTCGCGCGGCTCATCTTCCACGAGCTCGCGCACCAGGTGGTCTACGTGAAGGACGACACGACCTTCAACGAATCCTTCGCCACGGCGGTCGAGCAGGAAGGCGTCAAGCGCTGGGTCGAGGCACGGGGATCGGCCGAGAAGCTCGCGCAGTTTCAGCGTGCACAGGCACGCAAGAGCCAGTTCGTCGCGCTCGTGCTCGAATATCAGGGCAAGCTGGCGGAGATCTATGCCTCGAAAGCAGGCGAGGACGAGAAGCGGGCGCTCAAGGCGCAGACCTTCGCGGCGATGCGTGCGGACTACGCCGTGCTCAAGCAAGCCTGGGGCATGCCGAACGGGTACGACGCCTGGTTCGCAGGACCGCTCAACAATGCGCAGATCGCCTCGGTGGCAAGCTACACGCAGCAGGTGCCCGCGTTTCACGCGCTGCTCGCGCAGGAGCAGGGGGACATGAAGCGGTTCTATCTCGCGGCGAAGAAGCTTGCGCAGTTACCCAAGGCGGAGCGGGATGCGAAACTGGCGGCGCTGGGGACGCAGACGGCAGACGCTACGCGCTGAAGCTGGAGCGAGGGGCTCGTCTCAAAAATGAAAGGAGGATCTCGTGGCTGAGATTGATTGGCAGCTGGATCACCGTAGCCGCAAGCGATGGGCCAAAAGGCGCTGGCGAATCAGATCGTGCAGCGTGTGCACGTGCATGCGCTCCGGTCACCCCAGCCTGACGGACACTCGACGCCAGCCGCCGAGCGGATACGTCTCGCGCACGGGCTCCGCGTCGGGCGCGAGCTCAATGCGCTTCGTCGCGGTAAGGAGCGCCCGTGTCGCGACGACCAGCTCCATCGTCGCCAGCGGACGCCCCGGACAGACGTGGATGCCGGTGCCGTAGACCAGGTTGTGTGGCGCGTGCTCCTCGGGGCGATACGCGTCCGGGTCTCCGAACACGCGCTCGTCACGATTGGCCGACGTCCAGTTCAGATAGATGCGCTTGCCCGACTCGAGCGCGTATCCCGCGATGTGCGTCGCGACCGTCGTCACCCGCCGGTTCACCAGGAACGGATCGTCGATGCGCAGCATCTCGTCGATGGCCGCAGGCAGCGTGCGGGGATCTGCTCGAAGCGCCTCCTGCACCCCGTGGTGCGTGGCCAGAAAATAGACGACAACACCGAGCGCAGTGGCGATGGAACCGAGATCGCCCGCCGTCCAATTGCGCAGAATCGAGACGATGTCCGCGTCCGGCAGCAGTGCTCCGTTCACGGTGACGTGGAGCAGCTCGGTCGTGGGATCGTCGGGAGCCGCATCGCCCATCCGCCGGCGGCGGCGCACCTGCGCGAGCACGATGTCATCGAACGAGGCGGCGGTGGCGGCGGTCTGCGCGCGGTCCTTCGAGCGCGTGGCTGCATGGTTCCGGTGCATCCATGCGAGGAGCTCGTCCTCGACGCCCTGCCATCCCAGCCAGTCCGTCTGCGCGCGTACGGCAAACGGATAGCCGATGCCGGTGACCGCCTCGACGGTCGCATCACGCGGCAGTCCGCATACGATATCGTCAGCGATGTCGCGCACGCGGGGCTCGAGCGCGGCCATGCGTTCGACCGAAAAGAACGGATCGATGATCGCGCGATATGCGGCGTGCTCTGGACGGTCGAGCGAGTTGGGCACCATGCGGCGGCCGGACGCGTCGGACGAGAACGTGGCCGGATCGGTGGCCGCGGCGACCACGTCCGCGTGTCTGAACAGCGTGACGCCGCGCGGCGACTCGGCCAGCGGACACGCCGCACGCATACGATCGTAGGCGCCGCGCTGATCGGCGAGCACCGGCTCGGACAACGGTTCCCACGGCGGGATGCGCGCGCTCACACCGTTATCCTTCAGCATCTGCGGATACCGCGTCGCGCTTTGGCGCGACGGAGTCGACGGGCGGCACGCTCGGTCCATACGACCCGTCGAGCCCTGCTGGCTTCCCGCGCCGCACGCTGCGCCGATCCACACCGACGCGGCGCGCTACCTCCGACGGCAGCAGTCCGTCTTCGAGCAACGCCGGCGCGATTAGGCGCCGACGCTCCAGTTCCCCTAGGTTTCCGGCCGGTTGCATCACATACCTCCAGCTGGGAATGGTAGCAGGATTCAGCCAGCTGCGTCGACGGCGCGAGCTCGGACGCTGCCCAAGGCCAGCTGGACGAATGCACAGATCGGCTCGATCGAAGAACGAGCGTACGGTCGCCCATCCGGCGAACCCCGCTCAAACACGGCGAGTGGGTTCCTCAATGCGCCGTCCGCCATTCAGCTGTTGGTGGAACGGCTTTCACCAGAATCTGCCACGGCACGGCACACAGGTCAACAAATACTGCTCCGGCTGCCTATCGAGGCGGATGACGCCGGCCACCGGCAGGTAGCAGCAGCTGTCGTAGTGACCATTGAACAGCGCCAACTGTTGCGCCTTGAAATCGGCCGGCCATCGCCCGCGAAACTTTCTCAACCGTGCCAGTACCTCGCGCGCCGCCGGCCGCTTCTTGATTTCGAACACTCGCGCAGCAAGCACGTGGATTTCGATCTCGTCACCCTCTTTGAGCATCAGCGCTTCGACGACCGCCGCGGGAAGCCGCACTGCCTGAATGGGGGATTGAAAACCATCGGGCTAGCCGCCCCGCGCCAGCCCGATGGAGTGAGGATCATGCAGCCGCCGCCTGCACGTTGGCGATGCCACTCAGCGCGGCGCCGTAGCGATCCCAGTCATGGTCGCGGAAGTTGAGCGCCACCTGCGCCGGGGGAAACGCACGCTTCACCGCTCCGTCCTTGTCGATGTAGAACAGATCGTCCGCCGTGCGATACTGCTGACCCACCTGCGGGATCGGTGTCCCCAGCCCGATATGGAAGCCGCCGAGGTCGAGGCTGATCGGGTTCTTGAGCGTGACCGGGAAATTCGGTCCGAACGGCGGCAGGTGCACCACCGGATCGCCGCGAAAGGCGATCAGCGTCGAGCTGTGCACCCGTTCGGCGAGCAGCTTGTTCAGGCTTTCATCGCCCGCCCGGGGTGCGGCAAAGGTGAAGAGCTCCACGTTCTCATCAGGCAGGGCTTCAGCGATGTCCAGCGCGGCAAGCAGCGCCAGCGCACCGCCAAGCGAGAAGCCGGTCACATAGATCCGAAACGTGACCAGCTCCTTCGTCACCTGGCGGGTGACTTCCGCCAGCAATTCGTTGCGCACCAGGTTGTACGCCTGCCAGAAGCCTGCATGCACCCAGCGCTGATCGGGCCACGATTTTGGCGCCGGTGGATAGGCGATGCGATTGGCCCGAAAGTCGGTCAGCACCCAATCCCTGAGCGCGCCTTCCTGATCGAAGAACGCGGTTTCGGAGCCGCGAAACGCGACGACCACGTCGTTCTTGTCGCTGCGCGCCACGAAACACTCGGTGTCGCTCTTGAAGTTCTTGCGGGCGATGGCGACGGCGTCGCGTACGATCGCTCGGTTCAACAGACAAGCAGAACCATCGCCGAGCATCGTGTTCTTGACCTCGGATGCGGCGCCGAGCGTCTCCGCGTCCGAGAACTGCGCCACGTGCGTCAGGGCCAGAAGCTCCAGCGCAAGACTCACATCGAGCACCGGGGCGTTCGCCGCGTTCGCCGCCGCGAGCGCTTCGATCTCCTCCTTGCGGATGGCATCGAGCGTGGCCTTCTTCTCGCCCTGGACCTCGTCGATACGATCCTTCTTGGCATCGACCGCTTGATCGATGGTCTCGCGTTTGTCGTCCTTCGCGTCGCGGATGGTATCTCGCTTCTCGTCGCGAACCTCCGACTTCGCATCGCGCTTGTCCTCGCCCTTGAGGTCGGACTGGCGAATCTCCTTCATCTCGTCGCGCTTCTCCTCGCGCGCATCCTTCTTCTCTTCCCGCGCCTCCTGGCGGGCATCCTTCTTTTCCTCGCGTGCGTCCTTGCGGGACTCCTTCTTCTCCTCGCGCGCGTCCTTGCGGGCGTCCTTCCTTTCCTCGCGGGCGTCTTGCTTCAGTTCCTTGATTTCCGCCTCAAGCGCTTTCTCGGCGTCGGTCTTCCTGTCGAACAGTCCCATCTCGTTACTCCTTTCGCGATTGAGTATCCCCCGACGAGGTCGGGGGCTTTGGGTTGCGAGCCGTTCAGGGCAGCGATGCCCGGTTGCTCACGCTGCTTCGAGCTCGCAACAGGCACGTACGATGGGCGCGGGGCGCACCATGCACAATCGGTCCTTCGGCCTACGTCATGGCGCTGACGGCGCGTCCCGCGAGAGGGGAGCCTGCGTCGCAAAGCGGGGACGGTTGCGCGTCCAATGCGCAGCGCCGCGAAGCTCCAGAGTCACCCAGATGACGCCTTTCCCCGCGCGACGAAGGAGGATATTGCTCGAGCCCCATGGCGAAATCGGCCATATCTGATCTCGGGCTGCACCCTCCCTGGTGTGCCGCCAGCAGGCCAAGCGATATTCCGTGGTCGGCGTCATGCCTCGTTCGGCAACGGGGGAGATTGGCGATGTCCCTGCTTTCTCACTTGCCACGTGCGTGACCGCCCTGCGGGTGCATCGCCTTCGCGCTCCACACCCACACGTAGTGCAGCCCCGATGCCACGATCGTTCCGACCAGGACCACGTAGGCAACGAGGAGCCAGCGGCCGAGGTCGATGAGCCCCGCTGACTGAGCGAGCACCAGGGTGAAGACGCCGAATACGAGGCCGGTGTTGGCCTTGCCGAGCCACGTCGGTCGCATCTCCACCTTGCCGCGCAGCCAGCGATAGGCGAGGAAGCCCAGGACGATGACCACGTCACGCGCGATGACCGCGATTGCTACCCAGATCGGCAGCAGTTCGAGCCACGTCAGCGTGCCTGCGGTGGAGAGGATCATGAGCTTGTCGGCGGCCGGATCGAGCACGGCGCCGACATAGCTCTGCTGATGGAAGCGCCGCGCCAGATAGCCGTCGAGAACATCGCTGGCGGCCGCGCCGACGAAGACGACGAGCGCGGTCGCGTAGCGACCTTCGAGCAGCAGCCAGACCATGACCGGGACCAGCAGCAGCCGGGCAAAGGTGATGAGATTGGGCGCCGTCAGCACGGAAGGAGATCGAATCGCGAGCCCGAACGAGGGTTCCCTGGAACAAACATATCACAAGGGTGGGCCGGTTCGCTCCCCCCAGCAGCGCACGGCCCGGTCGGGAAACGCCTGCGCACCCGGCGCTATAATCGTCCTCGCTCTCAAGTGGAGGAACCCGCCATGAAGCTCACCACCTCGTGCTTTGCCGACGGGCAGGCGATTCCCGTCGAGTGCGCGTTCTGCGCGCCCGACCCGAAGGCACACGCCAGCCTTTCGCAGAACCTCAATCCGGACCTCGCGTGGAGTGATCTCCCGCCGGGTACGAAGTCGCTGGTGCTGCTGTGCCACGATCCCGACGTGCCGAGCCAGCCCGACGATGTGAACCAGGAGGGGCGCACCGTGCCGGCGTCGCTGCCGCGCATCGACTTCTTCCACTGGGTGTTGGTGGACCTGCCAGCGAACGCCGCGCCGATCGCCAAGGGAGAATTCGCGAGCAGCGTCACCGCGAAGGGCAAACCGGGGCCGGATGCGCCGCGGGGCGCGCGTCAGGGTGTGAACGACTATACGAACTGGTTCGCCGGCGATACCGAAATGGGCGGCGACTACTACGGCTACGACGGACCGTGCCCGCCGTGGAACGACTCGATTCCCCATCGCTACATTTTCACGCTGTATGCGCTCGACGTACCGCGCTGCCCGGTCGAAGGCCGCTTCACGGGCCCCGATGTGAGGCAAGCGATCGAGGGACACGTGCTCGCGAGCGCGACGCTGACGGGCCGCTACGCGTTGAATCCCGACGTGAAGCTCTGACGGGGAGCCGCGACCGCGTCGAGCGCCCCCCGCAGCATCGCGATCGCTCGAATGTCGAGCCACCTCCGATTCGCGTGCGCGTTGCTCCTGTTCGGCCTGTCTTGCGCGACGCGTGCGGCCGACGATCCCCATACGGTCGAGCGCGCCAGGCTGGTGGCGGAGGTGGCTGCACTGGCGGCGTACACCGGCGATGAGACCGGCCGCGACAAGTTCGAGGCGCGCGTGCTCGATGCGCTCGCCAAGGTCCCGCGGCACCGCTTCGTTCCCGACGATCAGGAGAAGTACGCGTACAAGAACCGCCCGCTGCCGATCGGCTACGGGCAGACGATCTCGCAGCCCTACATCGTCGCGCTCATGACCGATCTCTTGAACGTGAAGCCGGGACAGCGCGTGCTCGAGATCGGCACCGGCTCGGGCTATCAGGCCGCGATCCTCGCGGAGCTGGGCGCGCAGGTGTATACGATCGAAATCGTCGAACCCCTCGGCAAGCGCGCCGAGGCAGTGCTCGCCGCCGAGGGTTACGACAACGTCACAGTGCGGGTCGGTGACGGCTACTACGGCTGGGAGGTGCACGCGCCGTTCGATGCGATCATCGTGACCGCCGCCGCGAGTCACGTGCCGCCGCCGCTCGTGCGGCAACTCAAGCCGGGCGGGCGCATGGTCATCCCGGTCGGGGCCCAGTTCCTCACGCAACACCTGCAGCTCGTCGAGAAGGAAGCGGACGGCAGTGTGATCAGCAAGCAGATCCTGCCGGTCAGGTTCGTGCCGCTCACCGGTGGGCACTGAGCGCTCGCCCGCGGTGGCGGGGTCGGCGCGACCGCCGTTCCTCGCGGTGGCGGTGCTGTCCGCCGCGGCGCTCGCCTACGAGGTGCTGTTGACGCGCCTTTTCGCGATCGTGCAGTGGCACCACTTCGCCTACATGATCATCAGCGTGGCGCTGCTCGGCTACGGTGCGGCCGGGACTACGGTCACGCTGTTGCGGGAGCGTCTCGTGCCGCGCACACACACGGTCTTCGCGGCGGGCGCGGCGCTCTTCGGCCTATCGGCGGTCGCGAGCTTCCTCATCGCCGAACGGCTGCCTTTCAATGCGCTGGAATTCCTGTGGGATGCGCGGCAGATGGGCTACCTCGCGGCACTGTACGCGCTGCTGCTGGTCCCGTTCTACTGCGCGGCGATCGCCCTGTGCACGACGTTCACGCGCTATGCGGAGGAAGCGCCGCGTCTTTACAGCTTCGACATCCTCGGCGCGGCAGCGGGCAGTCTCGGCGTGATCGCTGCTCTTTTCCTGGGCCACCCGATGAGCGCGCTCAAGGTCGTGGGCGCCGCAGGCATCGCAGCCGCGCTCCTCGCGCGCGGTCGTGTTCGCGGCGACCTCGCTGCGTGGGGATTGGCTGCGGCTGCAATCACGCTGCTCGCGCTTCCCTCGGACCGCCTCGCGCTGGTCGCGTCTGCGTACAAGGATCTGTCGCAAACGCTGCAGGTGAGCGGCGCCAGGATCGTCGCGGAGCGGTCGGGCCCGCTCGGTCTTCTCACGGTGGTCGAAAGCCCCGCGGTGCCGTTTCGCCACGCGCCGGGCTTGAGCCTGAACGCACCGACGGGGCCGCCCGTGCAACTGGGCGTCTTTACCGACGGCAACGGCTTCAGCGCCATCGATCATTTCACAGGTGAGCGCACGTCAATCGCATACCTCGACTGGCTGCCCTCGGCGCTGCCCTATCACCTGTTGCAAGACGCGAGCGTGCTGGTGCTGGGTAGCGGGGCAGGCAGCGATGTCCTGCAGGCGTGGTATCACGGTGCGCGGGCGATCACCGCGGTGGAGCTCAACCCCGATCTCGTTACGCTGGTCGAGCAGGACTTCGGCTCATTCTCCGGCCGGCCTTACGCGCTGCCCGGCGTGGCCGTGCACGTGGGCGAAGCGCGCGGGTTCGTCACGGCGAGCCAGGCACGCTACGACCTGATCCAGGTAGCGCTGCTCGATGCGTTCGGCGCGGCATCCGCGGGTCTGTACGCGCTCTCGGAGAGCTACCTCTACACCGTCGAGGCGTTGCAGCTTTATCTCGGCCGTCTCGCCCCGGGCGGCTACCTCGCCATCACGCGCTGGGTCACGCTGCCGCCACGCGACCTGCTCAAGCTGTTCGCCACCGCCGTGGTGGCCATGGAACGTGCCGGTGTGACGGACCCGGAGACACGCCTGGCCCTCGTCCGCGGCATGCGCACGGCCACGCTGCTGGTGAAGAACGGCCCGTTCACACCGGACGAAATCGCGCGGATCAGAGAGTTTTCCAGCGAACGCGCCTTCGACACGGCCTACTATCCCGGCATCGGCCCGGAGGAGGGGGAGCGCTTCAACCGGCTCGATCGCCCTTACTTCGCGGAAGGTGCGCGCGCACTGCTCGCTCGTGATCGCGACGCGTGGATCGACCGCTACAAGTTCATGATCGCGCCCACGACCGACGACCAGCCGTATTTCCATCGCTTCTTCAAATGGTCGAGCCTCGCGGAACTGCTGCGGCAGAAGGAGCAGGGCGCGCTGCCGCTCGTGGAATGGGGTTATCCGGTGCTCGTTGCGACGCTTGCGCAGGCGGCGCTGTTGAGCGCGGTGCTGATCCTGCTGCCGCTCGTGTTCGTGCGTCGGACGCTGACAGGGCAGGAGCGGCGGAGCGAACCGCGGGTGGCGGCCTACTTCGCCGCGATCGGCACCGCGTTCATGTTCCTCGAGATCGCGTTCATCCAGAAGCTCGTGCTGTTCCTGTCCCATCCGATGTATGCGGTCGCCGTCGCGCTCGCGGGTTTTCTGCTCTTCGCCGGGCTCGGCAGCCGTTTTGCCGCGCGGCTTGCGCCGCCCGAGCGGCAGCGCGCGGTGAGGATCGCAATCGCGGCAATCATCGTGACCGGGGTCATCTATCTGCTCGCCCTGCCCGCGCTGCTGCCGCGATGGATGGCATGGCACGATGCGCCGAAGGTGGCGCTCGCGCTCATGCTCATCGCGCCGCTCGCGTTTCCCATGGGTTTACCTTTCCCGATCGGACTCGCGCACACCCATGGCTGCGCGCCGCGGCTCGTGCCGTGGGCATGGGGCGTGAACGCTTGCGCATCGGTGCTCGCGGCGATCGCGGCGACGCTCGCCGCGATGCACTTCGGATTCAACGCCGTGGTGCTGGCAGCGCTCGCTCTTTACGGGGGGGCCGCGTATCTGTTGCCGCGTGACTTCGCAAAGGCGAGCGATTCTATCCCGGCGTGAAAGAGGGTCCGGAACCGATCGACATCGTCGACTGCTTTCGGCGTTCCGACCAGATCGACGCCATCGCGGAAGATGCCTTTCCCATCGACTGAGAGCTTCCGCGCCGGGGCGGCGATTCGCCTGCCGCGTATGGCGAGGGGCCGCCTCGGGCGGCCCTTCTTTTTGCCGGGCTTTGAAGTGCCTTGCATCGCGGCGCGCCCGTGTAGCCCAATTAATCGCAGCGCCTACAAGCGCAGCGCTCTAGCCGCGACCTCCACAGCCCAGCGCGCCGAACGATTTGAACCCATGACCAGGCCGTCACCCCTTGCAAACAACTTCGCGCACCTTCAGGAACACGACGAGCAGCTTCTGCGCCTGGGGCTGCTCGCGGAGCGCTACTTTCCGGACGACCCGAATACCTCACTGCTGAAACTGCGGCAGCTCGCCGAGTTGCTTGCCCAGCTCGTGGCGACGAAGATCGGTCTCTACCAATCCTTCGCGGAGTCGCAGTACGACTTGCTGCGGCGCTTGCAGGACCACGGCATCCTGCCGCGCGACATCGCTCAGCTCTTCAGCGAATTGCGCCGCGCCGGCAACGCCGCCAGTCATGCCATGGCGGATGACCATCGCACGGCCCTCGCGGCACTCAAGGTCGCCTGGCAGCTCGGGGTGTGGTTTCATCGCAGCTTCGGCAACCCGTCATTCAAGTCCGGGCCTTTCGTTCCACCCCGCGCGCCGAAGGATGAAAGCCCCGAACTGCGCGCCGAGCTGTCGCGGCTCAGCCAGGCGCTGGAGCAGGACCGCGCGGCGCACCGGGAGACTACTCAGCGCCTGGATGCGCTACAGGCTCAGTTGCGCCTGGCAAAGGACGAGCAAAGCTTTTGGGAACAGATGGCGAGCGAGGCCGAGGCCGCCAAGAGCGCGCTGGAGCAGCGGCTTGCGGCACAGCAGGCGCGGTCCATCACGCAACCGAAGGAAACGATGACCGCGTTCGTCAGTGCGACAAACACCGCGGCCGCCGCCGTCCAACTCGACGAGGCGGAGACCCGACAGCTAATCGATCAGCAACTGCGGCAGGCCGGCTGGGTCGTCGATTCCGTCGCTTTGACCTATTCGAAAGGCACACGTCCTCAGAAGAACAAGAACCTTGCGATCGCCGAATGGCCCACCCAATACGGTCCGGCCGACTACGTGCTCTTCGTCGGCTTGGCACCCGTCGCGACGGTCGAGGCCAAGCGCAAGAACATCGCCGTCTCGGCGGCATTGCAGCAGGCAAAACGCTATAGCCGCGGCTTCACGCCTTCGCCGGAAACCGAGATGCACGAGCAGAACTGGGGTGCGGATGGTGCATATCGAATTCCGTTTGCCTTCTCCTCGAACGGGCGCCCCTTCCTGCGCCAGCTAGCGACCAAGAGCGGTATCTGGTTCTGCGATCTGCGCCGTCCCGAGAATCTCGGCCAAGCCCTCGACGGCTGGTACACGCCAGAGGGCCTGACAGCGCTTCTGAAGCGCGACGAGACTCGCGCGCACGAGCAGATCGAGCGCGAGCCCTTCGCCTACGGTTTCTCGCTCCGGCACTACCAGGAAGCCGCGATTCGAGCCGCCGAAGCCGCGATCGCCGGCGGCCGGCGCGAGATGCTGCTCGCCATGGCCACCGGGACCGGCAAGACCAAGACCTGCATCGCGCTCATCTACCGCCTGCTCAAGGTCCAACGTTTCCGCCGTGTGCTTTTTCTGGTCGACCGCTCTGCGCTCGGTGAGCAGGCAGTGAACGCCTTCAAAGACACGCGCATGGAGAGCCTGCAAACCTTTGCCGATATCTTCGGCATCAAGGCGCTGGACGAGCAGAAGCCGGACACCGATACCGCCGTGCATGTTGCCACCGTCCAGGGCATGATCCAGCGCGCCCTCTATCCGGCCGAGGACGAAGCGCCACCCGCGGTGGACCAGTACGACTGCATCGTCGTCGATGAGTGCCACCGCGGCTACCTGCTGGATCGCGAGCTGTCCGAGACCGAGCTGGGCTTTCGCGGTTACGAAGACTACATTTCCAAGTACCGCCGGGTGCTCGACTACTTCGACGCCACGAAGATCGGCCTGACCGCGACGCCGGCGCTGCATACGACGCAGATCTTCGGCGCCCCCATCTTCACCTACAGCTACCGCGAGGCGGTGATCGACGGTTATCTCGTCGACTATGAACCGCCGGTGCAGATCCATACCGAGCTATCCACCGACGGCATCAAGTGGCGGGCGGGCGAGCAGGTGCCCGTCTATGACGTCCGCCGCAACCAGATCGAGCTTTTCACCACGCCGGACGAGATCAAGCTCGATGTCGAAGACTTCAACTCCAGAGTCATCACTGAATCCTTCAACCGCGTGGTCTGCCAGTTCCTTGCGACGGAGCTCGACCCGGCCTCGCGACAGAAGACGCTCATCTTCTGCGTGAACGACGCCCACGCCGATCTGGTGGTGCATCTGCTCAAACAGGCCTTCGCACACCACTACGGCAACCTCGACGACGATGCGGTCATCAAGATCACCGGCGCCGCCGACAAGCCGCTGCAACTGATCCGCCGCTACAAGAATGAGCGCAACCCCAATGTCGCGGTCACCGTCGACCTGCTTACGACCGGGGTCGATGTGCCCGAGATCTGCAACCTCGTCTTCCTGCGCCGTGTCAGCAGCCGCATCCTGTTCGATCAGATGCTCGGCCGCGCGACCCGCCTGTGCGATGAGATCGGCAAAGAGACCTTCCGCGTCTTCGATGCGGTGAAGATCTACGAAGCCCTGCAAGGCGTGACTGCCATGCAGCCTGTGGTCGTCGATCCCGCGATCACCTTCACTCAGCTCGCGCGCGAGCTCGTACAGGTGACGAGCGATGAAGAGCGCGCGCTGGTGCGCGACCAGTTCATCGCCAAGCTGCAGCGCAGGAAGCGTCATCTGAGCGAGTCGACGCTCCGCGATCTCGAGACCGGCGCCGGCATGCCGCCCGATGCCTTCATCGCGCGGCTCAAGGCGATGCCGCTCGCCGACATCGCGGCCTGGTTCACCCGCAACCCCGACCTCGGCGAACTTCTCGACCGCAAGGGCGAAGCCCGTGCCGAGCCGGTGTTCGTGTCGCATCACGAGGACAAGCTGCTCGGGAACCGAGTACGGCTATGGGAATGCCAAGCGGCCTGAGGACTACCTCAAGGAGTTCTCGGACTTCCTCCGCACCCGCGGCAACGCGATTCCCGCGCTCGTCACCGTTCTCACGCGGCCGCGCGAGCTCACGCGCAAGCAGTTGCGGGAGCTGGCGCTGGAACTCGACAGGGCGGGTTTCAGCGAGACCAGCCTCGCCACGGCCCGCGAGACGACCAACCAGGACATCGCCGCCCGCATCGTTGGCTACATCCGCCAGGCGGCGATGGGCGATCCGCTCGTACCCTACGACCAGCGCGTCGACCAGGCGCTGCAAAGAGTGCTAGCCTCCCGCGCCTGGACGAACCCGCAGCGCCAGTGGCTGCAGAAGATCGCCGCCCAGACCAAGGCCAATGTGATCGTCGATCGCGACGCCCTGGATGACCCGGACCTCGTGTTCAAGCGCGAAGACGGCGGCTACGCCCGGCTCGACCGAATCTTCGGCGGCGAGCTGCGGCACGTGCTGGAAGCCTTCAACGATGCGCTCTGGCAGCAGCCGGCTGCTTGAGCCGAGGGCGGTGCGGGCGTATAGTAAGGAATCCTTACTTTCGGAAGAAAGGCCGAACTCATGCTTGCCAAGATCACCAGCAAGAACCAGCTCACGCTCCCCAAGAACATTACCAATGCCATCGGGCCCACGGAGTACTTCGAGGTCGAGGCGCGGGACGGCCGGATCATCCTCACCCCGGTGCGCATCCAGCGCGCCGACGCGGTGCGCGCCAAGCTTGCCGAGCTGGGCCTCGATGAGCAGGATGTTGCTGACGCCGTCGCCTGGGCGCGCCGGCCGGAGGAGAAGCGAGTCAAGCGCGCCAGGAAATGAGCCGAGCGCCCGATGTGGTGCTCGACACCAACCTCGTCCTGTCGGCGCTGATCTTTGCGCAAGGCCGCCTGACGGCGCTGCGGCGCGCTTGGCAAGATGGGCGGTGCCGGCCGCTGGCATCCCAGACGACAATCGCGGAACTGATGCGCGCGCTGACCTACCCGAAGTTCAAGTTGTCCGCCGAGGAGCAGCGCGAACTGCTGGGCGACTACCTTCCCTATTGCCTCACCGTGCCGATGGCGGCCGACCCGCCCGTCACACCGCCTTGCCGCGATCCGTTCGATGCCCCCTTCCTGCAACTGGCGCTCGCCGCGAAGGCCGACTACCTGGTCACTGGCGACTGTGATCTGCTCGTGCTCGCGCCGCGGTTCGCGTGTCCCATCGTCACCGCCGATGCGTTCCTGAACGCCCTCGATCGCTCTGGACAAACGCCATGACCGCAGTCACCCACGACATCGTCGCCAAGCTGTGGAACCTCTGCAACATCCTCAAGGATGACGGCGTCACGTATCACCAGTACGTTACCGAGCTGACCTACCTGCTGTTCCTGAAGATGGCGAAGGAGACCGGCACCGAGGGTCAGATCCCCGCCGGCCATCGCTGGGACGACCTGGAGGCGAAGACCGCGGCGGAACGGCTGGAGGCCTATAAGCTCACGCTCATTCACCTGGGCACGCACGGCTCCATGCTGGTCCGGCAGATCTTCGGCAACGCCAGCTCGTTCATCAAGAAGCCCGCGACGCTCTCCGCGCTGGTGGCCGAGATAGACAAGCTCGACTGGTACAGCGCGCGGCAGGAAGGGCTGGGCGATCTCTACGAAGGCTTGCTGGAGAAGAACGCCAACGAGAAGAAGTCCGGCGCCGGCCAGTACTTCACGCCCCGCCCGCTGATCGACAGCATGGTCGCGGTGATGAAACCGAGCTTGCAGGACGTGATCCAGGACCCGGCCGCTACCACTTCGACCGCCCGACGCGACGGCATTACGACCGCATCCTGAAGAGCCCGGACCGCGAACTGCCGCTGCGCCGGCTGTTCTTCTGCCGCAAGGAGTACAGCCAGCTCGTGCTGCTGGCGTTCTTCCTCGCGCAGTCGGACGCCTCGCGGCAGCTCCTCGAGCATTACCTCGCCATCGAGCGCTTCGAGTCCGCCCTGTTTGTGCTGAAGACTCCCTGGTGGCGCGGCAGCGGCGCACCCAACAAGACGCAACTGGCGGAAGGCGATCCGCGCTTCTGGTACGCCCGCGGGGCGTTCAAGGGCTTCCTCGATCGGCTGTGGGCCCGGGCACTCGCGCCGATCCGCAACACCGAGGCGGTGGAGCGCGTGTGCGCAGACAGGGGAGAGCACCGAACGCCTGTATCTCTTCATCAAGAACGAAGCGGAACTCGCCGGGCTCAAGGAGGCGGGGGAGGACTCGAAGACCCTGTTCGGTTATCTGGAGAGCCTGTTTCTCTGCGATCTGATCGACGAGGTTCGCGTCACCGTCGAACGCACCGACGGGACGCGGGTGAAGTTCACCCAGATGAGCGAGGGCGAGCAGCAACTCCTGACGGTGCTCGGCCTGCTGCTGTTCACCCAGAACGACGAGTCGCTTTATCTGCTCGACGAGCCGGACACCCACCTCAACCCGGTTTGGACCTATGACTTCCTCAAGCTGCTTCAGGACAACATCCGCGCCGAGAAGGGGCAACTCATCGTCGCCACCCACAACCCGCTGATGATCGGCAGCCTCCACAGGAACCAGGTGCGGGTGCTCGGCGTAGGGGCATCGACGGCGGATAAGGCGCCTTGCTCGTCCTTCGGTCTACCTGCCCCCGTTCAGTCACACGCCTCTACCCCTGCAAGTTCGGCTCGCCGTCGCCGCGATCCCGATCGTGTCGCCCCTCGATCACAGCCAATCCTCCCAACCCCATCCTCGCCTGGCCACCACGGCAAAGGAGTGCACGGCCGTTACTTCACGCCGAACACTTTCCGCGCAGCGCGACAAGCCCATGTTGGCGCCGCGCGTGTCCTGGCTCGCGTGAATGTGGGTGATGATGCCTTTTGCATCCGTGGTGATCTGCGCTTCGCAGAAGACCTGAATCGTGTGCGCCGGCGTCACGATCACCTGCTGAGCCCTGGGAATGCCGACGCTGAAGCTGGACGACCGGGTAACAGTAACAGTCGTGGAGGGCCGTACTGCGCGAAGACAGCATCGCCCGGTTGGTCGATGAAGCGGGAATCCATGGTCGTTTCGGCAGCTGCCGTGGTCGCGCATCCAGAGACGATCGCAATGCTCGCTGCGAGCGTGGGAATCCAGGTGGAACGCACCGATGTCCTCCTCTCATTTGGGGTCGAACGCGTACAGGCAGAATAAACGGCCTGTCCTTGTTGCTCAACGGCTCGTGTGCAAGTTGGGCGTGCTTGGTCCGTCGACGAGTGCCGTGGGCTTGCTCCCCTGCGCGGCTTTCACCCGGTCGCACCTGATCGTCGGGGACGCGGAGTCGCGCCCTCATCCTTTGTTGAGCTCGTACTGCACCGACCGGAACAGGCGCTCGAAGCGATGCTGCTCCGCCTTCCCGACGATCTCCATGGCGGGCTTGGCGAGACACAGGGGGCGCGCATGCGTCACCTTGCGCGCCTGGATGAGCTGGCGCAGGGCGATACGGGCGAGGCCCATCCGGCGCAGGTGATCCTGGATGCGGAAGTACACGAGCTGGTTGCCAGTCGCGCCTGCGACCGTGATGGCCAGGCCGATCGGCAGGCGGATCGACTGGCTCGCTCGTTGCGGGTTGCTCACGACGACTTCGATGCGGTCGATGCGCAGGGCATCGCGCCGCAGAGAGTCCCCGTGCTGGGCGACGAGCTGCGACACCAGATTCTCTTCCAGGAAATTGAGCGCGCCGATGCTGCCGGTCTTCTCGATGTCCTGTGCTTTCACATCACCGAGCTCGAGACCCAGCCGGCGCTTGCAGAAGCTCTGGAAACGCGCGCCGTAGGTCGCTGCGCTCAGCGCCCACGTCACGCGGAACATGTTGCACCAGGCCCAGTGCCGGAACAGGTTCATCCAGCCGCGGTTGTCCGGGTGGTCGAACTGAGTCTCGAGCTCGAGGTCGAGGTAGACGTTTTCCATGAGCTGCATCACCGCGTTGCACAGGTAGAACCCTTCTCGCAGCTCGAGGTAGCTGTCCGGTAGCCACTGTTCGAGCGGCGCCTCGTACTTCGTGCCGGTCGCGATGGCTTTCCAGTTGGGATAGATCTGCGCATCGAGGAAGCGCAGCTGCTGGTCGTTGCGCAGCCGTTCGTAGATCGCATCGAGGGTCGCGGTATGACGCGTGAACGCCGCCGCGCCGCCCTTCGCGGAGGGGTGCCAGATCGACTGCAGCGCGACCATCAATCGCTCCACGTCGCAGAATGCGTCGGTGCGCTGCGCCGGGAGCTCGTCCTCCTCCGCCTCGGCTTCGGCCTCGACCTCGGCCTCCGCCATCTCCTTGGCCGGCTCCAGCACGCACTTGCCGATGTGATAGCCGAGCTTGCGATAGCT
>JAEUMX010000074.1 GCA_016791285.1 Burkholderiales bacterium
CCGATGTCCTCGCCGACCGGCACCGTCACGCGCGTCATGATGATCTCCGAATAGGTCTTCTGCTCGAGTGTCTGCGCGAGCCCGGCGGCAAGGGTCAGCAGCGTCTTGCCCGTGCCCGCCTGGCCGACGAGGCTTACGAAATCGATCTCGGGATTCATGAGCAGGTTGAGCGCGAAGTTCTGCTCGCGGTTGCGCGTCGTGATGCCCCACACGGAGTTGCGCGCATGGCTGTATTCCTTCAGCGTCTGCAGGATCGCGGTCTTTCCGGATACTTCCTTCACGATCGCGTAGAAGGGCTTGTCGGCTTCCTGGTAGACGAACTCGTTGACCAGGAACTGCGCGCAGAGCGGTCCGCGCACCCGGTAGAAGGTGTGGCCGGTCTGCTGCCACGACTCCATGTCCTTGCCGTGCTTCTCCCAGAAGTCCTCGGGCAGCTCGCAAAGCCCGGTGTACAGCAGGTCGGTGTCCTCCAGGACCTTGTCGCTGAAGTAGTCTTCCGCGGCCAGGGCGAGCGCACGCGCCTTGATGCGCATGTTGATGTCTTTCGACACCAGGATCACCTGCCGGCGCTCGTGCTGCTCCTGCAGATGCTTGACCACGCCCAGGATCTGGTTGTCGGTCTTGCCGCTCGCGAGCCGCACCGGCAGATCGCCCTGGATCGCCTCCGTCTGCAGGAAGAGCCGGCCGGTCGCCTGCTTCGTCCCGTGGCGCTCGAGCGGAATGCCTTCCTCGATGCCGGCCTCGCCGTGGGTCACGATCTCGTCGAGAAAGCGGCTCGCCTGGCGCGCGTTGCGCGAGACTTCCGACATGCCCTTCTTGTTGTTGTCGAGTTCCTCCAGCGTCGCCATCGGCACGTAGATGTCGTGCTCTTCGAAACGGAAGAGACTGGTGGGATCGTGCATGAGCACGTTGGTGTCGAGCACGAAGAGCTTCGCACCCGGGCGCAGTCGCGTCACCGCCGGCGCTTCTTTGTGCTTGATCATGCGCGCCCTACGGCAGCGTCTTCACGAATTCGAGCACCTCCTGCGCGTGGCCCGGCACCTTCACGGCGCGCCATGCCTTGCGCACGATGCCCTCTGCGTCGACGACGAACGTGCTGCGCTCGATGCCACGCACCTGCTTGCCGTACATGTTCTTCATCTTGATCACGCCGAAAAGGGAGCAGGCCTGCTCGTTCTCGTCCGAGAGGAGGTCGAACGGGAACCCCATCCTGGCCTTGAAGCTTTCGTGTGACTTCAGGCTGTCGCGCGAGACACCGAATACGGCGCACCCGAGCTTCTTGAACGCGTCGTGCAGATCGCGGAACTGCTGACCCTCGGTGGTGCAGCCGGGCGTGTTGTCCTTGGGGTAGAAGTAGAGCACGAAGGGGTTGCCCTGCTGCGCGGACGTGCTGAAGGTCTTGCCGCCGGTGGCGGGGATGGAGAACTCGGGGACGGGCTCATCGAGCATATGCGGGTAGAACTCCTTGGTGGTCTGGGATGGCTATTGTCGGGACAAACCGATGCAACCGGCAAGGGGCGTCAGGCAGCAAGGGCCGCACCCTGCAGCGCGAGGGTACCGGAGCGTCCGGGAACGGTGCCGAGCGTAACCGCGTGCCGTGGCAGACGGGTGACATCGAGCGTCTCGAAATGGGTGCGTACGGCGCAGAGCGTGTAGCCCTGGCGGCGCCAGCCGCGCAGCAGGTGCTCGAACGTGCGGGCGAGCTTCATACCCTCGAGCTCGGCATGCAGCGTATAGACATGATGCTGGCGCCGGTCGTCCGCCGTCAGCCGCAGCAGGTAGTCCGCGCACTGGTCGACGTCCATGCCTTCGACACCGATCAGTTCGTCCAGCGTCGGCAACGTCGTGGGCAGCTGAGGGCACGCGATGGCGCCGTCGATCACCGGCAGGAAGGGGCCGTCACCGCGCGTATCGGAGCAGTAATCAAAGCCGAATTCCGCCTCCAGGCGATAGGCGTGGGTATTCATCTGCCATCCCGCCGCGCCATGGGTCCGCGCTGTTACACCGAAGATGTCCGCGAAGCGATCGACCGCCTGCTGCACTTCGCGGCGCGTCCATGCCGCATCCTTGTCCTGCACATGGTCCTGCCAGCGGATGTGGTCCCAGGTGTGGATGCCGACCTCGAAGCCAAGCTGCGCGACGCTGCGCATGAGGGCACCGCAGCGTCGCCCGATGTCGGGGCCCGGCAGCAGGGTGCCGTAGAGCAGCTGCCTGACGCCGTAATGCTCGACGACCGAGGTCCGCGACACCTTCTTCAGGAACCCCGGGCGGAACACGCGGCGGATTGCGCGGCCGGTGTGATCGGGACCCAGGCTGAAGAGGAACGTGGCGCCCGCTCCGTGGCGCTGCAGGAGGTCCACGAGCCGCGGCACGCCCTCGCGGGTGCCGCGCAGCGTGTCGACGTCGACCTTGAGAGCGAGAAACGGCACGTGTCGGGAAGGGGCAGGCGTGGTCAGTCGACCAGACCGCGAGCGTCCGCGACGTGGGTCCGATACGAATCGAAGATGCGCCTGAGCGCTTCGTCCATCGGTATCGTGGGCTTCCAGTCGAGGTCGCGGCAGGTGTTGTCGATCTTGGGCACGCGGTTCTGCACGTCCTGATAACCGTTGCCGTAATAGTCGGCAGACCGGATCTCGATGAGCCGCACGCGCTCGGCGGTATCGCGATACTCGGGATAGGTGAGTGCGAGGTCGATCATCATCCGTGCGAGATCGCGCACCGAGAAATTGTTGGCGGGGTTGCCGATGTTGTAGATCTGTCCGCTCGCCACTCCGCCAGGGTTCTCGATGATCCGCATCAGCGCGGCGATGCCGTCCTCGATGTGCGTGAAAGCACGCTTCTGGCTGCCTCCGTCCACGAGTTTGATGTCCTCCCCGCGGACGATGTGGCCGAAGAACTGCGTGATGACCCGCGAGCTGCCCTCCTTTGCGGTGTGAATGGAATCGAGGCCCGCCCCGATCCAGTTGAACGGGCGGAACAGCGTGAAGTCGAGCTCACCGTCCATGCCGTAGCCCCAGATCACGCGATCCATGAGCTGCTTCGCGCAGGCGTAGATCCAGCGCGGCTTGTTGATCGGCCCGAGCACGAGCTCGGAATGCTCCGGATCGAACGCGTCGTCGCGGCACATGCCGTACACCTCGGAGGTCGAGGGAAAGACCAGCCGTTTGCCGTACTTCACGCAGGAGCGGACGATCGGCAGGTTCGCCTCGAAATCCAGCTCGAAGACGCGCAGCGGCTCGCGCACGTAGGTGGCCGGGGTGGCAATCGCCACCAGCGGCAGGATCGTGTCGCATTTGCGGATGTGATATTCGATCCACTCGCGGTTGATCGTGATGTCGCCTTCGAAGAAGCGGAAACGCTTGTGGTCGAGCAGGTCTTCGACGCGGTCGCTCTGCATGTCCATGCCATAGACCGACCAGTCTGTCGTCTCCAGGATGCGCTGCGAGAGGTGATGGCCGATGAAGCCGTTGACGCCGAGGATGCAGATCTTCATGCGCGAGTCGGAGGTGGATTGTTTTCGGTGAGCAACGGGAGCGGGCCGCGTCCCAGCGTCTGCGCCAGCGTGCTCACATCGGCGGGCGCGCCGTCGAGCTCGACCGCGGCGAGCCGTAGCCAGCTACCGTCGCCGCATTCGACGCAACAGTGTTCGCCGATGAAGTGCAGCGCCGGATGCCCGACCGCCGCCGTAGGCGCCGCGATGCGGACGGTGGCGAGCACGCGCAACCGGTGGCCGGCATGGGTGCAGAAGGCGCCGGGGTAGGGTGGGGCCACGCCGCGCACGAGATCGTGGATGGACCGGGCCGGCTGGCTCCAGTCGATCCGGCCGTCCTCGGGACGGCGGCCACCGAAGTAGCTGCCGGCGGCGAGGTCCTGGGGGACGGACGGTGCCGTTCCCGCGACCAACCGCGGCAGCGATCGGTGGAGCACCAGTTCGGCGGCCACGGTGACCTTGCGGAACACGTCGAGCGCGCGATCGTCGGGCAGGATCGGCACCGCCATCTGATCGACGAGATTGCCCTGGTCGGGTTTCGCGGTCATGTAGTGCAGGCTCGCGCCGGTCTCGGTCTCACCCCTGATCACCGCCCAGTTCACCGGCACGCGGCCGCGGTACTTCGGCAACAGCGAGCCGTGCATGTTGAGCGCGCCGCGGCGCGGTACCTCGAGCAGCGCTGGTTGCAGCATGCGTCGATAGTAGAACGAGAACAGGAAATCCGGCTCGAGGCGGCGAATGCGTTCAACCACCGCTGGCTCGTTCGGATCCTCGGGCGTGATGATCGGGATGTCGTGCCTGCCTGCCAGCGCTGCCACGCTGTCGAACCAGATGGCTTCGCCAGGAACGTCCTCGTGCGTCAGGACCAGCGGTACCTCGACGCCGTGCGCAAGCAGCACTTGCAGGCATCGGCAGCCGACGTCGTGATAGGCGAAGACGATCGCGCGCGTCATCGCACCTGGGGCGAGCGGGGCGCGGCGTCGAGCCGCGTGATGCTCTCCGGGCTGCCCGGGGCGGAGGGCGCGTCCCGCGCTTCGAGGACGGCCTCGACCAGGTAGCGCGGGCGGTGGCGCACCTGCTGATAGATGCGACCGACGTATTCGCCGAGCAGGCCCACCGCGAAGAGCAGAATCCCCAGCAGGAAGAAGGCGATTCCGAACAGCGTGAAGAGGCCCTCGGCCTCCGGGCCGACGACCAGGCGGCGGATGGCGAGAAAGACGACAAAGAGCGCGGACACGATGGAAAGCGCGATGCCTCCCATCGACACGAGGTGCAGCGGCAGCAGCGAGAACCCCGTCATCAGGTCGAAGTTGAGGCGCACCAGCGCGTACAGCGAGTACTTGGACGCGCCCGCGGCACGCTCTTCGTGAGCGACCTCGATCTCGACCGGGCGCTGCGCGAAGGTGTAGGCGAGCGCCGGAATGAACGTGCTCACCTCGCTGCAGCTGTTGATCGCGTCGACGATCGGACGGCTGTAGGCGCGCAGCATGCACCCCTGGTCGGTCATCTTGATGCGCGTGGAGCGCTCCCGCGTCCAGTTGAGCGCGCGCGACGCGTAGCGGCGGAAGAAGCTGTCCTGCCGCTGGCGGCGGATGGTGCCGACGTAGTCGTAGCCTTCCGCCATCTTGGCGACGAGGCGCGGGATTTCCTCGGGCGGGTTCTGCAGGTCGGCGTCCAGCGTGACGACGATGCGTCCCCGGCAGTGCTCGAAACCCGCCATGATCGCCATGTGCTGGCCGAAGTTGGCGGCGAACAGGATGACGCGCGTGACATCGGACCGTCGTTGGTACTGCTCGCGCAGCAGCGCTGCCGAGCGATCGCGGCTGCCGTCGTTCACGAACACGACTTCGAAGCTCGACCCCATGCCGTCGAGCGCCGGGTAGAGGCGGGCGAACAGCGCCGGCAGCCCGGCTTCCTCGTTGTAGACCGGAATGACGACGGAGACTTCAGGCACGGCGCGCGGCATGGTTGCGGAGAACATCGCGCGTGGCAGCGCAGACGCGCTCGACGTCGGCCTCCGTCATGGCAGGAAAGAGCGGCAGCGTGACGATGCCGCGCCCGACGCGTTCGGCATGCGGAAACTGTCCGGCGCGCCAGCCGAGCTCCTGGTACAGCTTGAACAGATGCAGCGCCGGATAGTGCACGCCAACGCCGATCCCGCGTTCGTGCATGGCGTGCATGAAATCGCCGCGGCTCATGCGTTCGAGCGGGAGCAGGACCTGGAACATGTGCCAGTTCGAGTTCGCGAAATCGGCCACCGGCAGCTCGCACCCGAGGCCGCGGTCGAAGCAGGCGAAATAATGTCGGGCGAGCGCGCGGCGCCGGGCCGTGAATGCTTCGAGGCGGGCCAGCTGACCGATGCCGATGCGCGCGGCGATATCGGTCATGTTGAGCTTCGCCCCTGCGACCTCGACCTCCTGCTCGCCGTCGGGCAGGCGGATCACGCCTTGCAGGCGCAGCCGCTCGCAGCGCAGCGCTTCCTCCTCGTCGTTCAGGACCAGGCATCCGCCTTCGGCGGTGGTGAGGTTCTTGTTGGCGTGGAAACTCAGACAGACAAGATCACCGAAACTGCCGATGCGCCTGCCGTTCCAGGTGGCGCCGACGCTCTGCGCGGCGTCCTCGATCACCCGCAGTCCACGGTGGTGGGCGATGGCGTAGAGGCGGTCGCGGTCCACCGGCAGTCCGGCGAGGTCGACCGGGAGCAGGGCGCGGGTGCGCCCGGTGAGCGCGGGTTCGATGCGATCCAGATCGATGTTGCGTGTGGTCGGGTCGATGTCGACGAAGACGGGTCGCGCCCCGGCGCGCAGCACGACGTTGGCCGTGGCGACCCAGGTGAGTGGTGTGGTGATGATTTCATCGCCCGGTCCGATGCCGGCGATCGCGAGTGCGAGCTCGAGCGCGCCGGTGCCGGAAGCGAGCGTGCGCACCGGACGGCCGCCGAGGTAGGACGAGAGCTCGGCCTCGAACCGTTTCACCTGCGGGCCGCTCGTGATCCAGCCGGAGCGCAGCACGTCGGCGACGCCGGCGATGGTCTCCTCGTCGATCGTCGGCCGGGTGAACGGCAGATACGAAACCGCGTCTGCGGTGGCAGGGTGGTCGGTGTTCGTTCGCATCAGCTGCGCGCGACGACGTAGACGCCGAGGATGATGATGCCGATGCCGGCGAGGCGGGTCGCCGACACGGCTTCGCCGAACAGGTACCAGGCGGCGATCGCGTTGACGACGTATCCCACGGAGAGCATCGGATAGGCGATGCTCACCTCGACCCGCGACAGCGCCATGATCCAGACGATGACGCTCACGACGTAGCAGGCGAGACCGCCCACGATGTGCGGCTCGGTCGCGAGCTTCCAGCCGACCGGCAAGGCGTTCTCCAGACTGAAGGCGAAGGTGCCGACGCTGTTGGTGCCGGCCTTCAGCAGCAACTGCGCGGCAGCGTTCAGCAGCACGCCGATCAAGACGAGCATGAAGCTGAGCGCGCTCACGGGCTCGTCACCACGACGTAACGGTCGTCGTTCGCTACCACGCGCATTGGCACTCCAAACTTCGCGAGCAGGTCGAAGTATACGGGGCGCATGATCGCGAGCGCCCCCGGCTCCGACCGCCAGCGCGGTTCGAAATCCCGCGGATCGCCGATCCAGAGCTGCGGCTCCTGGCCAAGCCCGAACGCCATCTCTTCTGCGCTGCCGACCAGGGTCGTCTTGCGCTTGAGATAGAAGGGGATCGTCTGCTCGTACATGCCGAAGCTGTAGAACGGCGTGTCCGGCCGGAGCAGGGGTGCGATCTTCACGGCGAGATCATACCCGGAACGCGCTGGCGACAGCGCTTCGGCCCCGCTGTTGCCGAACTGCGCGGCCACCAGCGCCGCGAGCGCAGCGACCACGACCGCGCCCCGCGGTCTGCCGCGCCCCGCCAGGTGGAGCGCACCAGCCGCACCGGCCGCGAGCACCGCGCCCGCCGCCTGGAGCCAGCGGTCGAATGTTTCGGGCAGCGCGGCGAGTTCAACCGGGCCGAAGCGGCGCAATACGATGGGCGCGGCGAGCACGATGAGGCCCAGGGTGAGAGCGAACACGAGGTGCCGGCGCAGTCTGCCCGGCTGGAGCGCTGCCACCCGTTCGCCCAGCAGGAGCGCGATGGCGGGCAGCATCGGCAGCACGTAGGCTTCGAGCTTCGAACTCGACGCGGAAAAGAAGAGCAGGATGAACCCGGCGTAGGCGAGCAGGAAGCGGCGGGCGCGAAAGCCGCTGCCATCGGACTCGCTCCGCCATGCCTGCGCGAGCGCGCCCGGCACCAGGGTGGTCCACGGCAGCAGACCGAGCACCAGCACCGGCAGGAAGAACCACCAGGGCTGATCGCGGTAGTGCGCCGTCGTGAGGAAGCGCTGGAAGTGCTCGTGGATGAAGAAGTAGCGCGGGAACTCGGGGTTCGCGAGCGACACCTGGACGAACCACGGCGCTGCGAGCGCGAGGAAGAGCAACACGCCGGTCACGGGATTGAGTCTGCGCCAGACGGCGAAATCCCGCGTGAGCAGCGTGTAGGCGACCAGTCCGCCTGCTGGCAACACGGCGCCGACGAGCCCCTTGCTCAACACTGCCCCGGCGGCCGCCGCCCAGGCGACGTGCATCCAGAGCGCGCGCCCGCGGCGCGTCTGGTGGTCGCGCTGTGCGAAGAGAAACGCCACCAGCGCGAGGGTCAGGAAGAAGGTGAGCCCCATGTCGAGGGTGTTGTAGTGTCCGCCGAGCACGAACCCGGCGCTGCTCACCAGCAGCAGGGCTGCGTACAGGCCGGCATCAGGACCGGACAGCCGCAACCCCGCGGCATAGGTCAGCAGGACGGCGAGGAAGCCCGACAGCGCAGTCCACAGCCGCGACGTCCATTGCGCTTCACCGAAGACGCGGTACGCGGCGGCAGTGGCCCAGTACTGCAGCGGCGGTTTCTCGAAGTATTTGATGCCGTTCAGCCGCGGCGTGAGCCAGTCGGCCGAGGCCACCATCTCGCGCGGAATCTCCGCATAGCGTCCTTCGTCCGGGTGGAACAGCTTCCGGTATTCCAGGTTGCCGAACCAGACGACGGCCACGGCGAGCAGCAACAGGAGGAGGCGGGAGCGCGCAAGGGGCTCCTGGACGACATGCATCGGCAAGGGGAAGCGGACGGAGGGCGGATTATATCGCGGCGGCGTGCCTTCAGGGCTGCGCGGCAAGCTCCCGTGCGAGGCTTGCGAAATCCACATCCCGTATGCCCGGCAGCAGGACGGGCGCTGCGTCGTGGAGCCGGGCGAAGTTCCCGCCGGTCGAACGCTGGTAGGCGGGATCGTAATGTCGCTCGAGGAGATCGGCGACGAGCTCCGCGATGCGACCCGACCGCGCGAGCGATTGCCAGGCTGCGATGCGCTCGCGCCCGTGCCGGTTCGTGAGCAGCGCGAGCTTCGCGCACAAGCTCTCGACGTCAGCCACGAGATGCGCGTATTCGTCCTCGAGCAACGCCACGCGCGCGGCCAGATCGGCCTCGAGGCTGAGGCAGGCGCCTGCCCGGATCGCCGCCATGAGCGTCTCCGGCACGGTCAGCCGGCCGATCCTGCGGCTTTCCGCCTCCACGAATACCGGACGGGCCGGCGCGAAGGCGCTGAGCCGTTCCCGCACCAGGCTCTCGAACCACTTCTGGGGGGGCTGCGCGGCGTCCGGCAGGGTGCCGAGCACCGAGCCCCGATGCTGAGCCAATGCTTCGAGATCGAGGACCTGCGCTCCCGTGTTCTCCAGGGCACGCAAGAGACGGCTCTTGCCGCTCCCCGTGCGCCCGCAGATGACCCGGAAGTTCAACGCCGCGGGCAGACGTTCGAGGTCGTCGATCACCGCGCGGCGGTACGCCCGGTAGCCGCCGGCGAGCCGCGCCGCCGGCCAGCCGACCTCGCGCAGCACATGGGCCATGGCTTCGCTGCGCTTGCCGCCGCGCCAGCAGTAGACCAGCGGCCGCCAGCCCTTGGGCCGGTCCAGGAACTCGCGCTCGATATGCAGTCCGATGTTGCGGGCAGCGAGTGCCGCACCGACCTTGCGCGCCTCGAACGCCGAGACCTGCTTGTACAGAATGCCGACGCGGGCGCGCTCCACATCGTCCAGCACCGGCAGGTTGCGTGCGCCCGGGATGCGATCCTCGGCGAACTCGGCAGGCGAGCGCACGTCGATCACCGCGTCGAATTCGGGTACCTGGGCGACGGACGCTTCGAATTCGGCGCGCAACGGGAGCACTCCTGGGCAAACGACGGCGATTCTACAGACTCTCGGGAGACTCTCCGACCCGTCGCGTGCCGTCGATCCACGGGCTGCTTGCGGATATTCCCGCGTGGCGCGCGCTTTGCTGCCCCGCCGACGAGACCTCCTCCAGCCCTCCCACCGGACCTTCCCACAATGGATGTCAGCCCCTTTCCGCAGGACGTCAAGGACGCCGTGAACCTCGAGGACGTGGTGGCGGTGTGCGCGGCGGTCCGGGAAATCCTCGGCCGGCGCTATCCAGCCAGCGACTTCGCGGTCCTGGATCAGGTGTTCGCGGATGTGGGTCGGCTCTTCAGAGGGGAAATGCCCGGATTTCAGGCCTGCGACACCAAGTACCACGACCTGCGCCACACCCTCGACATCACGCTTGCCATGACGCGGCTGCTCGACGGCCACGATCGGGCATCGAGCACCGACGACGCCCTCGGCGCGGAGCGCGCCCTGATCGGCGTCATCACCGCGCTGTTCCACGATTCCGGCTACATACTCGAACGCGACGACCGCAACCGCACGAGCGGCGCGGAGTATACGCTCGTCCACGTGTCGCGCAGCGCCCGCTTCCTGGCGCGCTACCTGCCCGAAATCGGGCTCGGTCGGCACGTCGCGCGGGCGACGCGCCTGGTCCATTTCACCGGTTACGAGATCCCGATCGACCGGCTGGAACTGCCCGATCCGCTCGACCGGCGCCTGGGCTGCATGCTCGGGAGCGCCGACCTCATTGGGCAGATGGCCGATCGCATCTATCTCGAGAAGTGCCGCGATTTCCTCTACGAGGAGTTCGTGCTGGCGGGCATCGCACAGCGCGAGCATGCGGATGGTTCGATCGAGATCCGCTACGCCTCGGCCGCCGACCTGCTCGCGAAGACGCCCGGGTTCTACGAGAACGTGGCGAAAAAGCGGCTCGACGGACTGTTCGGCGGCCTGCACGAGATCGTGGCCACCCATTTCGGCGGCGCGAACCCCTATCGCGAGCGCATCGAGCGCAACATCGCGTTCCTCAAGGAAGTCCTCGCGCGCGGCGAATTCGAGCGCCTGCGCCGCAAGAGCGTCACCCTCTCGGTTCGCCGCGGCGCCGGGCGCGACCCCGACCGCTGACGGCGGCGGCGCTACGACCGCTTGCCCAGCAGCGGGCGCAGCACCGGCCACACGTTGTCGAGCATGAGCGGCTGCGCCGCCGCCGTCGGGTGTATGCCATCGGCCTGGAAGTACTCGCGCTTCTCGCCGAACCCAGCCAGCATGAAGGGCACCAGCGGCACCTTCTGTTCGCGCGCCACGCCCTCGAACAAGGCCTGGAACTTTTCGGTGTAGGCCGTGCCGTAGTTGGGCGGCAGCTGCATGCCGACAATGAGCGGTTGGGCGCCGGCGCTCCTTGCCGTGCGGATCATCGTTTCGAGATTCTGGCGCGTGGTGGCGAGCGGCAGGCCGCGCAGTCCGTCGTTGCCGCCCAGTTCGATGACGACGATGGCAGGCCGGTGCTGGGCGAGCACCGCTTCCAGCCGCTTCGCGCCACCCAGGGTCGTTTCCCCGCTGACACTCGCATTCACCACCCGGTAAGTGAACTTCTCGGCCCGCAGGCGGTCGGCCAGCAGGGCCACCCAACCCTGGTCCTGCGGCAACCCGTAACCCGCCGACAGGCTGTCGCCGTAGATCAGCAGCACCGGCTGCGCATATGCCGACAACGCCATCCAACCGAACAGAAAGAGCACACACTTCTTGAACATGTCAGGTCAACCTCGCGGACCGATCCTCAGTGTCTCCACCCTCACGAAGCAGGTCGAAAGCGGCTCCGGGCGGCTCACGATTCTCGATGACGTGACCTTCGACGTGCAAGAGGGCGAAGCGGTTGCGATACTCGGCGCCTCCGGCTCGGGGAAGACCACGCTGCTCGGGCTGATGGCCGGGCTCGACACACCGACGGCGGGGCGCGTCGTGCTCGACGGCGTCGATCTCTTCGCGCTGGACGAGGACGGCCGGGCGGCGCTGCGCGGGCGGATGGTGGGGTTCGTGTTCCAGTCGTTCCAGCTGTTGCCGGCGCTCACCGCGCTCGAAAACGTCATGTTGCCGCTCGAGCTGGCCGGCAGCCCCGGTGCGCGCGAGGCAGCAACCGCGCTGCTCGGGCGGGTCGGTCTCGGCGCACGCCTGGCGCACCGCCCGAAGCAGCTGTCCGGCGGCGAGCAGCAGCGCGTCGCTATCGCCCGCGCATTCGCCGGCAATCCGCGCCTCCTGCTCGCCGACGAGCCGACCGGCAATCTCGATGCAGCGACCGGCCAGGAGATCATCGAGCTCATGTTCGCTCTCAATCGCGAGAGCCGCACCACGCTCCTGCTGGTGACTCACGACGAGGCGCTGGCCGGGCGCTGCCGGCGCCGGCTGCGCATCGCCGCGGGGCGGCTGACCGCGGACGAGACGGTGCGATGAGATCGGCTGCGTTCGCCGCGCGCATGTTGGCCCGTGACTGGCGGGCGGGCGAGCTGAGAGTGCTGGCGGCGGTGCTCGTCATCGCGGTGGCGAGCGTCACGACGGTTGCGTTCTTCGCCGATCGGATGAAGTCGGCGCTGGGCAACGAGGCCAACAATCTGCTCGGGGCGGACCTCGTGGTGGTGTCGGACCGTCCGCTGGCGGCTGCGTTTCGCGACGAGGCACGCCGGGCCGGACTCGCCACCGTCGAACTGCTCAAGTTCCCGAGCATGGTGCTCGCCGCGGACATCAACGTGCTGGCCGAGATCAAGGCGGTGGAATCGGGCTATCCGCTGCGCGGCGAGCTGCGCATCGGCGAGCGATCGATCGATGTCGGCGCGGCGACGCGGCAGGCGCCCGCGGCGGGCACGGTCTGGGTCGACGATCGGCTGCTGGCGCGCCTTAGCGTGAAGACGGGCGACGAGATCGGACTCGGCGAGCGCGGGTTTCGCATTGCCGGCGTCATCGTGCAGGAGCCGGAAGCCGCGGTCGGATTCCTGAGTCTGGGGCCGCGACTCATCATGAATCCTGCCGACCTGCCCGCCACAGGACTGATCCAGCCCGGCAGCCGGGTGAGCTATCGCCTGCTGCTGGCCGGCGATGCGCGCGCGATCGAGTCGTATCGCGACTTCGCGAAGCGCAGGATCGGCGCGGGTCAGCGCATCGAGGATGTGCGGGAGGCGCGCCCCGAGATCAAGTCGGCGCTCGAGAAAGCGCAGCGCTTCCTCGGGCTCTCGGCGCTGTCGAGCGTCGTTCTGGCCGCGGTCGCGGTCGCGCTCGGTGCGCGCCGCTACCTGCAACGGCACCTGGACGCGTGCGCGATGATGCGCTGTCTGGGGGCGAGCCAGGGCGCGATCCTGCGCCTGCACGTGTTCCTCTTCATGATGCTCGGCGCGGCGGCGAGCCTTATCGGCTGCGCGGTCGGCTTCGCCGGGCAGGCGCTGCTCGGCCGGCTGCTCGCCACGTTGATCGGCGTCGAGCTGCCGCTGCCCGGGCTCATGCCTGCGGTGCACGGCGTCGTGACGGGCTTCGTGCTGCTCGCGGGATTCGGTCTGCCGCCCGTGATCGCGCTGGGCCGGGTGCCGACCCTGCGGGTGCTGCGCCGCGACCTCGGCGCGCCGACCGGTTGGGGCGCTGCCGGCTATGCCGCCGGGGTGGCGATGGTGGCGGCGCTGCTCTTGTGGGAGGCCGACGGCCTGCGTCTCGGTGTCTACGTCCTGGCCGGGACGGCCGGGCTCATCCTGCTCGCCGCGCTCAGTTCCTGGCTGGCGCTGCGGCTGCTCGTGCGGGGTGCGAAGGATGCGGGATTCGCGTGGCGCTTCAGCATCGCCAACCTGGAGCGGCGCCGGTTGTCCACGCTCACGCAGGTCTGCGCGCTCGGGCTGGGCATCATGGCCCTGCTGCTCCTGACGCTCACCCGCGGCGATCTCCTCGACAACTGGCGCACTACGCTACCGGCCGACGCGCCCAACCGCTTCCTCGTCAACATTCAGCCGGACCAGACCGAAGCGCTCGCCGGGTTCTTCGGGGCAGCGGGGCTGCCGGTCCCCACCGCATACCCGATGGTGCGCGGGCGGCTCACCGCGGTCAACGGCCGGACGATCGGACCCGCGGACTTTCCGGACGAGCGGGCGCGGCGGCTCATCGACCGCGAGTTCAACCTGTCCTGGGCGCAGCGCCCGAAGGACGACAACATCATCGTCGAGGGGCGCTGGTGGAACCCCGGCGAGCGCAACGTCGCGCAGCTTTCCGTGGAAAGCGGGATCGCCGACACGCTCGGCATCCGGCTCGGCGACGAGCTCACATACGACGTTGCCGGGACCGCGGTGCGGGCGCGCGTGACCAGTCTGCGGAAAGTCGAGTGGGATTCCTTTCGCGTCAACTTCTTCGTGATCGCCCCGCCCGGGCTGCTCGACGGTCTGCCGGTCACGTTCGTGAGCAGTTTCTTCCTGCCGCCCGACCGGTCGGATTTCATGAACCGGCTGGTCCAGAACTTTCCCAATTTCCTCGTGATCGACGTTGCCGCCATCCTGCAGCGCATCCAGAAAATGATGGACCAGGTGGCGAAAGCGGTGGAGTTCGTCTTCATCTTCACGCTGGCGGCCGGTCTGGCGGTGCTCTATGCCGCGATCAGCGCGTCCCGGGACGAACGCCTGCATGACGCTGCGATCCTGCGCACGCTGGGCGCCGGCCGCCGCCAGCTGGTCGCCGCACACGTGGCGGAGTTCGCGCTGATCGGCGCGCTCGCCGGCCTGCTCGCGGCGGCCTTCGCCACCGCGTTGAGCTACGGTGTGTCGGTGAGTCTCCTGCACATCCCCTTCACGTGGAATCCGTGGGTGTGGGTCGCGGGCGTCGCATGCGGCGCGAGCGGGGTCGCCTTTGCCGGCTGGCTCGGCACGCGCGGCACCCTCGATCATCCTCCGCTCAGCACGCTGCGCGCGCTCGGCTGAGCGCTCCGCAGGCCGCAAGCGCGCCTGCTGCCGGCCTGGAAAGCCTAATGGCAGGGCGGCTGCTATACTTTCCCGATGGCAGAAGTTCCTGCAGAGACCCTTCTCGCGGCGGCAGCCGGTCTGGGCCTCGCGGCGCTGCTGGTCGCGGTGATCGCACTCTTCGTGCTGCTGCGAGCGATTGCGGGGACACGAGCGCATCTGCAGGAGCTTGCCGAATTGAAGCACCGTGAGATCCTCTCCGGGCTGCACGAGGGGCTCGCAGACCAGTCCGAACGCACTGCGCGAGCACTCTCCGAGTCTTCCGAGCGGGTGCGCGTGCAGGTCGGGCACGAGCTCGGCGCGACGCGGGCAGCGCTGCAATCGCTGCAACTCTCGCAGATGGGAGAGCTCGGACAGCAGCGCGAATCCCTGCAGCGCTCGCTGCGCGAGCTTGCCGACGGGCTCAAGAGCGCGCTGGCGGCGCAGGCGCGCGTGGACCAGGACGCGATTCAGTCGGCGCTTCATCGCACGTCTCAGCAGCTCTCCGAAAGCGTGGGGACGCTCGCGCGGGGCGTCGATACGCGCCTGGACCAGATCTCCGGACGCGTGGCCGAGCGCCTCGACGAGGGATTCAAGAACACGAACGACACTTTCGCCCGCGTGATGGAACGCCTGGCCACCATCGACGAAGCGCAGAAGAAGATCGACGGCCTGACCACGAATGTCGTGACGCTGCAGGAACTGCTCGGCGACAAGCGCTCGCGCGGGGCGTTCGGCGAAGTGCAGCTCGAGGCGCTGGTTCGCAACGTGCTGCCTACGCAGGCGTTTGCCATGCAGTACACGCTCCCGAACGGTGCCCGCGCCGACTGCGTGCTCAAGCTGCCGGAACCCACCGGTCTCGTCGCGGTCGACTCGAAGTTCCCCCTCGAAAACTATCACCGGATGCTGGCAGGGGACATCTCGGAGCTCGAACGGGCGCAGGCGCAGCGGCTCTTCAAGGCCGATGTGAGGCGTCACGTGGACGACATCGGAAGCAAGTACGTCATACCGGACGTCACCTCGGATGGTGCCGTCATGTTCGTGCCGGCGGAGGCGGTGTTCGCCGAGATCCACGCCTATCACGCGGACCTGGTCGAGCACGCCCAGCGGCAACGGGTGTGGATCGTGTCGCCGACGACGCTGATGGCAGTGCTGAACACCGCGCGGGCGGTCATCAAGGACGTGGAGACGCGCCGCCAGGTGCACATCATCAAGGACGAGCTCGCCAAACTGGGACGGGAGTTCGGTCGCTTCGACGAGCGCATGCGCAAGCTGGCCGACCACATCCGCCAGGCGCACGAGGATGCCGAGAGGGTACAGGTGACGAGTCAGAAGATCAGCCAGCGCTTCGCCCAGATCGAGAGCGTCGAGCTCACGGATGGTCGGCTGCCCGCGCTCGAGCTGCCGCCGGACGAAACCGGGCGCAGCGCGGCCGGCGGTTCGTGACGCGGGCGGGCGCGCGGTGTCCTGGAGCTTGCGGGAATGGCGCCGGCAGCGAGTGCTGAAGGGCCGTCCGCTGGATGCTCGCGTCTTTGCCGCGGCGATCGAGTCCTTTCCGTTCCTGCGCGTCCTCGACCACGCCGAGCGCGAGCGGCTCGAGCGGTGGGCCACGCTCTTCCTGGGTGAGAAGCACGCGCACGGCGCCGCCGGGCTCGAGCTCGACGATCGCATGCGCTACGCCATCGCGGCCCAGGCCTGTGTACTGATTCTCGAGCTGGATTACGAATACTTCCGCGGCTGGTCGGAGATCATCGTCTACCCCGACGAGTTCCTGGTGCCGCGCGAGTACGTCGACGAGGCCGGGGTCGTGCACGCGCATCGTGAAGTGCTCGCCGGGGAAGCGTGGCTCGGCGGGCCGGTGATTCTCTCGTGGGCCGACGTGGCGCCGGGCGCGTATGCCGGCGGGGTCAACGTGGTGCTCCACGAGTTTGCGCACAAGCTCGACATGCTGAACGGCGAGCCCAATGGTTACCCGCCGCTGCACCGGGACATGAGCAAGGATGCCTGGCGGGCGGCGTTCGAGTCGGCCTACGCGGACTTCTGCGAGCGGGTCGACGGCGGCGAGGACACGCTGATCGACCCCTATGCTGCCGAGCACCCGGGGGAGTTTTTCGCTGTCGTGACGGAGGCTTTCTTCGGGGCGCCGGGCGTTCTCAGGCGCGAATATCCGGAAGTCTACCGGCAACTCACGCTCTTCTACCGTCAGGATCCCCACGCGCGGCTCGCACGCACGCGCGAGGCGGCGAGTGCCGTGCGATGACGCCGCTCTTGCGCCGCGTCCCCTTCATTCAGTCGAGGCTCGCGCTCGCGGTGGGCTTCGGATTGCTGCTGTCGCTCATGCTGGGCGCCACGGTCGGTGGCCTCATGCGCGTGCAGGCCGTGAACCGCAGTCTCGATGCGCAGCAGGCGAAGACCGACCTGATCGCCTCTCTGCTCAACGTCTCGCGCCAGCGCACGGAGGTCGTCTACGCGCTTGCGGCCGAGGGCGGCCAGGCGCGCACCAACTGGGCGGAGCGACGCCTGCAACTGCTCGGCCTCGAGTGGGTCGACGTAACGCGCAAGCTCGGCGCAGCCGAGATGACCGACAGCGAGCGCACCGCCTTCGACGCCGTGATCGCCAGCGAAGAGCTCGCGCAGGCAGCGCTCACCAAGGGCATCGATACGCTGCGCAGCGGTGACGGCAGGCCGATCCGCGGTGCCGTGCTCCCGCTCCAGCAGCAGTTGCAGGAGCGCTTGACGGTGCTCATGGACGCGAAGCGCGCGGCGGCCGTGGAAGGCGTGGCGAAGGCGAACCGCGAGGCACACGCTGCGCTCATCTTCATGGCGGCGAACGGGGCCGGCGTGCTGCTGTTCGGCGGCCTCATCGCCTACGTCGTAAGCCGCAAGATCACCCGCACCGAGGCCGCGCTCTACCGCGAAAAGGAACGTGCCGAGGTGACGCTGCACTCGATCGGCGACGGCGTCGTCACCACCGACGGCGAGGGGCTGGTCGACTACATGAATCCAGTCGCGGAAGATCTTACGGGCTGGCGTATCGACGAGGCACGCGGCAACCCGCTTGCCCGCGTGTACCGGGTCGTCCACGACGAGTCGCGCAACCAGATCGTCTACCGTGTCGGCGACGTCTCGGCGCGGGCAGAGGCCGAAGGCCGCCCGATCCTGCTGCAGCACCGCGCGGGCAACGAGTTCGCGGTACGCGATTGCTGCTCGCCGATCCGCGACAGCGCAGGCGCGGTGGTGGGCATGATCGTCGTCTTCCACGACGTGAGCCAGCTGCGCGAGATGGAGCAGCAGCTCTCCTGGCAGGCGACACACGACGTGTTGACCGGGCTTGCGAATCGGCGCGAGTTCGAGCGCAGGCTCGCCAAGCTGCTCGAGAGCGCGAAGGGCGAGGAGGTTCATCACGCGCTGCTCTACCTCGATCTCGACAACTTCAAGACCGTCAACGACACGTGCGGTCATGCCGCGGGGGACGAGTTCCTGCGCCAACTCACCAAGGTCATGCAGTCGCGGATGCGGGCAAGCGACACACTGGCGCGCCTGGGCGGCGATGAATTCGGCGCGCTCCTGGAGTCGTGCCCGCTCGAACAGGCGGTCAGAATCGCCAATGCCATTCGCGACACCGTGCGCGATTTCCGGTTCGTGTGGACGGCCAAGAGCTTCAGCGTCGGCGTGAGCATCGGTCTGGTGCCGCTCGATGCGCGCAGCGGGACCACCGCGCGCGTTCTGGCGGCGGCCGATGCCTCGTGCTACGAAGCCAAGAACAAGGGTCGCGACCGCGTCCAGGTGCACCGGCCACAGGATCGCCGCTTCACGCAGCGCACTGGCGAGCTGCAGATGATCTCGCAGATCAACCAGGCGTTCGAGGCCGGCAACTTCCGCCTGTTCCGTCAGGCGATCATCCCGCTGCACGGGGATTCCCACCAGCAGCCGCACTACGAGGTGCTGGTCAGGATGATCGACGCGAGCGGCAACGTGCTGCCGCCGATGGCCTTCATGCCCGCCGCGGAGCGCTATAACCTGCTCACTTCCGTCGATCGCTGGGTGATCACGACGCTCGTCGAGTTCCTGGCGGAAGAGGTGGCCGCCGGGCGCATCCCGCGCGATCTCGAACAGTTGGAAGCGGGTGGCTTCTACACCGTGAACCTGTCCGGCGCCAGCATGAGCGACAACAGCTTCCCCGGATTCCTGCGTGCCTTGCTCACCGAACACGCACTGCCGCGAGGGTTGCTCTGCTTCGAAGTCACCGAGACCACTGCGATTGCGAACCTGAACAAGGCGGCCGAGCTCATGCACGAGCTGAAGGCGCTCGGCTGCACCTTCGCACTCGACGACTTCGGCATCGGGATGTCGTCCTTTGCCTACCTCAAGTATCTGCCGGTCAACTATCTCAAGATCGACGGCACGTTCGTGAAGGACATGGCGGTGGACCAGATGGACTATGCCATCGTCGAGGCGATCAATCGCATCGCCCACATCCTGGGCATGCGAACGGTGGCGGAGTTCGTCGAGGACGAGATCACGCTGGGCAAGCTGCAGGGGCTCGGGGTGGATTTCGCCCAGGGCTTCTTCATCGCGAAGCCGGAGTCGATCGGGGGGGCCGCGCCCGCGACGCTGGTGCGCGCGGTGGCGGAAGCGGCGGCGGACACCACGCGCGAGGCGTAGGAACGGCCGATTCTTCATCCCATTCACGGCGACCATGACATGAGCGCTCTCTACCTCGCCGCCGACATCGGCGGCACCAACAGCCGCGTCGCGCTGGCCGCGCGCGAGCAAGGCCACTGGCATATCCACCACCGGGCCCGTTACCCGAGCCAGCAGTATCCGTCGGCGGCGTCGATTCTGACCGAGTTTCTCGCTGCGTGCGGTGGGCCGACGCCGGCGGCGGCGGGCATCGCCGTGGCCGGTCCGGTCATCGACGGCAACGTGCGGCTCACGAACGTGTCGTGGCAGGTGAACGCGCGCGAGCTCGGTGCCGCGCTCGGCAACCTGCCGCTCGCGTTGCTCAACGATTTCGAGGCGGTCGGTCGCGGCATCGACAGCCTCGCCGCGGCGGATCTCGTGACCCTGCAGCCCGGCCTGCCGCGGGCAGATGCGCCGCGCCTGCTGGTCGGCGCCGGCACCGGGCTCGGCGTGTCGGTCCTCGTGCCCGCGAACGGGAGTTACATCGCCCTGCCGTCCGAAGGCAGTCACGCGGACTTCGCGCCGCTGGGCGAGCTGGAGATCGCGCTCCTGCGCCATCTGCTCGAGCAGCATGGTCACGCATCGTGGGAACGCGTGGTATCGGGACTGGGTCTGGAGGCGACCTACGCCTTCGTCCGCCGCCACGAAGGGCGCGCGGCGGGGACCTTGACCGCGCCCCAGATCACCGAGGCGGCCCTCGCCGGGAGCGATCCCTGGGCGGTGCGGACGCTCGCGATCTTCGTCTCCGCCTACGGCCGCTTCGCCGGAAACCTCGCGCTCGCCGTGCTGCCGCGCGGCGGGATCTACGTCGCGGGCGGCATCGCGCCGCGCATTCTGCCGCAGCTGCGCGAAGGCGCGTTCCTGCGGGGGGTCACCGCGAAGGGACGATTCTCCGGGCTGATGGCGGAGATGCCGGTGCACATCGTCACCAACGACGACGTCGGCCTGTTCGGCGCGTTCAATGCCGCGGCGGCCATGACGATGGCGGCTCCCCCTCGGGATCGATGACCAGCTGCCCGATGGGCAGGCCCGACTCGAACGCCGCGAGTTCCTCGTGCGTGTTGATGTTGGAGAAGGCTTCCGCTTCGTCGTCGAACGCTGCTTCCGCGACCCGCAGCGTCGCGTACCACGCATCGATCTTGCGGCCTCCGCCGGCCAGATACGAGGTGAGGTGAGGCAGCAGGCCGCGGCGGCAGAGGCAGAACACGGGATGCGCCTGCTGACCGGTTCTCGCGACTGCGAGGTCGGCTTGCGCGACATCGAGCCCCTGACGCAGGCGCGCGACGAGATCGCGCGGCAGGAACGGCGAATCGCAGGGCACCGTCATCACCAGCTCGTGGCGGGCGTGGGTGAGGCCGCTTTGCAGCCCCGCGAGCGGCCCCGCGAACCCGCCCAGCGCGTCGCCCACGACGCGGCAACCCAGCGTCGCATAGGACTCGACGTTCTGGTTGGCGTTGACCAGCACCTCATCGACCTGCGGCGCCAGGCGTTCCAGCACCCACTGCGCCATCGGCTTCCCCCGCAGCAACTGCAGCCCCTTGTCGACGCTGCCCATGCGTCGGCCGCGGCCGCCCGCCAGGATGAGTCCCGTGATCCCGGTCACGATCGGCTTTGAGCAGGCATCGTTTCCGACGCGCGCCGGAAACGATGCTGCCCGGTGAAGAGGAGGTAGTGCCGGCCGGTCGCGCGACCGATCATGGTGAGGCCGACCTGCTGCGCGACCTCGTACCCCATCTGCGTGAGACCGGAGCGCGAGACCAGGAAGGGGATGCCCATCTGCGCGGTCTTGATCACCATCTCCGAGGTGAGGCGCCCGGTCGTGTAGAAGATCTTGTCGCCGCCCTCGATGCGGTCGAGCCACATCTGGCCAGCGATCGCGTCCACCGCGTTGTGGCGGCCCACGTCTTCCACGAACATCAGGATCCGGGCGCCTGCCGCGAGCGCGCAGCCGTGCACGGCCCCGGCCTGCTTGTAGACGGTGTCGTACTTGCGCACGTTGTCGAGCAGCGCGAAGTAGGTCGCCTCGTCGAGCACGGCGTGCTCCGGCAGGCGGACTGCGTCGATCTCGTCCATCAACGCTCCGAAAATGGTGCCTTGCCCGCAGCCGGTGGTGACCGTGCGCTTCGCCATGCGCTGGTCGAGATCGGCGAGGCCGCTCTTCGTGGTCACGGCGACGGCGTCGACTTCCCAGTCCACCTGCACGGCGACGATGTCCTCGATGCGCGCAACGAGGCGCTGGTTGCGCAGGTAGCCGATGGCGAGCGCCTCCGGCGCCTGCCCGAGTGTCATCAGCGTCACGATCTCGCGGCGGTCGACGTAGAGCGTGAGGGGATGTTCGCCGGCGATCGCGGTCGGGACGACCTTGCCGTGCTCGTCGATCGCATCGACGTCGAAGGTGGCGGGTCGGGCCGCCTGCGTCAGCTGGGGGCGGTAGGCGGTTGGCATCGGCTCGCGGCTCAGCCGCCGATGTACGACATCTCGATCTTGCGCAAGGTCGCGGTGGCCGCGCTGCGGATCTCCGAGTAGCGATCGGCGCGCACCGACCAGAGATCGGTGAGGGTGCGCCGGACCTCGCCATCGGAAGCACCGCCGCGCAGGAGCGCTCGCAGGTCGTGCCCCTGGGTCGCGAACAGACAGGTGTAGAGCACGCCCTCGGTGGAGAGCCGCGCGCGATTGCAGTCGCGGCAGAACGCGCGCGTCACGGAGGCGATCACGCCGACCTCGCCGCTGCCGTCCAGATACCGGTAGCGCTCGGCGACTTCGCCGCGGTAGTTCGGATCGACCGGCGCCAGCGGCAACTCGCGGCCGATGCGCGCAACGATCTCAGCGGCCGGGACCACGTCGTCCATGCGCCAGCCGTTGCTGTGACCCACGTCCATGTATTCGATGAAGCGCAGCACGTGTCCGGAACCCTTGAAGAAGCGTGCCATGGGCAGGATGCTGTCCTCGTTCACCCCGCGCTTGACCACCATGTTGACCTTGATCGGCGCGAGCCCGGCGGCCGCGGCTGCCTTGATCCCGTCGAGCACCTTGGCCACCGGAAAGTCGGCGTCGTTCATCGCGCGAAATACGCCCTCGTCCAGCGAGTCGAGGCTCACCGTGACGCGGGAGAGGCCCGCCGCCTTCAAGGCAGCCGCCTTCCGCCCGAGCATGGAACCGTTCGTGGTCAGCGTGAGGTCGAGGTCGCCTGCATCGGCCAGCATCGCGATCAGGCGCTCGAGATCCCGGCGCAGAAGCGGCTCGCCCCCGGTCAAGCGCACCTTCTCGACGCCGAGTGACTTGAAGATGCCGACGAGACGCACGATTTCCTCGAACGAGAGGATCTCCCTGCGTTCGAGAAACGGATGATCCGCGCCGAACACTTCCCGCGGCATGCAGTAGACGCAACGGAAGTTGCAGCGATCGGTGACCGAGACGCGCAGGTCGCGCAGCGGTCGCCCGAGCGCATCCTTGACGCGGCGCGCGACGGCTGTCACCTTGTCGTTTCCGGCGCGCAGCATGTCCTCGGGCCGCGGTTGGGGCGCGTCGTGCCGGGTCGGGTCATGTGCAGTCCTGGACATGCGAATGTGTTTGCTGCATTGCGGCGGCCTGGCCGGCTCGGCCGCACCACAGCGTTCTGGTCGGAATTATTGCAAAAGCCGGCAATCCGTTCCAACCCGCCACGGAGTGCGACATGGGTGAGCGAGTCGAGCATGAGCCTGCGACGGCCTTGCTCTCGATGCCCCTGCGGCAGAGCGTCGCGGTAGTGATGGAACGCACCCCGCTCGCGAGCCGCTGGCAATCCGAGCGTTGGGAAGCGAAGGGCGTCGTGCCCGACATCTTTCGGCAAGTATGCGCCACCGCGTACTCTCTACGACGACGGTAAGCGCCTCGAAGTTCTCTTTCCGGGGTTCGACATCGCCTTGAAGGGCGAGGACCTCGGTGGGGCTGCTCGTGCCTGCCCTGATTCCCGCGTTGGGTTGAAGGAAATGGGCGACTTCGGCGCGGGAGCCGGTGCATACTAGCGGCAACGAATGTCGGTCCAGCGCGACTGCAGAACACAGGTCAACTCTATCGGCGGCAAAGGATGCGCCGCCGCAACGCTTGAGGGGGAGGATCATATGGCCGCGATTCGCCAGGAAGACTTCATTCAGAGCGTCGCCGACGCTTTCCAGTTCATCAGCTACTACCACCCGGTCGACTACATCAAGGGTCTGTACGAGGCTTATCAGGCCGAAGAATCGCCGGCCGCGAAGGACGCGATGGCCCAGATCCTCATCAATTCGCGCATGAGTGCCGAGGGGCACCGCCCGATGTGTCAGGACACGGGGATCGCGATCGCCTTCATTCGCGTCGGGATGGACGTGCGCTGGGACACGAAGATGAGCCTGCAGCAGATGGTCGACGAGGGCGTCCGCCGCGCCTATACCTACCCGGACAACAAGCTGCGTGCCTCGATGCTCGCGGATCCCGACGGGGCGCGGAAGAACACCGGCGACAACACGCCGGCGGTGGTGCACGTCGAGCTCGTCCCCGGCGACACGGTGGAGGTGATCGTCGCGGCGAAAGGCGGCGGCTCCGAGAACAAGTCGAAGTTCGCGATGCTGTTGCCGAACGACAGCATCGTCGACTGGGTGCTCTCGATGGTGCCGACCATGGGCGCGGACTGGTGTCCGCCCGGGATTCTGTCACTCGGCATCGGCGGTTCGCCCGAGAAGGCGATGCTGATGGCGAAGTGGGGCATGATGGACCCGATCAACATCCACGAGTTGCAGGCGCGCGGTCCGTCGAATCGTGCCGAGGAACTGCGGCTCGAGCTCTTCGACAAGGTCAACGCGCTCGGCATCGGGGCGCAGGGTCTCGGCGGGCTGTCGCTGGTGCTCGACGTCAAGGTCAACGACTACCCCACGCACGCGGCCTCCAAGCCGGTTGCGCTGTTGCCGAACTGTGCGGCGACGCGCCACGCTCATTTCACGCTCGACGGCAGCGGTCCGGCGAAGATAGAGCCGCCGAGCCTCGATGACTGGCCGAAGCTCACGCTCGACTTCAGCACGAGCCGTCGCGTGGATCTCGACACCATCAAGCGCGCGGACGTGCTGACGTGGAAGTCCGGCGAACGGCTGCTGCTCTCCGGCAAGCTCCTCACGGGCCGCGATGCCGCGCACAAGCGGCTGGTCGAGATGCTGTCGCGCGGCGAGAAGCTGCCGGTCGATTTCAAGAACCGCTTCATCTACTATGTCGGTCCGGTCGATGCGGTGCGCGACGAAGCCGTGGGACCGGCCGGCCCGACGACGTCCTCGCGCATGGACAAGTTCGTCGAGCCGATGCTGGCGCAAACGGGTCTGCTCGGCATGGTCGGCAAATCCGAGCGCGGCGCCCTGGCGACGGAATCGATCAAGCGCCACCAGGCGGTCTACTGTATCGCGGTGGGCGGTGCGGCCTATCTCGTATCCAAGGCGATCCGCAAGGCCACTGTCCTGGCGTTCCCGGATCTCGGCATGGAGGCCATCTACGAGTTCGAGGTGCAGGACATGCCGGTGACCGTCGCGGTCGACTCGACCGGCAGCGCGGTCCACAAGACGGGGCCGGCGCAGTGGCGGGCGAAGATCGGCAAGATTCCGGTGGCAGTGGCTTGACCGGTGTCGGGCAGAGCCCGGCGTGATGGATTCATCGCGCCCGGTGGTGTGCGGGTACCGATGACGAAAAACTAAGAATAAGGGGGGGTTGCCTTGGATTTTCTGCTGCAGCTCGCGATCGTGCTGGTCTGCCTCTTCTACGGGGCGCGCAAGGGCGGCGTGGCGCTGGGCCTGCTCGGCGGCATCGGCCTGGTCGCGATGGTCTACATCTTCGGCCTGAAGCCGGGCAAGCCGCCGGTCGATGTCATGCTGACGATCGTGGCAGTGGTCGCCGCCTCGGCGACGCTGCAGGCCTCCGGCGGTCTCGACGTGCTGCTGCAGCTGGCCGAGCGACTGCTGCGCCGCAACCCGAAGTTCATCTCGATTCTGGCGCCGTTCACGACCTGCGGCCTCACGATCCTCTGCGGCACCGGCCACGTGGTGTACACCATGCTGCCGATCATCTACGACATCGCCATCAAGAACAACATCCGCCCCGAGCGGCCGATGGCGGCGAGCTCGGTCGCGAGCCAGATGGGTATCCTGGCGAGCCCGGTGTCGGTCGCCGTCGTCTCGCTGGTGGCCTTCCTTGCGAAGGCGCCGGTGCATGGCACGCCGATCAGCTTCATCCAGCTCATCTCGGTCACGATTCCCTCCACGCTCATGGGCGTGCTCGCAATCGGCATCTTCAGCTGGTTTCGCGGCAAGGACCTCGATCAGGACGAGCAGTTCCAGGCCTTCATCGCCGATCCGGACAACCGCAGGCGGGTCTACGGCGACACCGTGACGCTGCTCGACAAGAAGCTTACGCGCGACCAGTGGACGGCGATGTGGATCTTCATCGGGGCCATCGCCGTGGTGGCCCTCCTCGGTGCCTACGAAGGTCTGCGGCCGAAGTTCGATGGCAAGCCGATGTCGATGACGCTGACGATCCAGATGTTCATGCTGCTGACGGGCTCGCTCATCATTCTGACCACGAAGACGGACCCCAATGCAATCGGCAAGAGCGAGGTATTTCGCGCCGGCATGATCGCCGTGGTCGCCGTGTTCGGCATTGCGTGGATGGCCGACACGATGTTCGAAGCGCACCTGGAGAGCATCAAGGCGATGCTCACCGAGACGGTGAAGGAGCATCCGTGGACGTATGCCCTCGTGCTGCTCATCGTGTCGAAGTTCGTGAACTCGCAGGCGGCGGCGATCGCGGCGATGGTTCCGGTGGCGCTGCAGATCGGTGTCTCGCCCGGCTACGTGGTGGCGTTCGCGTCGGCGGCTTACGGCTACTACATCCTGCCCACCTACCCGAGCGATCTGGCAGCGATCCAGTTCGACCGCTCGGGCACGACGCGCATCGGCAAGTACGTCATCAACCACAGTTTCATTCTTCCCGGACTGATCGGCGTGTCGACGGCGTGCATCGCCGGCTATTTCATCGCCGCGGCGCGCGGTCTCGTGTAGCGCCGGCCTGGAACGTTGCAGCACCCACACCAAAGCAAAGGAGAGAGCCATGCCCAGAATCGAGAAGGACTTCATCGGCGAGCGCGAGATCCCGGACGATGTGTATTACGGCGTGCAGACCCTGCGCGGGAAGGAAAACTTCCACATTACCGGCATTTCGATGTCGGCGGAGCCGTACTTCGTCAAGGCATTCGGCTACGCCAAGAAGGCCGCGGCACTCGCGAACCGCGATCTCGGCGTGCTCGACGCCAAGGTGGCCGACGCGATCATAGGGGCCTGCGACCGGCTGATCGCCGGCGAAATGCTGGATCAGTTCGTGACCGACTTCATCCAGGGCGGTGCCGGCACCTCGACCAACATGAACGCGAACGAGGTGATCGCCAACCTCGCGCTGGAAAGCCTCGGCCACAAGAAGGGCGAGTACCAGTACGTGAATCCGAACGATCACGTCAACTTCGGGCAGTCGACCAACGACATGTATCCGACCGCGTTTCGCTTGGCGCTCATCCTGCGGCTCGCGAGTTACATGGACGCGCTGCGCCGGCTGCAGGACGTCTTCTTCGCCAAGGCCAAGGAGTTCGAGAACGTGCTGAAGATGGGGCGCACGCACCTGCAGGACGCCGTGCCGATGTCGCTCGGGCAGGAGTTCCACGGCTGGGGCACCACCATCGGCGAGGAAGTGCAGCGGATCGCCGAAGTGCGCCAGTTTCTGCACGAGATCAATCTCGGCGCCACCGCGATCGGCACGTCGGTCACCGCCGCACCCGGGTATCCCGAGCTCGCCACCCGCTACCTGTCCGAGCTCACCGACACCAAGTTCATCCTGGCCGGCGACCTGGTCGAGGCGACCTCCGACACCGGCGCCTACGTGCTGCTCTCCGGGGTGTTGAAGCGCACGTCGGTCAAGCTCACCAAGATCTGCAACGACATCCGCATGCTGGCCTCGGGACCGCGCTGCGGGTTCAACGAGATCAATCTGCCGCAGATGCAACCCGGCTCGTCGATCATGCCGGGCAAGGTGAACCCGGTGATGCCGGAGGTGGTGAACCAGACCGGATTCCTCGTCATCGGTCTCGACCTCACCGTGACGCTCGCCGCATCCGCCGGCCAGTTGCAGTTGAACGTGATGGAGCCGGTGATCACCTTCGCCCTCTTTACCTCGATCTTCACCATGGAGAACGCGGTCAACAGCCTGCGCGTCAACTGCGTCCAGGGTATTACCGCCAACGCGGAGCGCACGCGCGACATGGTGCTGAACTCGCTCGGTATCGTCACCCTGCTCAAGCCGCATCTCGGTTACAAGCAGTGTGCGGAGATGGCGCGCGAGGGCTACCAGACCGGCAAGTCGCTGCACGACATCGTGGTCAAGGAGCGCAAGCTCCTCACGCAGGACAAGTGGGACGAGATCTTTTCATTCGATAATCTCATCCATCCCGAGTTCGAACCGTAGACGCGTTCTCAGATCAACAAGAAGGAGAAGAATCATGACTCTGACGATTGCGCTGCAATTCGTCGTCGTGCTCGCGGCCATCTGGATGGGCGCGCGCTACAGCGGTGTCGGGCTCGGGCTGTGGGGGGCGGTCGGACTGCTGGTGCTCATCGTTGCATTCGGCATCACGCCGACCTCGCCGCCGGTCGACGTGATGCTGATCATCCTGGCGGTCATCATGGCCGCCTCGGTGATGGACGCTGCGGGCGGCATCGACTTTCTGGTGCGCGTCGCCGAGCGCATCATCCGGGCCAACCCGAAGTACGTCACCATCGTCGCGCCGCTCACGACCTGGAGCTTCACCTTCGTGGCGGGCACGGGGCACATCGTGTATCCGCTGCTGCCGGTCATCTACGAGACGGCTCATCAGAGCGGCATCCGTCCGGAGCGCCCGATGGCGGTGGCGACCATCGCCTCGCAGCAGGCCATCACGGCGAGTCCGGTGGCGGCCGCGACCGCGGCGATGATCGGGCTCTTCGCGGAGAAGGGCATCACGCAGTGGGGGCTGCCGCAGATCCTCATGATCTGCGTGCCGGCGACGCTGACCGGTGTCGTCGCTGCGGCGATCGTCTCGATGTTCGTCGGCAAGGACTTGAAGGACGACCCGGAGTACCAGGCGCGCCTCAAGGCCGGGCTGGTCCCGCCTCCGAAAGCCCACGATGCAGGTGCGCAGTTGAAACCGACCGCCAAGCTCTCGGCGTTTCTCTTCCTGACCGGCGTCGCGCTCGTCGTGCTCTTCGGCTTCTTCCCCGCGCTGCGCACGCTTCCCGGCGCCAAGGGCGCGCTCGCCATGCCGATCGTCATCGAGGTCGTGATGATGGCGGTGGCGGCGATCATGCTGATGCTCACCAAGATCGATGTGAACGAGGTGCCGAAGACCGCGACGCTGCGGGCCGGCGTGGTCGCCGTGATCGGCATCTTCGGCCTCGCCTGGCTGGGCGACAGCTTCATCGCTGCCCACAAGGAAGTGATCGTGCCGGCGATCGGGCACTGGGCCGAGATCGCGCCGTGGACCTTCGCGTTCGGGCTCTTCTTCGCTTCGGTGCTGCTCTACAGCCAGGCGGCGACCACCCGGGCGCTCATGCCGCTCGGCATCGCCCTGGGCATTCCGCCGCAGTTCCTGATCGCGATGTTCCCTTCGGTCAACGGCTACTTCTTCATCCCGACCTACGGCTCGCTGATCGCGGCGATCAACTTCGACCTGTCGGGCACCACGAAGATCGGCAAGTACGTGCTGAACCACTCGTTCATGATTCCGGGACTGATCGCGACGATCGTGGCGGTGGCGACCGGACTGCTGCTCGCACGCATACTGTTCTGACGCCCCCCGGTCGCTGCGGGAAAGGCCGTAGCGGCCGGGTCGAGGTCCCGTGATCGGGGTTGACTTTGTCCGCCGTAGCCTAAGAATTGAGCCTCGGTTCGCGCACGGAGCCCTCCTCCGTGCCCGGGGTTTGCCGATTTCCGCAATCGAGTCGCTGCGGTCGCGAGGAGATCATGACGCAGGCGCATCTTCACAGCGAATCGAAGCACGGGTTGGAGCCGCTGCTGTACCGCATTCACGCGTGGTCAGGGACGGCCGGCGATTGGGCGGACGTGCTGGCGCTGCTGCGCGATCGACTCGACGCGCGGCTGGCGACGCTCTCGCGCCATCATTTCGCATCGGGGCACGGCGAAGTCATCTGCGACACTCCGGCGAACCCCGGCTTTCGCAGTGCCTACGCGGAGTTCGCACCGCGCAATCCCTGGTTCCTGTCGAGCGACGAGTACACGCCCGGCTGCGTCGTGACGGGGGATGAAGTGCTGAACAACCGGGATCTCGTCAAGACCGATTTCTACCGGGGCCTGCTCGAACCCAGAGGGCTGCTGCATTGCGTGGTGGGGGTAGCCGTCCGCCACGGGCCGCTGATCCATTACATCAGCCTCCTGCGCGGACAGGATCAGCCCCCGTTCGGCGAGCGCGACAAGGCAAACTTGCGGACCGTGCTCGCGCACGTTTCGCTCGCGCTGGGCAATCGCTGGCGACAGCGCGAGGCGAGCGACCTCGTGCGGGTGCTGACGGGGATCATCGACCACCATCCGCATCCCTGCCTGCTGATCGACCGCGAAGGTCGACTGGTGCATCGCAACCGCAGCGCGGCGCCGCATTCACTCGAGTGCATTGGCCTTTGCATGCAGGCGGGCGTCGTGACGGCAGCGCTGCCAGGCGATCGCACCGCGCTGCGACAGGCGATCCGGGATGTTGCCGGCGCTGCCGCGCAGGCCGTGTCCAAGACCGCGCGGCCGGTGATGCTGTCGGTGCCGGGCAGCAAGCATCCCGCGGTGGTTTCGCTGCACCCGGCCGGCAGCATGTTCGACGCCGAATCCGGCGAAGTCGCCGCGCTCGTTCTCCTCACGGCACCGAGCACCTGCCTCGCGCACGACCTGCGCATCTGCTCGTTCACGCGGCAGTTCGGACTGAGCCCCGCACAGGCGCGCGTCGGCGTGATGATCGTCACCGGACACTCCCTGACGGAGACGGCGCGACAACTGCACGTGTCCGAGAACACCGTCCGCAGTCACCTGAAGCAGATCTTCCAGAAGACCAATACGCACGGTCAGGTGGAACTCGTACACCTGCACGCGCGCACGTGCGCGCCGACGGACTGATTGCCGGGCGACGTCTCCACGTTTCCAACCGGTTGCCGCGGCTGCGCTGTTGCGGCGCCCGGTGGGTAGATTCGGACTCACCCGATCAGGCGAGGGGAGAATCATCCAGTCAGGTGAAGCCGATTCCCCCGTGCAAGGGATTCGGCCGAAGCGGGCGGCTTCTACGATGCAACTTCGGCGCGGCGGGCGATGACCCGCCAGTTCTCGTCAGGAGGCGTCCCGTGGCGATCTACGAGTACCAGTGCGATCAGGATGGCGTGTTCGAGGTACACCTGCCGATGGGCACGGCGCCGCAGTCGGTGAACTGCACCGAGTGCGGCGGTCCGGCGCGGCGCGTGATCTCGATACCCATGGTCAGGCGCGGGACGCGCACTGCCGTGTTCGGCGCGATCGATCACGCGGAGAGGAGCCGCTTCGAGCCGGAGGTGGTGACTTCGTTGCCGGCGTCGGGGGCGCGCAGGCGAACCCCGATGGCGCCGTTGACCCCCACGCTCGCGCGACTGCCGAGACCGTAGGCGAGCGCTGCGGCGCTAGCTCGCGTGTCAGCTTCAACCGACTTCGCAGGGAGAGAAAACGGAGACATCGGCGCGCAACGAACGCGTCCAACGAGCGAGAGGTTTCGACATGCCCAAGAACATCTTTCCCCTGGACAACAGCAAGAAGTTCACAGAGCAGAAACTCGTCGGACATAACCGCTGGCACCCGGACATTCCCGCGGCGGCACGGGTCAAGCCGGGCGACGTGTTCCGTGCGGATTGCCGCGAGTGGTTCGACGGGGCCATCAAGAACGACGACTCCGCAGATGACATCCGGCACGCGCCGCTGCCCGGCGTGCACGTGCTCTCCGGCCCCTTCCACGTCGAGGGCGCGGAGCCCGGCGATCTGCTGATCGTGGACATCCTCGAGATCGATGCCTGCGATCAGGAGGACTCGGGTCCTCTCTCAGGCATGGGCTGGGGCTACACCGGCGTGTTCGCGACCAAGAACGGCGGCGGCTTCCTGACCGAGCGCTTCCCGGACGCCTATAAGGTGATCTGGGACTTCCGCGGCGATGTCGCCACCTCACGGCATATCCCGGAACTCTCCTACGTCGGTATCCATCACCCCGGTCTCATGGGCACCGCACCCTCGGCGGAACTGCTCGCCAAGTGGACGAAGCGCGAAACCGACCTGATCGCGACCGATCCCCACCGCGTCCCGCCACTGGCGCTGCCGCCGCTGCCGGACAGCGCGATTCTCGGCTCGCTCAAGGGCGCCGATTTCGAGCGCGTCGCGCGCGAGGCGGCGCGGACCGCACCGCCGCGCGAGAACGGCGGCAACCAGGACATCAAGAACCTGACCGCGGGCACCCGCGTGTTCTACCCGGTCTTCGTTCCCGGCGCGAAGCTCTCGTTCGGCGACCTGCACTTCTCGCAGGGCGACGGCGAGATCACGTTCTGCGGCGCGATCGAGATGGGCGGGTTCATGGACCTGCACGTAGATCTCATCAAGGGCGGCATGGCGCAGTACGGCGTCGGCGCGAATGCCATCTTCATGCCCGGCATACGCGATCCGCAGTACTCGGAGTGGCTCGCGTTCTCCGGGGTGTCGGTCGACAAGAACGGCAAGCAGCATTACCTCGACTCGGGGCTTGCCTACGCCAATGCCTGCAATCACGCCATCGACTACCTGATGAAGTTCGGCTACACCGATATCCAGGCGTACATGATCCTGGGGTCCGCGCCGGTGGAGGGGCGGCTGTCGGGGGTGGTGGACATCCCGAATGCATGCTCGACGATCTACATCCCGCGCGCGATCTTCGATTTCGACGTGCGCCCGTCGGCGAGCGGCAAGCCGCACCAGGTGAAGCAGGGCGTGCAGGTACCGCGGTCACCGAACTGATCGTCGCGAGACGACCGCTCGCTTAAGGAAGCTTGCGTTGCGTCCCGGCGCCCAGGCGCGTCGGGGCGCCGCTTGGCTCGGGAGTACGCGCCATGTTACTGGGATTGGCCTTGTTTTACGTCGGTGCCGTACTGTGTCTGAACGGCCTCTGGCTGCTGGAGCAGATCGGCGACAACGAGATTGCCGTGATCGACATCTTCGTCGGCGGGGTCACCCTGCTCATCGCCTTGTACCTGGCATTCGCACCGGGTGCCGACCTGGGGTCGATCAAGGGCGCCGCGCTCACGCTGCTCTTCAGCTTCACCTACTTCTGGGTGGCGATCAATCGCTACAACGGCGCGGACGGTCGCGGACTCGGCTGGTTCTGCCTGTTCGTGGCCATCACCGCCGTCCCGGTGACGATTCAGACGCTGCAGGGCGCGCAGTCGACCTGGGACTGGTGGTTCGGTCTGTCCTGGGGGGCGTGGGGGATCTTGTGGTTCATGTTCTTCCTGCTGCTGGTGCTGAAGAAGCCGATCGCCAAGCTGACCGGTGCAGTCACCGTGCTGCAGGGCATTCTGACCGGATGGCTGCCGGGGTATCTGCTGCTGCAAGGCTTCATCAAGTGAGAACGCGAAGCCGCGCCGAGCGCGCGTCGTACCCCCGCCGCGGCCCTGCGTGAAGTCCGGCGAGCCGCTTCAAACGGATTCGAAGGCGTCCTTGCTCCGGTCGTAGAGCAGCAGTTCGCCGTGCTCGAGATCGAGATACAGGGCGTCGGCCGCGAGACTGCCGTCCTCGACACTGGCGGCCACCCAGGGGTAGCGAAGCGCGTTATCGAGCGACGCCTTGAGCGACTCCAGTTCGCACTGCCGCTGCCGCTGCTCGGGTGAAAGGGAGGTATCGGCAAGCACCCGTTCGCGCGCCGGGCGCGCGATCTGCAGCCAGTTGCCCACGAAGTCGGTGGGCTGTTGCGGCGGGTCGAGGAGGGCGGAGATGCCGCCACAGCCCGCGTGCCCGAGGATCACGAACTGGCCCACCTTGAGGAAGCGCACCGCGTATTCGATTGCCGCCGACGTCGAGTGCTGGCGGTCGTCCGGCTGGTAGGGCGCTACGAGGTTGGCGATGTTGCGGATGAGGAAGATCTCGCCCGGCACCGCGTCGAAGATCCGCGTGGTGTCGATGCGACTGTCGGAGCAGGTGATGATGGCATAGCGGGGACGCTGGCCGCGCTCGGCGAGTCGCTCGAACCGTGCGCGTTGCTCCTGAAAATACTCGGCGCGGAAGCGCTTGAAGCCTTCGATCAGTCGTTCCATGGGATGCGTCCGTAACTTCGGCGTGGCGGGCGGCCACGCGCTCCTGACGCGAGCTCGGCCGGTTCCGTGCTGCGCAGCAGTATATCGCATCGCGCCTCTTTCGCGGCGCGCCGATCGCCCGTGCAGGGCACCGCGATGGCCGCGACCATGAAGGGCACGGGCGGTCTCGTCCCGTCGAGCGGACCGCACCTTCCTGTCCTGGGGTTGTCGAACCGTCACCGGGCGCGGTTCGGGGCATGCGGCTCGAATTCGCCTCGCTCGTACCCACCGTGGAGGACAAGAACCATGAAGCGTGTCACCCCCGCGCTGCTCGGCGCGATCCTGGTCGTGGGATGTACCCAGATGGAATCCAAGCCGCCCGCCAGGATGGCCAAGGATGGCGATCTCGCGGCACCGGCGGACTACAAGACCTGGCCCAGGTTTCTGACCGACATACAGCGACCCGATGCGAAGCAGGTCCGCGACATCTACATCAACCCGGTGGGAGCCAAGGCGACGCCTGGCAGGCCGTTTCCGGATGGCACCATCCTCGTGATGGAAAACTACACGGCGATGGAGGCGCCGGACGGGACGCTCGCCAAGGGGGCCGACGGCAAGCTCGTCAAGGCGCAGCTTGTGCGCGTCTTCGTGATGGGCAAAGGCAAGGGATGGGGTGAGAGCGTCACCACGGAACTGCGCAACGGCGACTGGATCTACGCCGCCTATCTGGCCGACGGCAAGCCCGCGGCGGATCCCATCCCGCCGTGCCGTTCCTGTCACCTGCCTCTGGCGGACAAGGATTACGTGCACCGCTATGACGAGTACTTCCAGATGCGGGCGGCAGCGCCTGTCGCACCGCGGAAGCCGGCAGGTGGATACGGCTATTGAGCGGTAGAATCGGCCGGCCGGATCCTGACGGGCAACGACCGGGCGCGGTGCCTGGAGAACCGCGAGACGAGAAGGAGGAGATTCGATGAAGCAGGCGATGTCGAGTGTGGTCCTTGCCCATGCGGGTCGATGGATCGCCGCAGCGTGAAGCGGGCGCTCGCCGGCATTCTGGTCGCCGCGGGTGTCGTCGCAGGTTGCGCGACTACCACTACGTCAACCGATGTGTCGCCGAAAGGTCCGTCTGCCAGCGCAAGGCTCTTGCCGACCAAGGGCAATCGGGCGGCCGGCACCGTCACGTTCACGCAGCAGGGCGGCAAAGTGCTAGTGAAGGCGAACGTGAGCGGACTTAAGCCCAACGCCGAGCACGGCTTTCACGTGCACGAGAAGGGCGACTGCACGGCGGATGCGATGAGCGCGGGCGGGCATTTCAATCCCGCGGGCGCCCACCACGGCAGCACCGCGTCCGGAGCGCACCACGCCGGCGACCTGCCGAACCTCAAGGCGGATGCCGCGGGGGTCGCCACGCTGACGTGGGAAGAAACGGATTTCACCGTCACCGACGGGCCGGCGAGCGTCGTCGGCCGTTCGGTGGTCGTGCACCTCGATCCGGACGACTACAAGAACCAGCCGGCGGGCAACTCCGGGCCGCGCATCGCGTGCGGCGTGATTGCCAGGAACTGATTGGTTGGTAGGCGGTTAGACGCCATTTGCGCCAGCGCTCTGGCTCTTGAGCGATACAAGCGCACGCTGAGACAAGAGGCAACTGATATGGCCGGCACCCCTGAACATCGACGACTGGACGAAACACGCGAGCAGTCCGTGCCCTGGAAGCGGTGGGGACCTTATCTCAGCGAGCGCCAATGGGGCACGGTGCGCGAAGACTACAGTGACGACGGCAACGCCTGGGATTACTTCAGCCACGACCAGGCACGCTCGCGCGCCTAT
>JAEUMX010000076.1 GCA_016791285.1 Burkholderiales bacterium
CAACGGGCAGGTGTTCGTGCTGAACCCGAACGGCGTGCTCTTCGGTCCCGGCGCACAGGTGGACGTGGGCGGGATCGTCGCCTCGACGCTCGGTCTGTCGGACGCCGATTTTCTCGCCGGCCGCTACACGTTCGCCAACGGGGGCGGCGCCGGCTCCGTGGTCAACCGGGGCACGATCCGGGCGGCGGATGGCGGTTACGTCGCACTCCTTGCGCCGCAGGTGACGAACGAAGGTGCGATCGCCGCGCGGCTCGGCACGGTTGCGCTCGGCGCCGGCGATCAAGTCACACTCACGCTCGCGGGCAACAGCTTGGTCGGCTTCGCGGTTGATCAGGCGGCGGTCGCTGCATTGATCGCGAACCGGCAGCTGATCCAGGCCGACGGCGGCGCCGTCGTTCTCTCGGCTCGTGCCAAGGACGCGTTGCTTGCCACCGTCGTCAACAACGAGGGCATTGTCGAGGCGCGCTCGGTGAGCGTCAGGAACGGCGTCATCCGGCTCGAAGGCGGGGCGAGCGGCGTCGTCGCGGTCCGGGGCAGGCTCGATGCGACGGGGGCGAACGCCGGGGAAACCGGTGGCAGCGTGACGATCACAGGTGACAAGGTCGCACTCGCGAACGGCGCGTTGGTCGATGCGTCGGGGCACGCGGGCGGCGGCACAGTGCTCGTCGGGGGCGACTACCAGGGCAGGAACCCGGAAGTGCGCAACGCGAGCCGCAGCTATGTCGGACCGGATGCGGTCGTGCGCGCCGATGCCACTCACAACGGCGAGGGCGGCAGGGTGATCGTGTGGGCGGACGGGGCGACGCAGTTCTACGGCGCGATCAGCGCGCGCGGCGGACCCGGGGGCGGCAACGGCGGCTTCGTCGAGACCAGCGGCAAAGTCACCCTGCAATCGAGCGGCTCGGTGGATGCGAGTGCTGCGAACGGACGTGCGGGGCAATGGCTCCTCGATCCGAACAACATCACGATCCAGACGGCCGGTGCCAATACCAACGTCACTGCCGGCCCGAACTTCACCACGACCAACGACAGCGCGATCGTCACCACTGGCAGCATCCTGGCCGCGCTCAACGCGGGCACGAGTGTCACCGTCACGACGGGCAGCGCCGGCGCGAACACCCAGCCCGGCAATATCACGGTCGCGAACGCGATCGCCAAGAACGCGGGCGGCAACGCAGCGCTTACGCTCACCGCGATCAACAACATCGTGTTCAACGCGGGCGCGAACGTAAGCTCGACGTCGAATCAGCTCAACCTCACGCTCAATGCGGGCGGAACCATCACGAGCCCGGTCGCGATCAATACGAACGGCGGCTTGCTCACCTACAACGCGGCGGGTGCCGCGACGCAGTCCGGCGTCATCTCCGGCGCAGGATCCGTGGTGAAGAACGGTGCAGGAACGCTCACGCTGTCTGGTGCGAACAGCTACAGCGGTGCAACCTCGATCAACGCGGGCGCGCTCCAGCTAGGCGCCGCCAATCGCATTGCCAATACGAGCGCGGTGACGGTCGCCAGCGGTGCGACGTTCAACCTCAACAATTTTGCCGAGACGGTTGGCTCGATTGCCGGTGCCGGCACCATCGCGCTGGGTACGGGCACCCTCACTGCCGGCGGCAACAATACGAGCACGACGTTCTCGGGCGCGGCAACCGGCAGTGGCGGATTGACCAAGACCGGGACGGGCACGTTGACGCTCTCCGGCGCGAATGCGTACACGGGGGCGACGGCGGTGAACGCGGGGGTGTTGCGGGTGCAGAGCAACACGGCGCTGGGGACGGTGGCGGGGGCGACGACGGTGGCCTCGGGCGCGGTGCTGGAGGTCGACGGTTCGGGGCTCGCGATTGCCGAGCCGCTCACGCTGACCGGAACCGGCGTGGGTGGAGCCGGGGCGCTGCGCAATCTGGCGAACGCGAATACGCTGACCGGAGCGATCACGCTTGGGGCCGGCGGAGCGCGGATCAATTCCAATGGCGGGACGCTGACCATCTCGGGTGCAGGCAACATCACCGGGGCCACGCGGCCGTTGAGGGTGGGCGGAGCGGGCAACACTACGATCAGCAAGGCGATCGCCACCACCAGCGGCACGTTCACCAAGGACGGGGCGGGTACGTTGACGCTCTCCGGCGCGAATGCGTACACGGGGGCGACGGCGGTGAACGCGGGGGTGTTGCGGGTGCAGAGCAACACGGCGCTGGGGACGGTGGCGGGGACGACGACGGTGGCCTCGGGCGCGGCGCTGGAGTTGAGCGGCAGCGGCCTCGCCATCGCGGAGCTGCTCACGCTGACCGGGACCGGCGTGGGCGGAGCCGGGGCGCTGCGCAATCTGGCCAACGCGAACACGCTGACCGGAGCGATCACGCTTGGGGCAGGCGGAGCGCGAATCAATTCCGATAGCGGAACGCTGACCATCTCGGGTGCAGGCGACATCACCGGGGCCACGCGGCCGTTGCGGGTGGGCGGAGCGGGCAACACTACGATCAGCAAGGCGATCGCCACCACCAGCGGCACGCTCACCAAGGACGGGGCGGGCACGTTGACGCTCTCCGGCGCGAATGCGTACACGGGGGCGACGGCGGTGAACGCGGGGGTGTTGCGGGTGCAGAGCAACACGGCGCTGGGAACGGTGGCGGGAACGACGACGGTGGCCGCAGGCGCGGCGCTGGAGTTGAGCGGCAGCGGCCTCGCCATCGCCGAGCCGCTCACCCTCAACGGGACGGGTGTGGGTGGCAGCGGCGCCCTGCGCAATCTGGCGAGCGCCAACACGATGACCGGAGCAATCGCGCTTGGCGCAACCGGTGCGCGCATCAACTCCGATGCCGGCACGCTCACCATTTCGGGGGCCGGCAACATCACCGGCAACACCCGTCCGCTCACGGTCGGCGGCGCGGGCAACACGACGATCAGCAAGATAATCGCGACCACCAGCGGCACGCTCACCAAGAACGGGACCGGCACGCTGACGTTGTCGGGAGCGAACACCTACACCGGCGCCACCAACGTCAATGCAGGAACGCTGATCGCCACCAGCGCGAACGCGCTGGGCACAACCGCGAACGGCACGACGGTCAACGCCGGTGCGACACTCGAGCTCGACGGCACGCTGACTTACGCGGAGCCGGTTGCGCTCAACAACGCGACGCTCGCGTGGGCGGTGGGCAATCCCACACTCAACGGTGCAGTGGCGCTAACTGGCGGCAATACGATCACCGGCGCCGCCGGAACTTTCGCGCTCGGCGGCGTCGTGAGCGGCGCTGGCGGTTTCGACAAGGCCGGCGCGGGCACGCTGGTCGTGTCGGGCAACAACACCTACACGGGGCTCACGCAGGTGAGCGCCGGCGTGCTGCAGGTCTCGAGCAGCAACGGGCTGGGCACCACCGCTGGTGCAACCCATGTCGGCGGCAACGCGCGACTCATCGTGAACGGCGTGGCGATCGGCGCCGAGCCGGTGATACTCGACGGTCCGGGTCTTTTCGGCGCGGGCGCGATCACTTCCAACGGCGTCGCGTCGCTCGCCGGGCCGATCACGCTTGCCGCCGACTCCGTGATCGCGCCGAATGCCGGATCGGCGTTGAGCCTGACCGGTCCTGTCGATGGCGCTTTCGGACTCACCACGGGCGGGTTGGGCAGCCTCGGCCTGAACGGCACGGTCGGCGGCACCGCGCCGCTCGCCTTCCTCACCACCGGCGCCACGGGGACGACGCAGATCAACGCCGGCCTCGTGCGCACGAGCGGCAGCCAGAGCTACAACAATCCCGCTGCCATCGGCGCCGGCGTGACGCTGCAAAGCACGGGCGCCGATCTTGCCGCCGCGGCGCCGGTCACGGCGACTGCCGGGGTCCTCGCACTGTCCGCTGCCGGCAACGTGAGTTTCGCCAACGCAGCGAACGACTTCGGCACGGCAGGCATCGCGGCAGGCGGCGACGCGACCCTGGTCGATGCGAACGGGATCGTGCTGGCGGCTTCCACCGTCGGCGGGAACCTCGACCTCACAGCCAGCGGTGCCATCGCTCAGACCGGTGCGATCAGCGTGGCGGGCACGTCCGACCTAAGCGCCGGTCCAGGGCCGATCGCGCTCACCGGCGCGAACGATTTCGGCGGCGATGTCGCGCTCACGACGGCGGGCGCGGCACAGGTGAACGACGTCAACGCGCTCGCGCTCGGCGCCGCCAGCGTCGGCACGCTCACCGCGACCGCAGGCGGCGGGGTGACCTTGAACGGGACCGTCACCGCGACGGGAGCCGGATCGAGCATCGTGCTCGCCGCACCTACGTTCATCAACAACGCGGGCGCCGCGGCGCTCGACCCTGGGGCCGGCCGCTGGCTCGTCTACTCGACCGATCCGGCAACGAACGCTTTCGGCGGGCTGGCGAGCGGCAACCAGGCACTGTGGAACCGCGCCTATCCCGCTGTCGTCACGGAGCCGGGCAATCGCTATGTCTTCGCGATCCAGCCGACGCTCGCGTTTACCTCGACGGATGTCGCGAAGACCTACGGACAGGACGCCACCGCTTTCGTCGCCAGCGCACTGGCGGTGACCGGATTCGTCGACGCGGCGATTTACGGCGGGGTCTTCACCCAGGACACGGCGGCGAACACCTACTCGGGCGCGCCGGTGGTGACTTCGCCGGGCTCTCCGGCCACCGCTCCGGCGGCCGGATCGCCGTATGCGATCGCGGTCGACGTGAGTGGCATCACCCCAACCACCGGCTATGGCAAGGCGGCCTTCTCGACGGGGGTGCTGACGGTGAATGCGGCGTCGCTCACGATCACTGCCGACAACCAGTCGAAGGTCTACGGCGATGCCGACCCGACGCTCACCGCGACCTACACCGGATTGCAGAATGGCGAAACGCCCGCGGTCGTGACCGGGCTGTCGCTCTTCGCGCCGACCGGTGCGGCGGCCACGGTCAGCGGGAGTCCGCACGCGATCGTCCCGTCCGGCGCGAGCGCCGTGAACTACACGATCTCATATGTCGACGGACTGCTCACCGTCACACCGCGGCCGGTCACGATCGCGGCCGACCCGCAGACCAAGGTCTACGGGCAGCCCGATCCGGCACTCACCTATGCCGTCGGCGGGGGCGGGCTCGTGTATGGCGACGTACTCACGGGCGCGCTCACGCGGGTCAGCGGCGAGACGGTCGCAGCCGGTCCCTATGCCATCCTGCAGGGCACGCTCACGAACGCGGCCAACCCGAACTACGACATCGCCTACACCGGCAACGTCCTCGCGATCACGCCGGCGACGCTGACCTATCTCGCGAACGCCGCAACGATCCTCCAGGGCGCGCCGTTCCCCCCGTTCACGGGGACGGTGCTGGGATTCCAGTGGACCGATACCCAGGCGAACGCGACCACCGGCACGCTCGCGTTCGCCACGACTGCCGCGAGCAACAGCCCGGCAGGCACGTACCCGATCGATGGCTTCGGGCTCGTCGCCAACTTCGGCAACTACGTCTTCGCGCAGGCGCCCTCGAACGCGACCGCGCTCACGATCGAACCGCGTGGCAATTCGGTCCCGCCGGTCGAGTTGCCGCAGGCGTACACGGGCGCGCTGGCGACCGCGGCACAGAGCGAGAGCACGTGCGCCGAGCTGCAAGCCGACGGGCAGATCGAAACCCTGTGCGGCGCGCAGCAGAATTTCAGGTCGTCCGAGCAGGTGAACCTCGTGCCGGGGTGGCGGCGCGTCATCGAGCTCGGCCGCGCAGCGCTGACCGTGGAGGGGGAAGGCATGCGTACCCCTTAGGATCCGCTCGGGCAATTCACCCCTGCATTGCAACAAGAAGAACTCAGCCCCGATACCGATAGACCATGTCTTCGACCTCCCGTGCCGCCCCTGCGGCCGTGCTTGTCCTGGCGCTCAACGGCGCGCCGGCGCTGGCTCAGGTCCTCCCGCCCGACATCGGCACGACCATCCGCGAGATCGAGCAGCGACGCCCCGAAGTGCCACCGGAGCGACGTCCGTCGCTGCAGGTGGAGCAACCGGCACGACCGGCCCTGCAGGCGCCGCCGGACGCGCGCTTTCCGGTCCAGGGGTTTCGCATCACGGGCGCGAGTGCGTTCCCGTCCGCGGAACTGCTTCCTCTCGTGCACGAATTCGAAGGCCGCGATCTCGGTCTCGCGGATCTCGAACAGGCAGCCGCGCGGATCACCGACTTCTATCGAGAGCGCGGTTACCTCGTCGCGCGCGCATACGTGCCGGCGCAGGAGATTACGAGCGGCGAGGTGGAGATCGCAGTCCTGGAGGGGCGCTTCGGCGCGCTCGAGCTGCGCAATACGTCGCGGCTCTCCGATGATCTCGTGAGGGACACGCTGGGTGAGGCGGCAACCGGCGCCGTGATCCGGCAGGCGCCGCTCGAGCGGGAACTGCTGCTGCTCAAGGATCTGGCCGGGGTTGCCACCGCCGCCACGCTCAAACCCGGCGCGGAGGTCGGAACGTCGGACCTCGTCGTGGCCATCACGCCGACCCGCACCTTCACCGGCACGCTGGAGGCAGACAACTACGGCAACCGCTACACCGGCAGCCTGCGGCTGGGCGGCAGTGTGGCGGCGGCGAACCTCGCTGGTCGTGGCGATCTTCTTTCCGTGCGCGGGCTCGTGACGGAGGAAACCGACCTCTGGTACGGCCGCGCGGCCTATCAGGTCCCGGTCTCCGGCAACGGTCTGCGGCTGGGCGGGGCGTTCTCCCGCACCTACTACACGCTGGGCCGGCAGTTCGCTGCGCTCGACGCGAACGGCAACGCCAACATCTACAGCCTCTTTGGCGTCTATCCCGCGATCCGCTCCACGCGCGGCAATCTCGATGCGCAGCTCACCCTGGATTACCTCGACCTCGACGATCAAGTCAATGCAGCGGATACGTTCAACCGGCGCTGGATCCGTTCCTCCTCGCTCGGGCTGAACGGGAACGTGCGCGACGACCTCCTCGGCGGCGGCGTCAACGCGGCGTCGGTCGCCTATGTCAACGGCTATCTCCAGTTCCGCGATGAAGCCGCATTTCTGATCGACCAGCGCACCACGCAGTCGGCGGGGAGCTTCGACAAGGTCGCCTACTCGGCGCTTCGCCTGCAGCGCTTCACGGACATGCTCCAGCTCTACCTCGGCATCCAGGGCCAGTTTGCCGGCAAGAATCTGGATCCCTCGCAGAAGTTCGTGCTGGGCGGTCCGAACGGCGTGCGCGCGTATCCGCAGGGCGAGGGGGTGGGTGACGACGGATTTCTCGGCACGGCCGAATTGCGCTACGCGCTGCCGCCCTGGACCTGGCTCGCGCGGCCGCAGGTGTTCGCGTTCTTCGACGGCGGCACGATCCGCATCAACCAGGACCAGTTCCGCGCGGGCTTGAACCGCGTGAGTCAGTACGGAGCGGGCATCGGCGCCAACCTGCTCTTCGCGGGCGGGTTCTCCCTGCGCGGCAGCGTCGCATGGCGGATCGGATCCGAGCCGGTTCCGGGCGTGAGCAACGCCAGCTCACAGGGCTGGATCCAGCTGGTGAAGTTCTTCTAGCCGATTGACTCGGGCGTATACTCGGCTTTTGGTCGCGGTGCAACGCCCGGAAAATCATGGGACATCTGACCACACCTGAAGCCCTGTCGATGCGCTGGGCCGATCTCGCCAAGGACCCGGCGTTGAGCGATCTGCCCTACAAGATCGAGATCAACCTTTGGGGCAAGGTGGAGATGACGCCGGCGAGCTTTTGGCACGGTAGATTGCAGGGATCCATCGCAGCACAGTTCGCCGCGCAACTGCACCACGGCGAGGCGCTGACCGAAGTGCCCATCCTGACCGCGATCGGGGTGCGCGTTCCCGATGTCGCCTGGGGCTCGAAGGAGTACCTGGAAGCGAACGCCGACGCGTCCCCGGCGCACCGCGCACCCGAGATCTGCGTCGAGATCGTCTCCCCCGCCAATACGGATGACGAGATCGGACAGAAGATTCGCGCCTATCTGGCGGCCGGGGCGTACGAGGTCTGGATCGTTACCGAGGAAGGACGCATCAGCTATCACACTCGTTCGGGTGAGCAGCCGGCCTCCGGCTTTCCGGCCCGGCTGTCGCTGCCGAAGCGCGGCGGCATCTGAGCATCCACGCCGTCTATTGGCTTCGGCATAACCTGAAGGTTAGCCTTCACCTAACAACGGCGATCGAGGCCGTCAGCCGAGCGCGGTATCCAGCACCATCATCAGCGCGAATCCCGTCATCACGCCAAATGTCGCAATAGTCTCGTGTCCGCGCCGGTGCGACTCCGGGATGATTTCATGGCTGACGACGAACAGCATGGCGCCGGCCGCGAACGCCATCGCCAGCGGCAGCAGCGGAGCGTACGCTGCCACGAACGTCGCACCCAGCGTTGCCGCAATGGGCTCGAGCAAACCGGTTCCGGTCGCCAGCGCGACGGCGGTGAGCCGGCCGTAGCCGGCCAGCATCAACGCCAGCGCCGTGACCAGACCCTCCGGCATGTTCTGGATGCCGATTCCGAGCGCGAGGCGTCCCGCCGAGCCGGAATCCGGACCGCCGTACGCGACGCCTACCGCGAGACCTTCCGGCAGGTTGTGAAGCGCCATCGCGAACACGAAGAGCCACACCCGTCGCAGCCGTTCCGCTCCCACGCCGTGCACGTCCCCCGCGAGGTGCGCGTGCGGCAGCAAGCGATCGCAAAGGGACAGGAAAGCGCCGCCGGCGAGCAATCCGAATGCGATCGTGATCGACCCCGCCTTGCCGGCCGCTTCAATCGCAGGCAGCAGCAACGAGAAAGCGGCCGCCGCGAGCATGACACCGGCGCCGAAACCAAGCGCCGAATCGCGCACGCGATCCGGGACACGGTGGACGAAGAGGAGCGGGAGGGCGCCCAGCCCGGTGGCCATGCCGGCCACGAGACTGGCGAGCCCTGCCTGTTGCACGTTGGGATGCGACGTGATGAAACCCGCAAACGACGCGCCGGCAAGCGCGAGCAAGTGCAAGAGGCCGCCGGCGACGATCGCCGTACCGACGAGCCGCCGCCAGTCCGGCCGCCACCCTCGGGGCTGGTCAGTGCCGTCCCGAAGCCAGTCAGCTATCGTGAGCATTGCTGTGGTCATAGATTGCTCTCGCGGCTTCTGCGACCTCTATTTCTCCAGCAGGCTTCTCAGCATCCAGGCCGTCTTCTCATGGACCTGCATGCGCTGCGTCAGGAGGTCGGCCGAAGGCTCATCGTGGGCTTCATCCACCACGGGAAAGACCGAGCGCGCCGTGCGGACCACGGCTTCCTGACCTTCGACCAGGATGGCGATCATGTCCTCCGCCTTCGGCGTCCCGTTGACTTCCTTGATGGAGCTCAAGCTGGAGAACTCGCCATAGGTACCCGGCGCGCGGTAACCGAGGGCGCGGATGCGCTCGGCGATCAGGTCGACGGCAAGCGCGAGCTCGTTGTACTGGGTCTCGAACATGAGGTGCAACGTCTGGAACATCGGGCCCGTCACGTTCCAGTGGAAGTTGTGGGTCTGCAGATAGAGCGTATAGGTATCGGCCAGCAGCTTCGCGAGACCCGAGGCAATGGCTTCGCGGTCCGCTTCGTTGATGCCGATGTCGATGTTCGCCCCGTTACCCGACGTGGCTTTCTTCGTGGCTTTCTTCGAGCCCATGGTGCTCTCCTTTGCAAGGGGTGTGCTGAGAAGACCCTATTATGATCGAAGGTTGCCCACGCGGTTCAACGCGCGGCGATCGTTTGTGCGGATGTCCACGATAGCATATGCCGATCCACGGCAATGAGCGCGGACTCCCGCGAGGGCCGCTTCGCGTGGATGCACGCGGAGAAATCGGCTATTCTTCGCTCGCAAGCACCCACGGATTGCCTCAAGCTACCTGAAGGAGATGCTCATGCGTTCGTCCCTCATCGTCGTCGCCATTGTCGCGGCGTGCCTCGCGCATCCGGCCGGCGCACAGGAACTCACCGGCACCCTCAAGAAGATCAAGGACACCGGCTCGATCACCCTGGGTCACCGCGAGTCGTCGATCCCGTTCAGCTATTTCGACGACAAGCAGCAGGTGGTGGGCTATTCCCAGGAACTCGCCATGAAGGTCGTCGACGCGCTGAAGAAGCAGCTCAACATGCCCAACCTGCAGGTGAAGCTCAACCCGGTGACTTCCCAGACCCGCATCCCGCTGGTGCAAAACGGCACGGTGGACCTGGAGTGTGGCTCCACGACCAACAACACCGAGCGCCAGAAGCAGGTCGCCTTCTCCAATTCCATATTCATCATCGGTACGCGGCTGATGACGAAGAAGACCTCGGGCATCAAGGACTTCCCCGACCTCGCTGGCAAGACCGTGGTCACGACCGCCGGCACCACCTCCGAGCGTCTCATCCGCAAGATGAACGAAGAGAAGAAGATGGGGATGAACATCATCAGCGCCAAGGACCACGCCGAGTCGTTCCTCATCCTGGAATCGGGCCGGGCGGTCGCGTTCATGATGGACGACGCGCTGCTGTATGGCGAGCGGGCGAAGTCCAAGAACCCGGACGAACTGGTGGTGGTCGGCACGCCGCAATCCTTCGAGGTCTATGGGTGCATGATGCGCAAGGACGATCCGCAGTTCAAGAAAGCAGTGGACGACGCGCTCGCGGCGGTGATGAAGAGCGGCGAGGTAGAGAAAATCTATGCGAAATGGTTCCAGAGTCCGATTCCGCCGAGGGGCCTCAATCTCAAATTCCCGTTGAGCCCGGAGCTCGCGGCATTGTACAAAGATCCGAACGACAAGGCCCTCGAATAGGACCCGGAGCGGTGACGTCGCGTAAAGGGGAACCCGAAGTGGTTCCCCTTTCTGTCTCAGCTCCAATCGAAACAGACCTTGAACGGGACCTGAGATGAACTACGCATGGAACTGGGGCATCTTCCTGCAGAAGACGCCGGATGGCTCCGCGACCTACATCGACTGGCTGATCTCCGGGCTCGGCTGGACGGTCTCGGTGGCGCTGTCGGCGTGGGTGCTGGCACTCGTCTTGGGCACCGTGCTCGG
>JAEUMX010000085.1 GCA_016791285.1 Burkholderiales bacterium
CTCGCGCACCTCCCCTGCGCGCGGCACCTGACCGTCCAGCCCCACCATGTACGTGAAGTAGTGGATGGGACAGGCCGTCGCCCACTCCGCACCGCCTGCCTGCCGTTCGGTGGAGCACAGCGTCTTGCGGACCTTCGGGTCGGGCACGTCGGTCAGCAGCGCGTCGCGCATGATGCTCGGGAACTCGCGCCCGTAGTGCGTATCCCATTCGGAGACGAGCACCACGTGAGGCGATCTGCGCACCGCGTCGCGGACACGTTCTTCCGATGCGTCGACCGCGCCGAAGCCGAGCGTGCGGCTCACCGTCCGCCACGCTCCGCGCAGTTGCAGCTCGTCGGCCAGGGCATTGGCGAGCTTCTCGTCGGTCACGGTGATGCGACGGAACAGAATGCCGCGACAAAGAAACTCGGCTTCGACGAGTTGACCCTCCTGTTGCAGCCTTTGCACCTGCTCGATATCGGCTTTCGGGCACGTCGACGTCGATGCCTCCGTCTTCACCTCCACGAGGCTCGAGTCCGATGCGGTCGGCGACGAGGCGTAGAACTCCGCTTGGCTCGCCCGGAACATGTCAGCCAGCTGCCTGCCTTGCTCGGTACCCTTTGCGCGGAACAGGTAGTCCTCTCGCAGTTCGCGCACCATCTGCCTCAAGATGCCCGACGACCCCGGACCCAGCACCTTGATGGCGAGACCCTCGCGTTTCTGCTCCGCCTTTTCCCCGTAGGCGATGCGCTCGAACAGCTTGTGCAGCTGCGCCAGGGGATCGTCGGTCCAGAGCACGTCCTCGTTGAACCAGGCGACCATGAGATTCTCGGTCTGGCCGGCCCGGCGGCGATAAAACACCTCGTACGGAAGAATGGACGGCAGCGGGCGCGCCTTGTCGCGATTGGCGTCATCGAACTCGACGAAGCCGATGTGCTCCGGATCGCTCGGCTCGAAGCCGGCCAGATGCAGGCCCGACAGGATTGCGTAGCGCTGCTTGCGCCGCCACTCGCTCGTCATGCCGTACGGCGCGCCGGTCACGGTGACGACGAGCAGCGTCGAGTTGGGTTTCGCCAGGAGTTCCTTGCGCAGATACGACTCCTCCGCAAGGTGCTCGGCGTGTCTCTGATAGCCCTCGGACGAAGTGTCCTTGAGCGCCGTGTTGCACTCCTCCTTCGACCGGGCGCTCAGGCACTTGACCGCCTCGACGAGACTCTGGCGCTGCCTGCGCTCCTCCGCGCCGCGCTGCTCGGCCAGATCGCGCTTGCGGTAGCGTTCGACGGCGTCGAACGGGTCCTCCCACATCCGCGCGTCGACTTCCTGGAAGCTGCCGGGATGGCGATAGAGCGTCTCGGGGCTGGGCGGCCGCGAGCCCTCCAGCGGCGCGTGCGTCACCCATACCGCGCCCACCACGAGCATCACCACGGCGAGGATGCTGGTGAGATTGCCGCCTGGTGGACCCGAGGAATCCTTGTCAGCCATGGCCTCAGCCTTCTAAGCCCGCCACGTGCGGAGCATAGCGGAAGCAGACAACCCGCGCAGCCCCTGCGGCACGATCTCCCGCAGACCTCTGGGCACGGCGGCGCGGTTCAGTCGCCCGGCGTCAATTCAGCACGAGGTTCCAGGTGGTGAAGCCCTCGCTGGCGTCCGTGCTCATCGGCACATCGCGGCTCCAACTGGCGATATACGTCCAGTCCGGGTCCTCGACCCAGGCGAGGGTATCGAAGCTGGTTGCACGCCTCCGAATGAATCGGACGTACAGGTCGACATTGTCCTTGATCCACATGTCGTCACCGCGGATGCGCAGGCGCAGCACGAGGTGGCCACTGAGGCCGTTCGAGAACTCGAAGCCGTAGCCCGGATACGGCATCGGATTCTGGCCGATGCCGGGCGGGAGCTCGGGCGTCTGATCGTTTCGCCGCGGCAGCTTGGTAGGTCCGATGTAGTCATAATTGCGGATCGCGCCGCGTTCGAGGTCGTTCTCGGTCGGATAGTCCAGGTTCAGCACGCGCAGCACCGCACCGTCCCGCAGTACGGTCGCCTGTACGAGGTTGTCGGTTCCGGCGCTGGGCGCATCCTTGGTCGCGACGATCAGTCTGATTGCACCTATCCACATGGCAAACGCTCCTTTCGGTTGAATGACGGGAAGTCTGCGTGGGGTTATAGCAAAGCCGCCGCCGGGCGTGAATCCATCTAAGGACCTAGGCCGCCGCGGCGCCGATCGAGAGCAACCCAAGCGCTCGATGCGTACAGGCTCGTCCCGGGCGGCGAAGAGAATGGGGTAGCATACCGAGCGGATGGGAACCAGAAGAACGATGCGTCCAGGGCCGTAATATCAAACGACAAGCCTTCATGGAGGCTTCGATGGCCAGGTGTCGTTGTGCATTCTTGGCGTCCGAGAGTATCGAGCCCGAAGGTGCGCTGGCGAGGTTGCTTGCGCGCAACGTCGATCTCGAGTTGCTGCCGGTTGCTCCCGAGAACTTTCCGTCCGGACCAGACGACATCGATGTCTTCGTATTCGTTGCCCAGTCGAAGTCGCTGGCAATGACCCTCGACCAAGTCGCTCATGTTCGCGGCAGGCATCCCGGCTGCGCAATCCTCCTCGTCGGCTCCGCCCTGGCCGCATCGGAGCTGACCGCGCTGATCGCCGCAGGCGTGTACGATTTCGTCTTGCGCCCGTTTTCCGAGGATGAGTTCCAGGCGCGGCTGCGCCGTGCAATCGGCACGGTACCTGTCTCCAAGCCGCCCAAGGCCCCCGCGTCGGCCGACCCGCGCCTGCGCAATCTCATAGGTACGAGCGCGATATTCGTCAGACAGGTCGAACGCCTGCCGGCTATCGCGAACTGCGACGCGGGTGTTCTGCTTTTCGGCGAAACCGGCACCGGGAAGGAGGTGTTCGCCCAGGCGATCCATTACCTGTCGGCGCGGGCATCGAAACCCTGTGTCGCGGTGAACTGCGGTGCCATCCCGGTCGAACTGATCGAAAGCGAAATGTTCGGGCATGTGAAGGGTGCCTACACGACGGCCCACGCGAACCGAGCGGGGCTCGTGCGTGAAGCCGAGGGCGGAACGCTGTTCCTGGACGATATCGACGGTCTGCCCCTGGCAGCTCAGGCGAAGCTGCTGCGTTTTCTGCAGGAACGCGAATACCGCCCGGTCGGATCGTCCGCGGTGAGTCGTGCCGACGTGCGCGTCATCGCGGCGAGCAACCATCGCCTCTCGCAGATGGTGGCGCGCGGCGAGTTCCGGCAGGACCTGTACTTTCGTCTCAACGTGCTTGCCCTGCACCTCCCGCCGCTGCGGGAAAGGTTCGAA
>JAEUMX010000118.1 GCA_016791285.1 Burkholderiales bacterium
GCCAACGATCTCGACTACGACGAGTCCGGACGGTTGCGATTCTCGGCACGCGATCTCGCAGCCGAAGTGGGCGACGCCAAGGGCGGCTCGCAAGCGCTGCGCATCACGCACACGCGCCGCCGGCGCTATGGCTCGGTCCACATCCAGGCCCGCACGCGGCAGATCGACGAACTGCTCGAACGCATCGATGGCTACATGGCCGAGATCGGCCGGCATCGGCGCGGTCTCGCGCAGTACCGCGCGGACAGCATCTGGCTGGACGAGGACTTCGGCGCCCGCGTCGAGGCGAACCTCGCGGCGACAGCGCAGGCGATTGGCGCGCTGCGGGAGCGGGTCGTCGCGACGCGCAAGGGGTTCGAGTCCCTGCCGCGGCTCGCCCAGGACACCGGCAGCGTGCCGGCACCGGTGCAGCACGATCCGGTCGGGGTCGAGTGAAGCCCGACGCGCCCGCCCCGTTTCTCTTCGAGGCTCGGGAGGCCCGGCTCGCGGCGTTCGACGAGCTGTCCCGAAAGCTCTGGCTCGGCGCATCGACCAACGCGCAGGGGAGTCTGGAGCCACGGCTCGCGGCGCTCGCCGAGCTGAGACGCCATCTGCAGGAAGGCACGCTTCCGGCCGGAACATGGGCATGGCCCAAACCCTGGGCCGCGCAGCGCCTGGCCGAAACGATGAGTGCGCTGGGGCTCACCCGGTTCTGCGCTGGCCAGGAGACGCTGGTCGATACCGTGCTTGCGAGCCTGCTATTCCATCTGGACTTCGTCGTCGACTATGTCGACCGGGGGGCGAGCGAGCTCGAAGCCGTGGCCCGGGCAGTCGAGGCGTTCGCCGCGGAGTGGCAGGAGCGTTGTGGTCTGCTGGAGGAACTGGTGGACGTGTTTGGCTTGCTCCCGGACAGCGCCAAGAACACGCGTTGGGATCTGCTATGCGGATTGCTGCGCGCGCAAGGGTGGCAGGAAGTGGTTCGAGCGCGCCGTCTCATCGAGCGCCTGCCCGATCTCGCGCGCGTCCTGCGCCAGCTCGGGCGGGTGCGGCTGCGGGACGAGCCGGACGATCAGAGCTTCGCGAATGTGCAGGTCATGGCGGAGGCGAGCGCCCAGTGCCCGGAGAGCCGCACGATCCACGTGCCGGATCTGCCAGGCGAGACGCGCGGCATACGCCGTTCCGACCGCATCGGGCGGATGCTGCCCGCCGAGGCGATGCTGCTCGGGCATCCACGGCTGCGCCTCGTGTGGCACGCGAGGCGCGCGGAGCGTACCCTTCTGACATACGAGGACGACGATCGGCTGCGGGAAACGCGCCTGCGCGAGACGCCGGTCTCGCGGCCCCGCTTGCAGCGGCAGCCCGAACAGCGCCTAGAGAGGGGGCCGATGCTGATCTGCGTCGACACCTCCGGCTCCATGCGGGGCGGCGCCGAGTCGGTCGCCAAGGCGACCGTGCTCGAAGCGGTGCGCGTTGCCCACGCCCAGCAGCGGCCGTGTCACATCTTCGCGTTCGGGGGACCCGACGAGGTGGTCGAGATGGAGCTCGCCGTCGATACCGAAGGCATCGATTGTCTGATCCGCTTCCTCTGCCAGTCCTTCCGCGGCGGCACCGACATCTGCGGCCCGCTGGAGCGCGCGATCGCGAAGCTGGAGGACGAGCGCTGGCAGCTCGCCGATCTGCTGATCGCCTCCGACGGCGAGTTCGGTGCGACGGCGCCGGTCGTGGAACGGCTGCGGGGCGCCAAGGATGAGCTGGGGTTGCGGGTGCAGGGCGTGCTGATCGGCGATCGCGAGACCATCGGACTGCTCGAAGTGGCGGACGATGTGTTCTGGGTTCGCGACTGGCGCCGCTACGGCGGCTCCGACGCCGACTCGCCGGTGCATTCCAGAAGCCTTACGGCGACGTACTTTCCGGGGGCGCTGCGCGATCCCGAGCACCGCAGCGAGACAGTCACGGGGGAAGAGGGCTCCGCCGCCGTGCGGGCGGGGCTGCATTACGAAGAGATCCGCAGCGCTCGCGGGCGGAGCGATCATAATGGTCGAGAACGACCAGGGAGACCGACCGAATGAAACACGTCATCATCGGTGCCGGCCCCGCCGGCGTGCGGGCGGCAGAGACATTGCGGCACGAGGACGGCGCGGCGGACATCACGCTGGTCAGCGGCGAGCCGGGCGAGCCGTACGCGCGCATGGCCATACCGTACATCCTGACGGGCCGCATCGACGAGGCCGGCGCGCATCAGCGCAGAAGCCCGGATCACTTCGACCGGTTGCGCGTCCGTTATCTGAACCGCAAGGCGGTCGAAACGCACGCAGGCCAGAACGGCGGGCAGATCATTCTCGACAACGGTGCCAGTCTCGAATACGACCGCCTGCTCGTCGCCACCGGTTCGTCCCCGACCTTGCCGCCGATTCCCGGCACCGACGTGGACGGCTGCGTCACCTGCTGGACGCTCGACGATGCGCGGGTGATCGTGTCCAGGCTCAAGCCAGGCGCGCGCGTGGTGATGCTGGGTGCCGGTTTCGTTGCCGGCGTCATCATGAAGTCGCTGGTGGAAAGCGGGGCGCGGCTTTCGGTGATCGCGGGCCGGCAGGGGCAGATCCTGCGCTCGATGATGACGCCGACAGGCAGCGCGATGATCCAGCGCTGGCTCGAAGGCAAGGGTGTGAACATCATCACGCAGGGCCGCAGCGAGCGCATCGAGCCGGGTCCGCGGCTCGTGATGGACCACCAGACGCTCGATGCCGATCTCATCATCCTGGCGACCGGTGTGCATCCGAACGTGTCGTTCCTCGCGGGCACGGGTGCCGAGATCGACCAGGGCGTCATCGTGGACGAGCGGATGCAGACCACGGTTCCGTGCATCTATGCGGCGGGCGACGTGGCGCAGGGACGCGATTTTTCGACCGGCGAGTGGGTGGTCCACGCACTGCAGCCGACCGCTACCGAGCACGGCCGGATCGCGGCCCTCAACATGGCCGGCAAGCACGTCCCCTATCAGGGCAGCCTCGGCATGAACGTGCTCGACACAGTCGGGCTGATCTCCTACACCTTCGGGCTGTGGAAAGGCCGCCCGGGTGGTGACACCGTCGAGAACGTCGACGCCACGCACTTCCACTACACGCGGCTGTGCTTCGATGGTGACGTGCTGGTCGGCGCGATTACCATCGGCAATATCCGTCACGTGGGTGCGATGCGCGGTCTCATCCAGACGCGCCGCCATCTCGGCGAGTGGAAGGACAGGCTCATGAAGAACCCGCAGCTGGTGATGGATGCGTTCGTGGA
>JAEUMX010000149.1 GCA_016791285.1 Burkholderiales bacterium
CAAGGAGATTGCGCAGGTCGGTGCCATCTCTGCCAACGCGGATTCCTCGATCGGCGACAAGATCGCCGAGGCCATGGAGAAAGTCGGCAAGGAAGGCGTGATTACGGTCGAGGACGGCTCCTCGCTCGAGATGGAGCTGGACGTGGTCGAAGGCATGCAGTTCGACCGCGGCTATCTGTCGCCCTACTTCATCAACACTGCCGAGAAGCAGATCGCGGTGCTGGAGAATCCGTATGTTCTGCTGCACGACAAGAAGGTCTCCAACATCCGCGACCTGCTGCCGGTGCTGGAACAGGTGGCGAAGGCCGGCAAGCCACTGCTCATCGTCGCCGAAGACGTCGACGGTGAAGCGCTCGCCACGCTGGTCGTCAACAACATCCGCGGCATTCTGAAGACCTGCGCCGTGAAGGCACCCGGCTTCGGCGACCGCCGCAAGGCGATGCTCGAGGACATCGCGATCCTGACCGGCGGCACGGTGATCGCCGAAGAGGTCGGGCTGTCGCTGGAGAAGGCGACCCTGAACGACCTCGGCCAGGCCAAGCGCATCGAGATCGGCAAGGAGAACACCACCATCATCGACGGCGCCGGCGAGGCGAAGACGATCGAAGGACGGGTCAAGCAGATCCGCACCCAGATCGAGGAAGCGACCAGCGACTATGACCGCGAGAAGCTGCAGGAGCGCGTCGCGAAGCTGGCGGGCGGGGTGGCCGTCATCAAGGTCGGCGCCGCGACCGAAGTCGAGATGAAAGAGAAGAAGGCGCGCGTCGAAGACGCGCTGCACGCGACTCGCGCGGCGGTCGAGGAAGGCATCGTTCCGGGTGGCGGTGTGGCGCTCATCCGCTGCCGCAACGCCGTGTCCAAGACCAAGGGCGAGAACCCCGATCAGGACGCCGGCATCAAGATCGTGCTGCGGGCGCTGGAAGAGCCGCTGCGCACCATCGTCGACAATGCCGGCGAGGAAGCCTCGGTTGTCGTCAACAAGGTGGTCGAAGGCAAGGGCAACTTCGGCTACAACGCCCAGAGCGGTGAGTACGGCGATCTCGTCGAGAGCGGCGTCGTCGACCCGACCAAGGTCGCCCGCTGCGCGCTGCAGAATGCGGCGTCGGTGGCTGGCCTCATCCTCACGACCGATGCCATGGTGGCCGAGTTGCCGAAAGACGACAAGCCGATGCCGGGTGGAGGCATGGGCGGCATGGGTGACATGGACATGTAGCATCGGCGCGTACCAACATGGCGTGCCCCGCGGGTTGGGGCCGCTCGCAAGGCCCGGCTCTGCCGGGCCTTTTTCTTCCGCCTCGACGACTCTCGGAGACGGTCACCCTCGGGCGTCACGCCAGCCAGCGCGCCACGATGCCCCAGACATGCTCGCGCAGCCGGACATGCCACGGGCGACGCTCCCAGGTCGCGTGCTGCCATTCCACGCTCTCGGCGAAGTCGGCCTCGAACATGGACTGCACCTGCGCGGCAAGCGCGGGATCCTCCATCTCCTGATTCGCTTCCAGATTCCAGCGCAGGGTCCAGCGGTCGAGATTGCTCGATCCGATCGACACCCAGTGGTCGCACAGCGTCGTCTTGGCGTGGAGCACACGCGGCTGGTACTCGAAGATGCGCACCTGGTTGCGCAGCAAGCGGCCGTAGTATCGCCGTCCGGCGTGGCGCACGGCCGGATGGTCCGTCGGTCCGGCGAGCAGCAAGCGCACGTCCGCGCCGTGGGCGGCAGCACGCCGAAGCGCGCGCAGCAACTTCCACGAGGGCACGAAATACGCGGTCGCGATCCAGACACGGGTCCGCGCCCCGCGAGCGCGGTTGATGACGGAGCGCCTGATCTCGGAACTGGCCGCCGTCAGCCGCCCGCGCACGTCGCCCTCCCGCCGCCCGTGCTCCGCCACGACCGCTGCCTTCCGCCCGGTCATTTGCGTCCAGGTCTCCGCGAACAGGGCCTGCCAGTCCCGCACCACCGGGCCGTCGACAGCCACCATGGTTTCGCGCCAGGGCAGGTGCTTCGGGTCGGGTGGATCGAACTGGTCGGTCATGCCGGTGCCGCCGATGAAGGCCCGCTCGCCGTCCACCAGCAGCAGCTTGCGATGGTTCCGGAACAGGTTGTTGAGCCAGCGGCTGTAGTGCAGCCGGTTGTAGAACACGAGTTCTACACCCGCCGCCACGAGACGATTGCGGTCCGCCTTCGAAAGACCGAGGGCGCCGAAATCGTCGAGCAGGACCTGCACCGTCACGCCACGCTCTGCCGCGGACGCCAGCGCCGCGATGAAGCGGTCGGCCACCGCGCCCGATGCACAAAGGTACAGCTCGAACTGGACGACCCGCTGCGAGTCCGCGATGTCCTTCAGCATGCCGCGAAAGAAACTTGGACCGTCGACCAGCAGCTCGACGCGGTTACCTTCGCGCCAGGAAAAGCGCCTGCGTTGAGCGATTCCCATCGCCCTTTAGTTTAAGCGCAGCGGCCAGTAGTGTCCGACAGATTTCCTGGGTACTGGCTGGAACGCTCGAAGGGTCGCGCTTCTGTGATATGCGCCCGTCACGACCGTGGCCCCGATTCCCTGGCCGGCGCGACTGGACCGACGGCTTCAATAACCTGTTCCAGATCCTGAAGTAGCGGCGGCAGAGCGACCTCGCTTGCTTCACGGCCGCGGCACCCTCAAGCACACGGTACGACGCGGATCGTCCGGGTACTGGAGCGCTTCCAGATAGTCGAACGCGCAGGCCGCCGCCTGCAGATCGGGATTCTTGGTGAGGTCGAGGACGGGCGCGGCATCGCGGTTGTCGAGCAGCCAGCGCAGCGACGCGTAGGGGGTCGAGGCCTGGAGCAGCCGGTCCGCGATCGCGTGCAGGCGTTGCTCCAGGAGTTGTGCCGTCTTCCATCCGGCCGGCGAGTAGTCGAGCGCGAGCAGCTTGCGATGACGCTCGATCAGGCGCTCGACCTCCCGCACCGCCGACCACTGCGTCGGGGAAACGGAATCCTGGTCGGCGGTCACGGCTCGCTCCGCGGTGCTGATGGGCCTTCCTCTGGTCGGAGCATATCGCCGCTCGATCGCGCAGGTCAAAACACCGTCGAGACGTGCCCCCGATGCCTAGAATGTCGGCATGACCCGGCGGCGTGCGATTCGCCTCGTGGTTTCCCGTCTGCGACTTGCCATGGCTCACCGGACCGCAGTCCGCGAGGTCGCGTCATCTCCGACACCTCGCCGCCAGGCCGCGGGCGGCGCTCCGATTTCGCGCTTGAAGGCGCGGTTGAACGCAGCCTCCGATTCGTAACCGACCTCTTCGGCGATCTGCGCTACGCTCGATTGCCCAGCGCGCAGCTTCTGCGCGGCGAGCTGCAGCCGCCAGCGCGTGAGATAGTGCGCCGGGGGCTGTCCCAGCACCGTCGCGAATCGCTCGGCGAGCGCCGAACGCGACAGGCCGATCTCGCGCCC
>JAEUMX010000200.1 GCA_016791285.1 Burkholderiales bacterium
GTCATGAGTCTCTCGGTCGTGCCCTACTACAACAAGCCGACCCAGGAAGGACTGTACCGCCACTTCAAGGCGATCGCCGAAGCGGTGGATCTGCCGATCATTCTGTACAACGTCCCGGGGCGCACCGCCTGCGACTTGTCGAACGACACCGCGATGCGTCTGGCCGAGGTGCCGGGCATTCGCGGCATCAAGGACGCCACCGGCGATCTTGCGCGGGCCACCGAACTCGTCGGGCGCGCGCCCGCAGGCTTCGCGCTCTACACGGGCGACGACGCGACCGCGCTGCCGTTCCTGTTCCTGGGTGGGCACGGCGTGATCTCGGTGACTGCCAACGTCGCGCCGCGCCAGATGCATGACATGGTTGCCGCGGCACTGGCGGGCAGGATCGAAGAGGGCAGGCGCATCAACCAGCGGCTCTTCGGGCTGCACCGCCATCTCTTCGTCGAGGCCAATCCGATCCCCGCGAAGTGGGCGCTGTACCGCATGGGGCGCATCCAGAACAGCATTCGCCTGCCGCTCGTGCCGCTCTCGGTCACGGCGCAATCCGTGGTCGTCGCGGCGATGCGGCAGGCCGGCATCGACGTCGCGTAGATGAGGTCATACATGAAAGCGATACGCACCGCGGTGATCGTGATGGCCGCCGCGGGCCTGGGGCTATCCGGCTGCAAGAGCACGCTCTTCGAAGGCAAGAAGATCGACTACAAGTCGGCGAGCAAGACCAAACCGCTCGAGGTGCCGCCGGATCTCACGCAGCCGAACGTGGACGAGCGCTACGTCGTGCCGGACGTGGCTCCGGGCGGCACCGCGACCTATTCCGACTATGCGCGCGATCGCGCGTCGCAGCCTGCCGGGTCGCCGGTCGCCGCCGAGGGGGTGCTGCCCACCGGTGAGAACGTCCGCCTCGAACGCTCCGGCACTCAGCGCTGGATCGTCGTCCGTGGCGATCCCGCGCAGTTGTGGCCAACGGTGAAGGACTTCTGGCAGGAGAACGGCTTCGTCATCGCACAGGAAAACCCGGCCGCCGGCACCATGGAAACCGACTGGGCGGAAGATCGCGCGAAGATTCCGCAGGACGGCGTGCGATCCATCCTCGGCAAGGTGATGGACGGCATGTACTCCACGCCCGAGCGCGACAAGTTCCGCACACGCCTCGAGCAGGGCTCGGAACCCGGCACCACCGACATCTTCATCAGCCACCGCGGCATGTACGAGATCTTCGTCGAGGAAGGCAAGGAGCGCACGATCTGGCAGCCTCGCCCCGCGGATCCTAACCTCGAAGCGGAGATGCTGCGACGGCTCATGGTCAAGCTCGGCGTGCAGGAGGCGAAGGCGAAGACCGAGGTCGCGACCGCCCCGACGGCGGAGCGCGCGAAACTGGTGCGCGGGGCGGACGGCATCCCGCACCTCGAACTGGACGACGACCTCGATCGCGCGTGGCGGCGGGTCGGTCTCGCACTCGATCGCGTCGGCTTCACGGTCGAAGACCGCGACCGTTCGCAGGGCATGTACTTCGTGCGCTACGTGAACCCGGCCGACGAAGAGAAGTCCTCGCCGGGGCTGCTGTCGAAGCTCAAGTTCTGGGGCAGTGACGACAAGATCGCGAATGCCGCGCAGTACCGCATCGAGGTCACCGGCGACGGCGCCGGCAGCACCGTCATCGTGCTGAACAAGGACGGTCGGGCCGAGCGTTCGGAATCGGCGGGCCGCATCGTCGCGCTCCTCTATGAGCAGTTGAAGTAGCGATGCCCTGGCGCGTCGCCGCGGCGCGGTTCGTGTGCGCGTTCTTCCTGCGGCCGCTGCGTTGAGGTTTGCATCGCTCGGCAGCGGCAGCCGCGGCAACGCGCTCCTCGTCGAAGCCGGTGGCACGCGCATCCTGCTCGATTGCGGCTTCGGGCTCGACGACTCGGTGCGGCGCCTGGCGCGGCTGGGCATCGCGCCGGAGAGCGTGACCGCGATCGTCGTCACCCACGAGCATGACGATCACATCGGCGGCGTCGCGCGCTTCGCGCGCTGCTACCGCACCCCGGTCCACCTCACGTTCGGCACGCTGGTCGCGTCCGGCCCGGCTTTCGCTGCCGGCAAGCTCGCCACGGTCGTGATCGACGCCCACACGCCCTTCGCCGTCGGCGACCTCGAAGTGTTTCCGTTCCCGGTCCCCCACGACGCGCGCGAACCGGTGCAGTACGTCTTCAGCGACGGCGATCGCAGGCTGGGTGTATTGACCGACGTGGGCGCGATCACTGCCCACATCGAGGTGATGCTGTCGGGATTGGATGCGCTGGTGCTCGAGTGCAATCACGACGAGACGATGCTCACCTGCGGCAGCTATCCCGCAGTGGTGAAGCGACGCATCGCGGGGCGCTTCGGACATCTCGCGAACCGCGCCGCCGCCGATCTGCTCGCCCGTCTCGACACCAGACGCCTGCGTCACCTCGTCGCAGCGCATCTCAGCCAGCAGAACAATCGCGCGCAGATCGCGCGCGCCGCGCTGGCGGCTGCCATCGGCTGGGATGGCGATGCGATCGGAATCGCGGATCAGGACGAGGGCTTCGGCTGGCGCCGGCTCTGATGCGGCGGCGCGAGGACGCAAAAAAGCCGACCCGCAGGTCGGCTTTCTCGCCCAGACGAAGGACGGTTACTTCTTCTCGGCGGTAGCTGCTTCTTTCGCCTTTTCAACCGCGGCAGCTGCGGCATCCTTGGCCTCGCCGACCGCGGCGGAAGCGGCGGTGCCAACAGCGGCAGCGGCTTCCTTGCTCTTTTCGACGGCTTCCTTGGCGGCTTCAGATGCCTTGGGGGCGGCGGCCGGCGGTGCAGGAGCGGGTTCTTCTTTCTTGGCGCACGCGCCGAGCGCGATGGCCAAGGCAGCAGCAAGGAGGAGCGAGCGTTTCATAATCTTCCCTAGACGGTTGAGGATGTGGACCCGGGCCGAAATGGCGCTACGGCTGGTACGGTCGAGGGGATAGTAGCATGTTGCTTTTGCGCCATCCAAGTCCAATTTTTCGGGACTGCGCGTGCGTGTCGCGCCGCTGTCAAAGCCCGAGAGGCGTGGCAGGAATAGCCGGGCGGGATGCGGCGAGTAGCTCTTCGAAGCGCTCGATCAACTGCCGCGCACCGTGCGGATCGTCCATCGCGATCATGCCGCGGGTATCCTCGTAATGGAACCGGTGCACGAAATCGCGCTCGTCCGCGATCGTGAAAGGATCGTAGACGCCGTGCGCATCGGGCAGCGTCTGATGGATGCTGATCGCACCGCTGCGGCTGCGCATCAGGCTCACCAACCGCGGGCAGTCGCGGACCACGTTGTCGACTTCGTGCAGCACGATCTGCAGCCGGTTCGCGCGGTTCGCGAGCAGAAAGCCGCGGATCAGCTCGTGGCGCTGCGCCGAGTCGAAGCGGCGGCCGAGCGCGCGATCGAAGACGCGCAGGCGGTGCGTGGTGCGCGCGATCACCGTGTCGAGCGCAGCCTCGAAGTCGGTGGTGCCTTCGAGCCGCGTGTGGTGTGGCGTCACTTCGTCGTTCATCGTATTCCGACCCTCCCATGCGAGGCGGCGGGCTGCAGTTCGACGTAACCCGCGCGATACCATTCGTATAGGAGGTCAGCAACTTCCGCGCCCAGGACGGTGCCCGGCGCGAGCACGCCGGTGTTCGCGAGCCGCCGCAGCACGGCGGTGGCTTCGGCATCCAGCGCATACGAGTCCCCGTTCAGGTAGATCCGGTCACGATCGAAGAGCATGCAGCTTTTCAGCGCGAGCGCCACGCCGTGGCGCCCCGTATGCGCGAGAAAGCGGGCACGCGGGAGCGGGGTCTGCGGGGGCGAGAAGAAGACGTGCGGTTTGGGCTCGGTCAGATAGCCGCCGAGGAAGCGCGCGACGTCCCGGCGCGTCCAGCGGATGCCATCGAGCATGGCCGCGATTTGCGCCGTCATGCCGGCGCCGATTGCCGCGGGATCCTTCTGCGGCGCGAGGTCCGGATCCGCATAGCAACCGGGAAGCTCGAGCGTGTCGCGCAGATGATCGAGAAAGGCCTGACCGACTTCCTGCGCGGTCGGCGCGCGAAAGCCGATCGAGTACGTCGTGCACTCGCCGACCGCTGTACCGTCGTGCGCATAGGCGGGCGGCAGATAGAGCATGTCGCCCGGCTCCAGCACCCACTCCTGTTCCGGCACGAAGCGCTCGAGGATCTTGAGGGGCGCGCCAGGTACCAGGTCGAGGTCGCGCTGCGCGCTCACGCGCCAGCGCCGCCGCCCGCTGCCTTGCAGGAGAAAGACATCGTAGGAGTCGAAGTGCGGTCCCACCCCGCCGCCGGGCGGAGCCAGGCTCACCATGACATCGTCGAGTCGCGCGAGCGGCACGAAGGAGAAGCCGCGCATGAGCGAAGCCGCCGCCGGCAGAAAATGATTCACCTCCTGCACGAGCAAAGTCCAGTTGCGCGGCGGCAGCGACTCCAACTCGCGGCGGCGGAACGGGCCGCGGCGTGCCTCCCACCTTCGCCCGCTGCGCAGGACCAGGCGCGAGGCCACGGATTCGCGGCACGCGGCGTCGAGCACACCGGCGCGGTCCATGAGCCCCTGGAAACCGGGCAGCGCGTGGCGCACGAGCAGTGGCTTCTTGTGCCAGAAGTCGCGCAGGAACTCGCGCGGCGACACGTTGCCCAGCAGAGATCTCGTCATGGATTCGACTATGAGAAAGGTGTACCGGGAAAACCGCGCCGACTGCCCGCTTGCGCATAGCGGAAATGGGTTAGAATCCGCGCAGCTTCTTCCCGGAGCGCACGATGCTTCAGGCAGGTAAACCGGCACCCGTATTCGACTTGCCCGATGCCGATCTCGAGATGGTCGGTCTCGCGAGTTTTCGAGGCAAGCATCATGTCGTGCTCTACTTCTACCCGAAGGACGACACGCCGGGCTGCACGATCGAGGCCATCGACTTCAGCGACCTGCAGGACGAGTTCGAAAAGCAGGGCGCCGTCGTCCTCGGCGTGAGCATGGACGACTGCATCAGCCACGGCAGCTTCCGCGACAAGCATGGGCTCAGCGTGCGATTGCTGGCCGACACCGAGGGCGAAGTGTGCAGCCTGTACGGGGTGCTGGTCGAGCGCGAGTCCGAGGGACGCAAGCGCATTGGCATACAGCGTTCCACTTTCGTGATCGATCGGCAAGGCATCCTGCGGCATGCGCTGTACGGCGTGAATGCCCGCGGCCACGCGGCGGAAGTGCTCGCGCTGCTCAAGGCCCTGTGACGGCCTGGCGGTGCACCCTTTCACCTTCACCGGGCGTTGACCGCAGAATTCGCCCAGGGGGGACTCAAATGCGGATCTCGCCAAACACCGTCGTCTCGATTGACTACGAGCTTTTCGACAGCGCGGGCGATCTGATCGAAAAATCGCAGGCGCCGATCGCCTATCTGCACGGCGGTTACGGCGCCATGTTCCCGCTGGTGGAGGAGTCGCTCACCGGTTGTGTCGAAGGCGAGAAGGTGGAGGTGTCGCTCGAGCCCGAAGAGGCATTCGGCGACTACGACGAGGAACTGGTGCGGATCGAGGCGCGCGCGAGCTTCCCGCCAGAGCTCGAGGTCGGCATGCAGTTCGAAGGGCGCGCGGATGGCAGCGACCACGGACGAGTCTTCACGGTCACCGACGTCACCGAGGAGAAGGTCGTGGTCGACGGCAATCATCCGCTCGCGGGGCGCAGCGTCGTGTTTGCGTGCACGGTCGCATCGGTGCGGCCGGCGACCCCCGAAGAGATCCAGCATCGCCACGCGCACGGTGCCGGCGGCCATCACCATCACTGAACGCGGCGTACCGGACTCATTCGAGATCCCGTTTCAACTGGTAGAGGGCATCGAGCGCCGCGCGCGGCGACAGCCGATCGGGATCGAGGTCGCGCAGGCGGTCCAGCACCGGGTGCGCGGTCGCCTCTTGCGGCGGGGGGGCTGCAGTGAAAAGATCGCCCTGCGGATCGCGCGCCGCGCTCTCTTCCTCCAGCTTGCCGAGATAGCGCCGTGCCGCGCGGATCACGCTGGCGGGAATGCCCGCGAGCTGCGCGACCTGCAGCCCGTAGCTCTGCGATGCCGGTCCCTCTTCGACGCTGTGCAGGAAAACTATCGAGTCCTTGTGCTCGACCGCATCGAGATGCACGTTCGCCACCTGCCGGTACTCCTCCACCAGCTGCGTGAGCTCGAAGTAGTGCGTGGCGAAGAGCGTGAACGCGCGGTTGCGCTCGAGCAGGTAGCGCGCGATCGCCCAGGCCAGCGCGAGCCCGTCGAAGGTCGAGGTGCCGCGCCCGACCTCGTCCATCAGCACGAGGCTGCGCTCGGTCGCGTGGTGCAGGATGTTGGCGGCCTCCGTCATCTCGACCATGAACGTCGAGCGCCCGCCGGCCAGATCATCGGCCGCGCCGATGCGCGTGAAGATGCGATCGATCGGCCCCAGCAGCGCACGCCGCGCCGGCACGAACGCGCCGCAGTGCGCGAGCAGCGCGATCAGCGCCACCTGGCGCATGTAGGTGGACTTGCCGCCCATGTTCGGACCCGTGATGAGCAGCAGGCGGCGGCCGGGATGGAGCCGGGTGTCGTTGGCGATGAACGCCTCCACCTGCCGCTCGACCACCGGATGGCGGCCGGCCTCGAGCTCGATCACCGGCTGATCGGTGAAGGTGGGCGCGCGCAGGTCGAGCGCCGCGGCGCGCTCGGCGAAGGTCGCGACGAGATCGAGCTCCGCTAGCGCGCGCGCCAGCGCCTGCAGCAGCGGTACCTCGGGTGCAAGCTCGTCCAGCAGCTGCTCGTAGAGCAGCTTCTCGCGGGCGAGCGCGCGCTCCTGGGCGGACAAGGCCTTGTCCTCGAAGACCTTCAGCTCGGGTGTGACGTAGCGCTCCGCGTTCTTGAGCGTCTGGCGCCGCCGGTAGTCGTCCGGCACGCGCTGCGCGTTGGCGTGCGTGACCTCGATGTAGAACCCGTGCACGCGGTTGAACTCGACCTTGAGGTTGGCGATGCCGGTGCGCGCGCGCTCGCGTGCCTCGAGGTCGAGCAGGAAATCGCCGCAGTTCTGCTCGATCGAGCGCAGCTCGTCGAGCTCCCGATCGAAGCCCACCGCGATGACGCCGCCGTCGCGCACCTGCGCCGCCGGCTCGGGTACGATCGCCGCGGCAAGGCGCGCGTGCAGCACCTGGCGCGGCGAAACCGCTTGCCGCAGTCGCGCAAGCGCAGCGCCATCGATTGCGGCGAGCGCGTCCGCGAGCGGCGGCAGCGCAGCGAGCGTCTCGCGCAGCGCGGCGAGATCCCGCGGCCGTGCCGACCGGAGCGCGATGCGAGCGGTGATGCGCTCCACGTCGCAGCAGCGCGCGAGCCACGTCCGCAGCACGGCGAGCGCGCCGCCGCCCTCCCCCGCCAGCATCGCGACCGCGTCGAGTCGCTCCGACAGCGGCGCGCGCTCGCGCTGCGGATGGTGCAGCGTATGCCGCAGCAGGCGACTGCCCATGCTCGTCGCGCAGGTGTCGAGCAGCGAGAGCACCGTCGGCGCACGCTCGCCGCGCAGCGTTTCGGTGAGCTCCAGATTGCGCCGCGTGGCCGCGTCGAGGTGTACGTACTGCGACTCGCTCTCCACCTCGATGCCGGTCACGTGCACGAGCGCGGTGCCCTGGGTCGAGCGCGCGTAGTCGAGCAGCGCACCGGCAGCGCCGATGGCAGGCCCAGGCTCGGCGATACCGAAGCCGGCGAGGTCGCGCGTCCCGAACTGCTCGGCGAGCGAGCGTGCGGCGCGATCTTGGTCGAAGTGCCACGGCGGCAGCGTCTTGACGGTCGCACGCAGGGACGCGGCCGCCGGCGTGGGACTCCCCTCCGGAACCAGAATCTCGGCCGGCTGCAACCGCTCGAGCTCCGCCAGCGGGTCGCCGCTGCCGACCTCCCGCACCTTGAGCGCGCCGGAGGCAAGATTGAGCGACGCAAGACCCAACACGCCGGCGCGGATCACGACCGCGGCCAGCAGACTGTCGCGCTTCTCTTCGAGCAGGCTCGCATCGGTGAGCGTGCCTGGGGTGACGACGCGCACCACCTTGCGCTCGACCGGTCCTTTCGCCGTCGCCGGATCGCCGATCTGTTCGCAGATCGCGACCGACTCGCCGAGGCGGACAAGCTTCGCGAGGTACTGCTCGACCGCGTGAAACGGCACCCCGGCCATGGGGATCGGCTGCCCCGCCGACACGCCGCGC
>JAEUMX010000226.1 GCA_016791285.1 Burkholderiales bacterium
GGCCAAGTCCACCGAGGCGAATCGCACGATGCGGGATCGTGCTGCCTGGTTTGATCCGCGCCTTCGCAGGGGCACGTTCTTCTGGCCGAATTTTCGTCTCTTTTCGGAGCGTCTCAAGGCGGTCACACGTGCGCCTGTCGGGCTGCAGGAGAAGCTGCTCTGTGCGTGGGTCGTGATCGTCTGGCAGACGGGATTCGCGGTGCGCTTGTACCGACAGCGTTGGTCGAGAAGAATGGCCCGGTTCGTTGACTGGCTGGGGATAGGTGAAAAAGTGGGCAAGAACTAGGGATGTACGCCTTCCTGGAACTTCGCCCCGTCCGCGACTCCGACCCAGCCCGGTTGCGCTTTCTCTGCTGCCCAGACTTCGAAGTGAAGCGAGGACAGCACCATCGGGTCGTCGAGTAGAAGCGTCCGTTCCGGACCGGTTAGGGCTTCGGGGCCGCCCTCCAATGCCTTTTGCACGACCTCTGTCCGCTCCGCGCTCGGCGCCTCGTTCTCTACCTGACGCGCGCTGCCTGTGGCACATGCCACGGCATTGACAACGGGGTCAACGACGGCGGTGACGAAATCCGGCGCTGGCGCGGCCCGCCTCAGGTATCTGTTCGTCATCCTGATCTCGAGCGGTGGCCAGGACTCTTCCGGGATCAGGAACAGACGCGCCTTGCGAAAGCTCTGTCCGAGCGAGGCGCGACTGGTGAACACCGAGACCGGGATCGAGAGGATCAGCGCCCCGATGATGGGGAGCAGCCACCAGAGGTAGGCGGGATTCAGCCAGTAGATCCCGCTCGCCCAAACGACGCCGAACAAGGTCTGTGTGCCGTGGCGCTTGATGGCTTCGGTCCAGGTGGTGGCGGCATCCTCGCGCGCGGGGGACTTCCAGCTTACCGTCCACCCCATCAGCGCCGTCAGCACAAAACGGGTGTGGAACAGCATGCGGATGGGCGCGAGCAGCGCCGACATGAACATCTCGGCGACCGTGCTTGCCATCAGGCGAACACCATCGCCATAGGGATGGGTGCCTTTTGCACCGAGCAGCAGCATGCCGAAGATCTTGGGCAGGAAGAGCAGCGTGGCCGTGGCGCTGAAGAGTGCGATCGCCCATTCCGGATGCCACTCGGGCCATACCGGGAATAACTGATAAGGCTCGGGAAAATAGGTGGGCGGCCTCAGTGCATGCTCTGCGAGCAGCCACGTGGACACGATGAGAAAGGCGAACCACAGCGGCGCCGAGAGATACGCCATCACTCCGGTCATGAACACGGCGCGGTGGGCGGGGTGTAGTCCCTTCATGAGGAAGAGCCGGAAGTTCATCAGATTCCCCTGGCACCACCGACGATCACGCTTGAGTTCGTCGATCAGGTTGGGAGGCATCTCCTCATAGCTGCCGGGCAGATCGTAAGCAATCCAGACCGCCCAGCCAGCGCGGCGCATCAACGCTGCCTCCACGAAATCGTGCGACAGGATCTCGCCCGAGAGAGAGCCGCTCCCCGGCAGCCGCCCCAACGCGCAGTGGCGAATGAAGGGAGCCACCCGGATGATGGCGTTATGTCCCCAGTAGTGGGATTCCCCGAGCTGCCAATAATGCAGACCGGCCGTGAAGAGCGGGCCATATACGCAGGTTGCAAACTGCTGCATGCGAGCATAGAGCGTCTCGCGGCCGGCTGCGCGCGGTGCGGTCTGGATAATGCCCGCGTTGGGGTTGGCCTCGGCCATGCGCACCAGACTGGTGATACAGCGGCCGCTCATCACGCTGTCGGCATCCAGCACGATCATGTAGCGGTAGTTCTTGCCCCAGCGCCGGCAGAAGTCGGCGACGTTACCGCTCTTGCGCTTGATCCGATGCCGTCGCCAGCGATGGAAGATGCGACCGAAGCCGCCCACGGCCCGACAAAGCTCCAGCCACGCTGCGACTTCGGCGACTCGCGTTTCCAGGTTGCTGCTGTCGGAGAGCACGAAGAAGTCGAAGTGCTCGAGTTCCCCGGTCATCGCCACGGATCGATAGGTGGCGCGCAAGCCGGCAAAGACGCGCGCGACATCCTCGTTGCAGATCGGCATCACCACGGCCGTCCGCGCGTCGTCGGCGATGGGTGCATCCTCCGCCACCGTGCGCGAGATGGCGTAACGGTCGCGACCGATCAGGAGCAGGAAGAAGCCAGCCATGGCGGTCCAGAAACCGGCGGAGACCCAGCCGAACAGGATCGCGAACAGGACGAGCAACAGCGTTTCGAGCGGCTGGCCGCCGTGATAGGGCAGTACCGCGCTCATGAATTCCGTGGCCACGACCGTCTGCGCGATCACGAGCGCGAGCAGCACGATGCGCCGGCGCAAGCCGGCGGGGTGCCAGTCGACTGTTCGGGGGTCGGCGACTTCGTCGTGTCCGCCCGGTGCTTCAGGTGTGTGCTGCCGGCGCGCGGCCCCGGGTACGATCAGCTTGCTTCCCCACGGCTGCAGCAGGCGCGCAACCCAGCCCTTCGCCCACGGTTGCGGCACCATCGACGATCGGTTCAGCGGTGGCGTGGTGACGATGCGCAGCCGCGGCGGTCGGTCCACGGCAAGATGTGGTCCGGCGCCGCCGCTTGCGCCGTAGGCGAGCGACAATCGCCGCTCGATCGACTGATACGCGGGGTTGTCCTGGGCATTCGCGTTTTCCGCCAGGGCGCGGTGGAGGTTGGCCATCGCCTCCCGCGTGCTGTTGGCCGCCATGCCGCGCACGCGCGCCATCAGGGCGGTACGCTTCTCGTCGCTGAGCGCCAGTCGGTCGAGATACTCTTCACACCGATCGAAGCGTCCACGCGAGTCCGTCAGTTCGGGGGCAGTATGTAGCTCCACGTTTCGGATACCGTGTTGGCGTCGCCTTTCAGGAACGCTCGAATCTCCACCGGCTTGGACTCTTCGAGGCGACGCACGCGCAGAACCAAGCGCCATCCACCCGTGACGTCGTTGCGATGGACCACTTGCTCGACGATCTCGCCATTGGCGTCGACGGTGACGTTGCCGGACAGGGTCGTGTCCGTCGGCAGCTTCCTGAGCGCCGGCCCCTCGAAGTCGATCACGAGACCGATGCTCTCGTCCGGATTGCGGGTATAACCACGACCACGGCGCGTCTGCGTGACCCAGGCCAGCGGCGCTCGTGTCTCCGAATCCTTCTGCCAGAGGATACGGTACTCGAATTCGAAGGGCTTGCGCAGTGCGGGCGGGGTGTCGGGCACCCAGAAGACGACGATATTGTCGTTGGTCTCGTCGGGCGAGGGTATCTGTACCAGCTCGACGCGGCCGGCTCCCCACTTGCCCTTTGGTTCGACCCAGGCGCTCGGACGGCGTTCGTAGCGTGCTTCCAGGTCTTCGTAGCGGCTGAAATCGCGGTCGCGCTGCATCAGCCCAAAACCCAGCGGATTGTCGAGGGCGAACGACGTTACCAGCAATCGCTTGGGGTTCGTGAGCGGTCGCCAGATCCATTCCCCGGTACCGGACTGGATCAGCAGCCCGTCCGAGTCGTGCACCTCCGGGCGATAGTCCTCGGTGCTCGACCGTTGATTCTCGCCGAACGTGAACATGCTGTTGAGCGGGGCCAACCCGAGCTTGCTCACGTTCTCGCGCAGGTAGATCTGTGCCTTCACGTCGACGACGGTTTCGACCCCCGGCTTGAGGAGAAACCGATACGCTCCGGTCACCCGTTTCGAATCCAGCAGCCCATAGATCGTCAACTCTCGCGCATTGGCCGTCGGCTGCTCGATCCAGAACTCGACGAAGCGTGGAAATTCCTCGCCCGAAATGAGCGCCGTGTCGACCGCGAGTGCGCGCGCCGAAAGACCGTACACCTGCCCTTTGCCGATCGCACGGAAATAGCTCGCGCCGAGAAATACCAGGACCTCGTCCTTGTACTTCGGCGTGTTGACGGGGTAGTGCACGCGGAAGCCGGCAAAGCCCAGGCCCTGCAGCTTCTGCTGGTCGACCTTGTTGGCGCCGAAGTCGAACAGGTCGGGACTGAACTTGATCTCGCGGACGCGTCCGGCCGCCACCTCGTTGATCTTTACCGGCTGGTCGAAGTAGAAACCCCGGTGAAAGAACGCGAGCTCGAAGGGCGACTTGGTGCCCCGCCACCAAGCCTCGGTCGGCTTGAATCGGATGTCGCGATAGCGGTCGTAGGTCAACCCCTGCAACTCTTTCGGCAGGGGCATGGCTTCGTCCTTCTTGAAGGGGGCGGCCGCCAACTGCTTTGCCCGCTGCGCCACATCCGCGAAGCCGAAGGCGAGCGCACCGTGGCTGACGAACAATGCCAGCAGCGCCAAGAACGCAGCAGGACCGATCCTGCGCCCGCGCATCATGATGCGGCAACCGCCGTCCGCGTTCGCAGGTAACGCGCGGCGACCAGTCGATCGCTCCGGCGCTCGATTAGGCAATACAGCAACCAGCCAGCGCCGATGCTGGCACTCCACGCGATCAGGAGACCGAGGACGTTGGCGGTCAGATCGGCCTGAAAAAAGCGAAACACTGCGGCGTTGATGAGCATGCATACCGGGAATTGAACGAGGAACACCGAGTACGAAATACGTGCGAGAGAAGACACCCACGACGCGGCTGGCCAGCGTTCGGGCAGCCGCGGCACGAAAAGCTGCGAAGCCGCGGCCTTCAGCACGTCGACGAGCGGCATTCTCGAGAGGCGATCGCTCACTGGACTCGGGGGCTTGGTGGAGACAGGTGCATCAATCTGCGGCGTGACGATGTTCTTTTCTTCTTGGCCTGGCGGGCGCCGGGGAAATGCGCCCTTATTCTAACGCAGGCGTGTCCTGTCACGCGTGGCCGTGACATGCCCACCGGCCGCGGCTACCATCTGGACATGATCGGTTCGTCGAGTCGACGCAGTGCCTGACGTCGCCATCGCGGTCCCGCGCGACGGGAGCCGCGTGCGCTTTGCTGCGCTGCCGCCGCTCTCCGTCTACGTACACGTTCCCTGGTGCGTCCGCAAATGCCCCTACTGCGACTTCAACAGCCACGAGGCGAAGGGGGCGCTGCCGGAGCCGGAATACGTCGCCGCGCTGGCTGCGGACCTGGAAAGCGCCTTGCCCCAGGTCTGGGGCCGCAAGGTGTACACCGTGTTCTTCGGCGGCGGTACCCCGAGCCTCCTGTCGGCGCGCGCCATAGACGATGTGCTGGGAGCGATTCGCGCGCGGCTTCCGCTTGCTCCGGATGCGGAAGTGACGCTGGAAGCGAATCCCGGAGCCTGCGAAGCGGAAAAGTTCGCCGCGTTTCGGACGGCGGGCGTGACCCGGCTTTCCATCGGCGTTCAGAGTTTTCACCCGGGTCACCTGCAGTCGCTCGGCCGCATCCACGACGATCGGCAGGCGCGGCGCGCCATCGAGATCGCGCAGGCGAGCTTCGATGACATCAACCTCGACGTGATGTACGGGCTGCCGGGTCAGACGCTCGAAGAAGCACGGGCCGATATCGAGACCGCTGTGTCGTTCGGGACGACACACCTCTCCGCGTACCACCTCACCATCGAGCCGAACACGTACTTTCACCGCTACCCGCCGCAGTTGCCCGGAGATGACCTCGCCGCGGACATGCAGGAGCTGGTCGAGGACACGCTGACGGCCCGGGGCTACGAGAACTACGAGACGTCCGCCTATGCGCGCCCGGGCCACGGATGCCGTCACAACCTCAACTACTGGCGATTCGGTGATTATCTGGGCATCGGCGCCGGCGCACATAGCAAGATTTCCTTGCCGGATCGCGCCGTGCGCGAAGTGCGGGTAAAGCACCCCAGGGAATACCTGAACGCCATCCAGCAAGGTCGTCACGTCGACATGGCGCAAGACGTGGCACCCCGTGACCTGCCCTTCGAATTCATGATGAACGCGCTTCGGCTCACGGCGGGGTTTCCGCTGCGTCTCTTCGAGGAGCGCACGGGTCTGCCGCTCGCCGTCGGGCTGCACGGTCTTAACGTTGCCGAGGCGCGTGGGTTCATCGTGCGCGACCACGAGCGTGCCGCGCCGACCTTGCTCGGGCGCCGGTTCCTGAACGAGGCGCTGCAGATCTTCCTGCCGCCGTCGCGCTAAGCGCTACTCGACCACTCCTTTCTCGCGCAGCGTCGCGCGCAGTTGCTCGACGCGCTCGCGGTTCACACCGAAGTCGTAGTAGCCGAACCGGGACGCCGACCGCACCGCCACTTCCCGCTGTTGCGCGCGCAACAGGAACTCCACGTCGTCGATGAAGCGCAGTCGGCCCGTGGTGAATTCGACGCTGAGGTAGTCGGGTGTTGCCTGCACGATTCGCGTGTCGGGGGTGGCCTCGATGAGGCGCTTCAATTCGCCCCACGCCTCTGCCGGCGGCATCTTGAGACGAAACGGCGCGATCGCGTGCTTGGGATTGATCGCGTCGCTGCTGACGCAGTTGTTGCGATCGGGACAGGCCGCGAGCAGGCCGGACTTCGCGCCGGGTGCCTGGGCGTGTGCGGCGGCCATCGCGAGCAGCGACGTCGTGAGTCCGATTGCGGTGCGTAAGCGGACCGTGTTTCGAATCGCGATTCTCATGGTTCGGTTCCTCCGTTCTCGCGAATCGGCGCGGTGATCGAAACCGCCCGGATGCGACGAAAAATGATGTCGTGGACCGCGTGTCCGAGCCGCAAACCGCGCTGCTCGAACTTGGTGAGCGGTCGATAGCCGGGGCGGGGCGCGTATCCCGAAACAGTGTTGGCGAGGCGCGGCTCGGCAGTGAGCACGGCGAGCACGTGCTCGGCATAAGGCACCCAGTCGGTTGCGATGTGCAGGTAGCCGCCGGGCTCGAGGCGCTCCGACAGCAAGGTCGCGAACGGGGGCTGGATGAGGCGTCTCTTGTGGTGCCGCAGCTTCGGCCAGGGGTCGGGAAAGAAGACGTGAATCCCGGCCAGCGACGCGGGTGGGATCATGCGCCTCAGCACCTCCACCGCATCGTGCTGGATGATCCGCACGTTCCCGAGCCCGCGCTCGGCGATCAGCTTCAGCAGGCTGCCGACGCCGGGTGCGTGCACTTCGATGCCGAGGTAGTCATTCTCCGGGTGGGTCGCCGCAATCGCGGCAGTGGTCTCGCCCATGCCGAATCCGATTTCGAGCACCTTCGGCGCGGGGCGACCGAACTCGGCGCACAGATCGAGCGATGCGTCGCGGAAGGGTATGCCGTAGCGGGGCAGCAGTTCCCTGTGGGCGCGCTGCTGGGCGTTCGAGATGCGCCCCTGACGCAGCACGTAGCTGCGGATCGGGCGGGTGTCGGGAGCGGCGTCCATGGCGGGCATTCGCGCAGCGCTGCGGCGCCGGCCGATTGCACGGGCGGGCTCAGGCCGCCTTCGGGGCCTGTGAAATCATGCCCGCGGTCGGGCTGCTCGGCGCTGCCGCGTAGTGCTTCTTCGGCATGCGCCCGGCACGGTAAGACTCGCGTCCGGCTTCCACCGCCTTCTTCATCGCGGAGGCCATGAGCACCGGATCCTTCGCCGCGGCGATGGCGGTGTTCATCAGCACGCCGTCGCAGCCGAGCTCCATCGCAATGGCGGCGTCGGAGGCGGTGCCCACTCCCGCGTCGACCAGCACGGGAACCCTGGCATTCTCGATGATGATCTGGAGGTTCCACGGATTGAGAATCCCCATCCCGGACCCTATCAGCGAGGCGAGCGGCATGACGGCACAGCAGCCGATCTCTTCGAGCGCTTTCGCGATGATCGGATCGTCGGATGTGTAGACCATCACGTCGAACCCTTCCGCGACCAGTGTCTGGGCTGCTTTCAACGTCTCCACCACGTTCGGGAAGAGCGTCGTCGGGTCGCCGAGCACCTCGAGCTTCACGAGGCGGTGGCCGTCCAGCAGCTCGCGCGCGAGTCGCAGGGTACGCACCGCTTCGTCCGCCGAGTAACAGCCCGCGGTGTTCGGCAGAATCGTATACCGCGACGGCGGCAAGGCTTCGAGCAGGCTCGGCTCGTTCGCATTCTGGCCGATGTTGGTGCGGCGGATCGCGACGGTCACGATCTCGGCGCCGCTTGCCTCCACCGCGCGGCGCGTTTCGTCGAAATCCTTGTACTTGCCCGTCCCGACGAGCAGGCGGGAGGCGTAGGCACGGCCGGCAATCACGAGCGGGTCCATGGCAGGCGAGGCGAGAAGTAATCGGGAAAACCGGAAGATTACCCGCTGTGGGGCAAATTGTCCCGAGCCGCTTCAGCCGCCGCCTACCGCCACCACGATCTCGATGCGATCGCCATCGGCAAGCCGCTGCTCGCAGAACTGGCTGCGTGGGACGATCTCGCCATTGCGTTCGAGGGCGATCTTCTTGCCTGTGAGCTCCAGCCGCTCCAGCAACTGGCTCACGCTCATGACCGCGTCGAATGCGCGCGGCTCTCCATTGATGGTAATGGCGATCACTGCTAAGCTATGTGTTGGTTTTCAACAGCTTAAATTCTAGCACGCACGCGTCGCCGCGGTGGAAGGGCGGTGGCGTCACGCGATCCGGGGCGGTCCTTCAGCGGCCGGCTTCGAGCAAGATGCGGGTGTAGTTCAATGGCAGAACGGCAGCTTCCCAAGCTGCATACGAGGGTTCGATTCCCTTCACCCGCTCCAGTCCCGTTTTCCCCTTTCCTGCGCTCGCAGCCCCTCTTTAGGCAATCTAGTTGACAAGCATTCGCGTTAGCGTTTAACTGGCGTGGCGTCTACCCGCATCCAGTTGCGGGGCTCACCAGGGAGAGAAAAAATGAGAACTCGCAACGCCCTTGCATTCGTCCTGCTCGTGACCTTTCTTGGCAGTGCCGGCCTGGGTCATGGTACGGGCACCGCCAGCGATCCCTTCGACCTGCGCGCGATCCAGCGCTATCTCACGCCCAAACAGCGCCTGGGTTCGGCACTTTTCTTCGACACCGATCTCTCGCAGCCGAAGGGACAGTCCTGCGCCACCTGTCACGACCCACGATTCGCATTCACCGACCCGGACAAGCGCTTCCCCACGTCCAAGGGCGTCATCCCGGGCCGGTTCGGTAACCGCAACACGCCCACCGCGATGTATATGGCATACAGCCCCGCGTTCGGCTTCAACAAGGAAGAAGCGCTTTTCGTCGGTGGGCAGTTCGTGGACGGTCGCGCCGCCACGCTGGAAGAGCAGGCCAAGCAGCCGTTCCTGAACCCACTGGAAATGCACAATCCGAACCGGGAGCGCGTGATCCAGAAAGTCCGGCAGGCCGAGTACGCGCCGCTTTTCAAGGAGGTTTATGGCAAGGACGCGCTCTGGGACACCGATGCTGCCTATGAGCGCATGGTGGATGCGATCGCCGCGTTCGAGCATACTTCTCTGTTCAACCCGTTTTCGTCGAAGTACGACGCGTACCTCGCCGGTCGCGCCAAGCTGACCGCGCAGGAATTGCGCGGACTCTTCGTCTTCGAGAACGAGCGCAAAGGCAACTGTGCTGCGTGCCACCCGAACCGGCCTGCCAAGGACGGCACACCGGCCGTCTTGACGGATTTCACTTACGACAATATCGGGGTGCCGCGCAATCCGTACAGTGCCTTCTACGATCTTCCTGCCGAATTCAACCCCGACGGCAAACGGTTCGTCGACAAGGGTCTGGGCAAGATTGTCCATCGCGCCAACGAGAACGGTAAGTTCAAGGTGACCACCTTGCGCAACATTGCCCTGACCTCGCCCTATATGCATAACGGCTACTTCAAGAGCCTGCGCGCCGTGGTCGACTTCTATAACAGTCGCGACACGAAACCCGTCTGCAAGGACCGCTTCACGTCCGAAGAGCAGGCCGTAAGGACCGGCTGCTGGCCCGAGCCCGAGGTCGCAGAGAACGTGAACAAGGACGAACTCGGCAACCTCGGACTCTCCGATCGGGAGATCGACGACCTGGTGGCTTTCCTGCTGACCCTCACCGACGGCTGGGACAAGGACGCGCGAAGGTAGCGGCTGCGCGCAAGCGGGAGAAAGCAGGTCCGACTCGCGCGGGCGGGCCTTACAATAGGGGTCCGTCTCCCGCCGCGGGATGCTTGCATCGCGCGCATCTTGTGTGAATCGACCTAGAATCCCTCCGCTGCGCGAGCCGGCGCACGATGTACCGTCAGCGTCGAGCCGCAACCATGCTGCACCAGGCGTGGCGTTCGATCTTCGCGCCACCGCAGCGCTGTTGCGCGATGCGTTTCCGATTCCTGTCTTCTCCGGCGATGCGTACCTGCGCTGGCTCTACGAGCGCAATCCGCATGGCCGTGCCACGGTGGGCGACGTCGACGACGACGACGGCCGACGGGTCGCGCACCTCGGTCTCGTGCCACAGGTGTGGCGCAGCCCGGAGGGCAGCGAGCGGTTCCTGCTCGCGCTCAATGCGGTGCACGCGGTGCGCCAGTACGCGCGGCAGGCGCGTGCGCCGGCGGGCGCGAGGTCCCGCAAACGGGTGACCCTGGCGAATCTTGCCACCGGCCTGTATCGGCAGGCTGCTGTCGAAGGTTACGTCGGCGTATTCGGGGTTCCGAATGCCCAGTCGACGCACACCTTCGTGCGCAAGCAGGGCTTTCGCCTGATCCGGCCGCTGCCGGTCCGCGCATGCCTGCCCGTACCGCCCTGGCGCGGCAGGGTCGAGAGCTTCGACGCCGATGCGCAGTTCCTGCGCAGTGACCGCTTCGCGGAGTGGGTGGCGGGACTCGGCGTCCTGCCGGTCGAGCGCTGGGTACAGCATGTCTCGACGCCGTGGCTGCGCTGGCGGCTGGCGCGTCCGCTCGCCCGCTATGCCCTGCATCGCGGGCCGGCCGGCATCGCGATCTCGACCGACGAAGTACGCGGGGGCGCGCGCTTCGCACTCATCCTCAAGCTTTACCCGCGAATGGACGCCGGGTGGGACGGTCGCAGCCGGATCCTCGCGAACGACCTCGTGTTCGCGGCCTGCAGGTTCCACCGCACGCCCTTCGCGGTGTACGCGGGCTTCAATCGTCACCTGGATCTCTGGGGGGTGCCGATCCCGCGCCGCTACCTGCCCGCGCCGCTCAACCTGAGCATTCTGTCGTTGAGCACGGCCCTGGATCAGGCCGGCTTCGACGTCGATACGTACGAATTTCTCGATGGCGACCAGTACTGAGGCTGGGCGGGGCATCACCTTCACCCTCGATCTCGAGGACGGGAGGGAGAACGGGACCGCCGCCGACCGATTCGTGGCCGTGACCCGGCGCCTGCTCGACTTCCTTGCGGCGCGCGGCGTGCGCGGCACCGTGTTCGTAGTCGGCCAGCTTGCCGAGGATCATCCGAATCTGGTGCGTGAGGTGGCGCGGCAGGGTCACGAGATCGCACTGCACGCATACCGCCACGTGCCCCTCACGCAATTCGACGCAGCGGCTTTCCGATCCGACACGAGAAAGGGCAAGGCGCTGCTCGAGGACCTCACCGGGCGCGCGGTAGCCGGCTATCGGGCGCCGATCTTCTCGCTGGTGCGGTCGACGGCGTGGGCGGCAGACATCCTGGCGGAGTCCGGCTTTGCGTACTCCTCGAGTGTCCTGCCGGCGAAGAGCCCGCTCTATGGTTTCCCCGGTTGTCCATCGAGTCCCTTCACCTGGCCGGGCGGGCTCATCGAGCTGCCGGTCCCGGTCGCGTCGATCGGCGCCACCGGCATCCCGTTTCTCGGTGGCGTCTACCTGCGGGTACTGCCCTGGCCCGTCGTCAGGCTCGGCCTGGCATGGTGTGGACGCCGGCAGAGCCTGTGGACCTATTGCCACGCGCACGACTTCGATGCCGAGGAGCCGTTCCGCGTGCTCGATGGTCTCGGCTGGGCCGGCAGCCGTCTCTTCTTCGCGCGCCGGGGCCGCATGTTCGATCGCGTGGAACGTCTGATTCGCGAGGGTGTGGCGCCCACGCTGGCCGACCGGGTCGCGGCGGGCATTCTGGCGCCTCCGATTCCGGCGCGGCTGCTGGCATGACGTGCTTCATGGCCAATTGTGCTGGCCGGTACGCCGACAGCGGGCGATTTCCGCCGGAGTCCGCTGGAACCACAGGGTCGCCCCCGGGTCCGAAGTAAGTCTTCGTCTCGCTGCGCTGTTCGACCCGTCCATGAAGAGACTTGCCGCGTGGGCCTGCGCTGCCCTGGTACTTGCGGGTTGCGCCACCAACCCCGTCACCGGGCGCAAGCAGTTCATCATGGTCTCCGAGTCGGAGGCGATCGCCGCGTCGAAGCAGGCCTACGCCGCGGAGCTCGCCCCGCTCGCGAAGCAGGGCAAGGTCGACAACGACCCCGCCATGACCAAGCGGGTCCACACAATCACGAGCCGCCTGATCGCCCAGGCGATCAAGTACCGGCCCGAAACGGCGAAGTGGGACTGGAGCGTGAAGGTGATCGACGATCCGAAGACCATCAACGCCTTCTGCATGGCGGGCGGCAAGATGGCGATCTACAGCGGCCTCATCACCAAGCTCAACGCGACCGACGACGAGATCGCGAACGTGATGGGCCACGAGATCGGACACGCGCTCTCCAACCACACCGCGGAGAAGATGTCGGTCGCCATGGCAAGCCAGCTCGGCGCCGCGATGGTGGGTGTCGCAGCCGGTTCGCGGTATGGCGGTGCGGCCGCGTCGGGTGCGGCGGTCGCCGCGACGCTCGCGGTCCAGCTGCCCAATAGCCGGACCGCAGAGTCAGAGGCCGACCGCATCGGCATCGAGCTCGCGGCGCGTGCCGGCTACGATCCCAATGCCGCCGTCACCCTGTGGGAAAAGATGGCAAAGGCGGCCGGCGGCCGGCAGCCCGAATTCCTGAGCACGCATCCGGCACCGGAAACACGCATCCGCGAGCTGCAGGCGCTCGCGCCGCAGATGATGCCTTACTACCTGGACAAGTCACCGCGGCCGGTATATCCATTGCGCTCGTGAGTGTTGCGGCATGCGCGGTCGGGGTGAGCGCGGTTACAATGCCGCATGCTCAGGATCTCGTCGTACCCCGATATTGCCCCGTACGTAACCAAGGACGGCTCGCTCGTGCGCGAGCTGATGCATCCGTCGCGTCACGACAACCGCGCCCAGAGTCTTGCGGAGGCCATCGTTCCCGTGGGCGGCGAAACGGCGCTGCACCGCCACTGCACCAGCGAAGAGCTCTATCACGTGACCGGCGGCGTCGGCTTGATGACCCTGGGCGCCGAGACCTTCGAGATCCGCCGCGGCGACACGATCTGCATCGACCCCGGCACGCCGCATCGGGTCCGCAACACCGGATCCGAGCCGCTCGTGATCCTGTGCGCCAGTGCGCCCGCCTACTGCCACGACGACACCGAGCTGCTGGCCGAACGCAGCGTGAGGACGACGCTCATCCTGGTCCGGCATGGCGAGACTGCCTGGAACGCGGAGGAGCGCATGCAGGGGCACGAGGACATTCCGCTGAACGAACGCGGCCGCGCCCAGGCCGAGGCGCTCGGCGCCCGCTTGGCGGGCGAGACGATCCACGCGCTGTACTCCAGCGATCTCAAGCGCGCGCTCGAGACCGCGCAGCGCATCAGCGCGTCCACCGGCCACCCCGTCGTGCGCGATGCCCGCTTGCGGGAACGCCATCTCGGTGTCCTGCAGGGCGTGCTCAGATCGGCCGCCCACGAAACGACCGGTGAGGTGTACGCCCGCTACCGGGCAAGCGATCCGGACTACGTGATTCCTGGCGGCGAGAGCACGCGCCAGTTTGCGGCGCGCGTGCTGGCCTGCATCGGCGATCTGGTGCACCGCCATCCGGGCGAGACGGTGCTGGTGGTGGCTCACGGCGGTGTGCTGGATCAGCTCTACCGTCACGCCCGCGACCTGCCGATCTCCGGCCCTCGTGCGTTGACCCTGCGCAATACGAGCGTGAACCGCGTCGAGGTCGAGGCAGATCGCTGGTCGCTCGGCGAGTGGGGCGATGTGCGCCACCTCGACCAGGCGCTGGCACTGGACGACGTCTGAGCGCTATTGCGGCGGCGGCTGCAGCACCACGGTCAGGCTGCGCACGCCTTGCGCGCCGTGGATCAGGATGCCCTCGATGTCGGCCGTCGCCGACGGCCCCGTCATCAGTACGGCGTAGCGCGCTTCGCGAAACCCCGGATCTTCGTAGGCGTGATGAAGGTTGGGGAGGATCGCGCCCGGGTCGAGCAGGATCACGAAGTGCTGCACGAGATAGCCGATGGCGTTGACCTTGAGCTCGGTCTCGCTGAGGAAAACCGAGCCCGTCTCGGCGACGCCGAAGCGCGCACGCACCACACCCACGTCGACATCCTGCAGCTCGGCTGGTGCGCGCATGGCACCGAGATCGCGGGTCCCGGTCACCTCGGGCGTCGCGGAGCAGATCACCCGGGCATCCGGAAAGCGCTCGCGCACGAGGGCGCCGACATCCGCACCGCGCGGAAGCTCGGCAATCTTCCCACCCATGCGTGTGACGCCCTCCTTGAACTGATCGAGCTCGGGCGGGAGGTTCGCGTCGAAGCGCGGCACGTCCGGCAGCGGGCGCGGGGCGGGCTGGTTGCGGCGGATCACGCCGAGCATGTTGTCGCGACTGCTCATGATGGCTGCCCCCGGTTCTTGATGTACCACTGGCGGAAGGTCTGCTGTGGCGCGACCGGCACGTCGCGCTGCCGGCCCCAGGCGTTGAAGCGCGAATACAGCATGAACCGCGGCAGGTAGTCGCTGGCAGCGCTCACGCCTTCCACTGCTGCGCGATAAAGCTTCGGGCTCGCCAGCACCTTGCCCGCCGCCTGCATCGCCTGCTTCTTCACGAACGGCAGCTGGCCGCGCGCCGCGATCACTTGCCGCCACTTGTAGATCTGTTCGTGGATGTTGATCTTCACGGGGCAGACATTGGTGCAGCTTCCGTTCAGCGTCGAGGCATACGGCAGGTTGCTGTACTTGCGCAGGTTGAAGGTGGGATCGATGATGACGCCGATCGGCCCCGAGTAGGTCGCGCCGTAGCTCAAGCCGCCGCTGCGCCGGTATACCGGGCAGGTGTTCATGCAGGCGCCGCAGCGTATGCACTTGAGCGAGGTCCAGAAGTCTTCCATGCCGAGCCGTTCCGAGCGGCCGTTGTCGACCAACACGATGTGCATCTCGGTGCCCGGGCGCGGCGCGCGGAAATGCGAGGTGTACTGCGTGATGGGCGAGCCGAGAGCGCTGCGCGAGAGCATGCGCACGAAGACGCCGAGATCGCGCACGCGGGGGATCAGCTTCTCGATGCCCACGGATGCGATGTAGAGCGGCGGCACGTTGACACTCAGGTCGGCGTTTCCCTCGTTCGTGCAGACGACGATGCTGCCGGTCTCGGCGACGGCGAAGTTGGCGCCGGTCATGCCGGCCTCGGCGCCGACGAAGTACGGGCGCGTGTTCTGGCGCTGGCTCTCGGCGAGGTAGTGCGGGTCGCTGTTGGTCGGATCGGTGCCGATGGTGCGGCCGAAGACTCGCGCCACGTCCTGTCGCAGCTTGTGCACCGAGGGCACCACGATGTGGCTCGGCGGCTCGTCGTCGAGTTGTTGGATACGCTCGGCCAGGTCCGTTTCGACCACGGTGATGCCGCGCTTCTCCAGGAAGGGGCGCATGTCGCACTCCTCCGTCAGCATCGACTTCGCCTTCACCAGGGTCTTCGCCCCGCCCTCGCGCAGGATGTCGAGCACGATCTCGTTGTGCTCGGTCGCGTCTATCGCCCAGTGCACGTGGGCACCGTTCGCGATGGCGTTGCGCTCGAACTCTTCCAGGTAGTCGGCAAGATGGGTGAGCGTGTGCTCCTTGATGGCGGAGGCGAGCACACGCAGCTCTTCCCATTCGGGGATTGCATGGACGACCCGGTCGCGCTTCTTGCGCAGATCCCACAGCCGGCGGTCGTGGAACTCGACATGCTCGGTCGAGGCGATGAACTCGGAGGCGGCCTCCGCGTGGTCGATACGCTTCTCTCTCATTCGCGTGCTCCGTTCAGGATCTGTGCGACGTGGATGAAGCGCAGGTCGAGCCCCAGGCGCTCGGCGCAGCCCTTCTGGTGCATCATGCAGGAAGAGTCCGCGGAGACGATGTACTCGGCGCCCGCGCGCTTGTGATCGGTGACCTTGTCGTGACCCATCTTCGCCGACACCGATTCCTCGAACAGCGAGAAGGTGCCGCCGAAACCGCAGCACTCGTCCGGCCGGTCCGGCATGACGAATTCGATGCCCCTGACCTTGGAGAGGAGGTCGAGCGGCTTCGAGAAGAAGGGCTCGTCGACCTCCGACGCCTTCGCCGTACGCAGCGCTCGCAGCGTGCCGCAGCTGTTGTGCAGCCCGACCTTGTGCGGAAATTCCGCCCATGGAAACGCATCGACCTTCAGCACGTCGTGGAGGAACTCGACCAGCTCGTAGGCGTTCTCCCGCATGTGGTGCACCTCGTCGGTCTGCTCGACCGCCGTGAAGCGCTCGCGCACGTGGTGAATGCAGCTCCCAGACGGCGAAACGATGTACTCGAAGCCGGCGAAATTGCGCACGAAGAGCGCCTCGGCTCCCGCGGCCTCCTCCTCGCAGCCGTTGTTGGCCATGGGCTGTCCGCAACAGGTCTGGTCGAGCGGGTAGGCCACCTCGCAGCCGACCCGCTCTAGCAGCTCCAGCGTGGCGATGCCGACCTCCGGAAAAAAGGCGTCGATGAAACAGGGAATGAAGAGCGCGACTTTCAAGGAATCCTCCTGCCTCGTGGCTTCTTTGTTCATGTTGGCCGCTGGTAACGACTCTCGTTGCACAATAGACCTAAGCACCGGTTATTTCCAGTCCCTTTCCGGCGCTGATGCGCGTGCGCTGCGTGAGCCCGGTCGCAGGCGGATTCGCATGGCTCTTGCTCCCGCGGGACCGGCCCGCGCTACAATGCGCGGCGCTCACGACCCGACCTGCCCTCCCTGTCCATGCACGTTCACATCCTCGGCATCTGCGGCACCTTCATGGGCGGCCTCGCGCTGATCGCGCGTGCGGCGGGCCATCGCGTCACAGGCTGCGATGCCGGTGTGTATCCGCCCATGAGCACGCAGCTCGAAGAGCAGGGCATCGAGCTCGTCGAGGGTTTCGGCGCCGATCAGGTCGCGCTCGCACCCGATCTCTTCGTCATAGGCAATGTCGTCACCCGCGGCAATCCCCTGATGGAAGCGATCCTCGACCGCGGGCTGCGGTTCGTCTCCGGGCCGCAGTGGCTCGCCGAGAACGTCCTGCACGGGAAATGGGTGCTCGGAGTGGCCGGCACCCATGGCAAGACCACCACGGCCTCCATGCTGGCGTGGATTCTGGAGCACGCCGGACTGAACCCTGGATTCCTCATCGGCGGCATCCCGCAGAATTTCGGACTCTCGGCGCGGTTGGGGGAACCGGGCGCGCCGTTCTTCGTGATCGAGGCGGACGAATACGACACCGCCTTCTTCGACAAGCGATCCAAGTTCCTGCACTACCGGCCGCGCACGACGGTGCTGAACAACCTCGAGTTCGACCATGCGGACATCTTCGCGGACCTGGCCGCGATCGAGACCCAGTTCCACCACTTGGTGCGCACCCTGCCCGGCAATGGCCTCGTCGTCGCCAATGGCCGCGACGCCAACCTGGAGCGCGTGCTCGCGCGTGGTTGCTGGACCCCGGTGGAGCGCTTCGGCGTCGATGCGCACTGGCAGACCCGCGCGACAGCGGACAGTGGGTTCGAGGTCCTCATCGAGGGGAAGCCCCAGGGCACCGTGCGCTGGGACGTGCCCGGCGAGCACAATCGGCTGAACGCGCTCGCGGCACTCGCCGCCGCCCGCCACGCCGGGGTGCCGCTCGCAGCGGGCATCGAGGCACTCGGCGCCTTTCGCAACGTCAAGCGGCGGCTGGAGGTACGCGGCGTGGTCAACGGCATCGCCGTATACGACGACTTCGCCCACCATCCGACCGCGATCGACGCGACGATCTCGGCTTTGAAGAGCCGCGTCGATGGCGCACGCATCGTTGCGGTGCTGGAACCGCGCTCGAACACGATGAAGATGGGGGTCTGGAAGGACACGCTCGCCGCGAGCCTGGCCGATGCGGCGCGCGTCTTCTGCTACACCGGCAGGCTGGGTTGGGACGCACCCGCCGCGCTTGCCGCACTCGGCCCCCGGTGTTCGACCTCCGACGACATCGATGCGTTGGTGGAGTCGATCGCACGTGAGGCCCGCTTTGGCGACCACGTGCTCATCATGAGCAACGGCGGCTTCGGCGGCATTCACGAGAAGTTGCTGGCCCGGCTCGCGCGGCCGTGAGCAAGCGGCGCAAGCCGTCCCCCAGCTCGAAACGGCGCAATTCCCGCAGGCCGAAAGAAGGGGTCCTTGGTGGACCACCTTCGAGGGTGGGCTCTTACGGGCCTGACACCCGCCCCCTGACTTGGTAAAATGTGCGATCTGCCGTGGGTGGAACCTCCCGGCCCGGCGGCGGTCTTCCGCTCATCTGGTACGGAAAAAGCGCGAAGTTGCGCGCGAATCAGCTCTGAAACACAAGTCAGCTTCAACCCCTTCCCTCTCGCCACCGAAGCGCGCCGAGCAGGTTCTGTGGGTCGCCGTATTGAGCCGCGCCGTGCTCGATGTGCGTCATGGCACGGAAGAGGAGGCGCTCGCGGTCCTCGGATGGATCGAGCGCGATCGAGAAGAGTTCGAGCAGGTGATTGCCCTGGCCGGACTCGAAGCCGGTCACGCCGAACGGTTCGAGCAGGCCGTTCGTGCCGCCTTCGAGACGCGCTTCGGGCGTTCGCACCAATCCATTGGAGCCGATCGGGCGCTGGATAGTCCAGAAGCCGTCGTGTAGCTTCATCCGGTTCCTATGAGTCCTTGAGCGGCAACGCTGTCCCGAGACGGCTTGCGCCGCACCTGGCCTGAGCTTGCTGCCAGGCAGGAACTACGCGATCAACCTCTCTCAGTGCCCTTCGATGCAAGGTCGCAGGCGGGATGGCTAGCTGATACGATCCGCGTCCTTGCACCCAGCCCATTCTCATCCGATCGAGGCAGGCACTTTGAAGACGACAGTCGCGCGCAGTTGGCTCATTCTGACTGCCATGGTCTTGGCCCTGAGCGCTGCCGCTGCCGCGTTCCTGGTAGGGGGCGTGGCCGAAAAGAGATCCTATTGGCCCTTCGGCGGTCGCTATGCGTTCGTCGAAGGACTTTCCGACCGGGCTCGGCGCCTCGAACGGAAGCACGACACGCATGCGAAAACGCATCTGCTCACCGGCCTGCATGAAGTGGTCGTCGCGAGCTACCCCCTCCCGTTCGCGGATTCCCACGCCTCGGGCCCGTTCCTGGCGCTGTCGGATACGGACTTCCTGGTCGCAACGCGGCTGGGCGAACTGCACCATGTCGTGATCGGCAATCAGTCGGCAACGGCCAAGCTCTTGGGCTCGCTCGGCGTGGCGGAGAACATACGGGCGCCCGCCGGGGTGAAGGATCTGCTCCTCCTGGCGCCGGGAAAGTTGCTCGCCACCATGAGCACGCATGACGCGGCAAGGGACTGCTATGCGCTGGGGCTCTTCGAGTACGCCTTCGATGTCGAGCAGCGCACCGTCAAGAGAATGCGCACCCTGTTCCAGAGTCAGCCGTGCTTTCCGATGCCGCTCGCGCTGGAGGAGATCGGGGGGCGCATCATTCACTACACCGACCATACGGTGCTGCTATCGGTGGGAAGCCTGTTGCCCACCACGCTCGAGGGCGACTATGGTCGCATCCTGCAAATCCGCCTCACCGATGGCGCCGTGACGGTCTTCGCGACCGGCAACCGCAACCAGCAGGGCTTGTTCTTCGATCAGGAATCCCGCTTGGTGTTCGAGACCGAACACGGCCCGCGCGGCGGCGACGAGATCAACGTGCTGCGGCAGGGGCACGACTACGGCTGGCCGCACGTGACCTACGGCACCAACTACACGGTCGTCGACGACGCCAGCGTGGACGACACCTGCGTGACGCAATGCGGTACCCACGTCGGCCACGAGCTTCCGCTCTTTGCTTTCGTGCCGAGCATCGGGATCGGCAATCTGCTGCGCTATCCTGCCAGCGGAGCGGAGTTTCAGCGCTGGCGTGGCAACCTCCTCGTCGCCTCGCTGCGGGAGCAAACGCTCTTTCGCCTGGAATACGACGATGACCGTATTATCTACGCGGAGCCCATCGCGCTGGGGGAGCGTCTGCGAGACATCGCACTGTTGCCGAACGGGTCGATCGCACTCAAGACGGACAGCCAGAAGCTCCTGGTGCTCACGCGTGCAAGAGCCGACGCTGCGAAGTGAGCGATGCCCGTATCAGGGGTAACGAGCCGAAGCAATGATCCTCTACATCCACGGTTTCCTGAGCTCGCCGCAGTCCTTCAAGGCGCGTCTCATCGCGGCACGGCTCGCCGAGCTCGGCCAGGCACACGCCTTCGCGTGCCCCATGCTACAGGGCGATCCGGACGAGATCGTCGCCACCATCGCCGGTGCGGTGGAGGCGTCGCCCGACGAGCCGGCGCTCATCGGGAGCTCGCTGGGCGGGTTCTACGCGACCCACGTCGCCGAGCGCTACGGTCTCAGGACGGCTCTGCTCAATCCAGCGGTGCGGCCCCACCACCTGCTGCACGATTTTCTGGGTGTCCACCGCAATCTCCACACCGGGCAGGAGATCGTCGTGGAGCCGCGACACCTCGAGGAACTGCGTGCGCTGGACGTGGCGACGCTCGCCGATCCGTCGCGCTATTACCTGATCGTGACGACCGGGGACGAGGTGCTCGATTACCGCCTCGCGGTGGAAAAGTATCGCGGTGCGCGGCAGCTCGTGATCGAGGGTGGCGATCACAGTCTCGACCGACTACCTGCGTTCCTCGACGATGTCCTGAGCTTCTGCGGCGTCGCGGTTCCCGCGTCGTGAGTCGGGTATAATCCGCGCCTCCCGACGGACCGGGGCGATCGCCCCGACCCGCGCTGCAGCTCTCCCTGCGCCACCATGCACGTTTTCTACGAAGACGAAGGCAGTTTTCGCGTCGGCACTATCCTCGCCGACAACAACACCTCGCTCCAGGTGGAGACCGCCCACGGCAAGCGCGCCAAGGTCAAGGCGGCGAACGTGCTGCTGCGGTTCGCGGTGCCCGGCGTCCACGGATTCATGGACGCAGCGCAGCGGCTTGCCGCCGACATCGACACGGAATTTCTGTGGCAATGCTGCGGTCCCGACGAGTTCGCATTCGACGTCCTCGGCCGCGACTACTTCGGGCGCGAGCCGTCCGCCCTCGAATCGGCGGCCCTCCTCATCCGCCTGCACGACGCGCCGATCTATTTCTACAAGAAGGGGCGCGGGCGCTACAAGGCAGCGCCGGAGGATGCGCTCAAGGCCGCGCTCGCGAGCGTCGAGCGCAAGCGCCAGCAGGTCTTGCTGCAGGTTCGCTATGCCGAAGCGCTGGGTCGCTTCGAGCTGCCGGCCGAGCTCGTGCCGGCGCTGCCGATGCTCCTCTACAAGCCCGATCGCAACACCGCCGCGGCGAAGGCGCTGGAGGCCGCGAGTGCGGCGACCAAGCTCGCTCCGCTGCGCCTGCTCGAGCGTTGCGGTGCGGTTCCGTCCACCCGCGACTACCATGTGAACCGCTTCCTGTACGAGCACTTCCCCCACGGCACGGATCATCCGTCGCCCGGTGAACTGCCCGCGCACGACGGTTTGCCGCTGGCCGATGCCGCCGCCTTCAGCATCGACGATGTGACGACGACCGAGATCGACGATGCCTTCTCCGTGACGCGACTGCCCGACGGCGGCTGGCGCCTGGGGGTGCACATCGCTGCGCCGGCCCTCGGTGTGCCTGCCGGCTCGCCGGTGGATCTCGTCGCCGCCCGGCGACTGTCGACCGTCTACATGCCGGGCGACAAGATCACGATGCTGCCGGGCGCGGTTGTCGACCGCTACACACTGCTCGAAGGGCACGCGGCGCCGGCGCTGTCGCTCTATCTCGAACTGCGCAGCGACCTCACCTTGCTTGGCACGTCGACCTGCCTCGAACGCGTTCGCATCGCCGCCAACCTGCGCCTCGATGCGCTCGACCGCATCTTCACCGAAGAGGCGCTGCAGGGGGGCGAGATCGTCCACGGTCACGCGCAGGAGATCCGGCTCTTGTGGGAGTTCGCGTGCGTGCTCGAAGCGGCGCGCGGTCGTCCCGAGCAGCCGCGGCAACTGCCCATGGACTACAGCTTCTACGTGGACGAAGATCGCGTGCGCATCGTCGAGCGCAGGCGCGGAGCACCGATCGACAAGCTGGTGGCGGAGCTCATGATCTTCGTCAACACGGAGTGGGGGCGTACCCTGGCCGAGGACGGTGCTCCCGGCATCTACCGCGCGCAGTCCGGCGGGCGCGTCAAACTCACCACCGTCCCCGGGCCCCACGACGCACTCGGCGTCGACCAGTACCTGTGGGCGAGCTCACCGCTGCGCCGGTACGTGGACCTCATCAACCAGCGGCAACTGCTGGCCGTTCTGCGGGGCGAGCCGCCGCCCTATGGCAAGGGCTCGGAGACCCTGCTCGCGGTGCTGCGCGACTTCGAGATCGCCAACGATGTCTACTACGACTTCCAGCGTTCGATGGAGCGCTACTGGTGCCTGCGCTGGCTGCTGCAGGAGAGGGTGATACGATCGGGCGGGACGGTGGCGCGGGAGAACCTCGTCAAGCTCGACCCCGTTCCTCTCCTCGTCAAGGTACCCTCCCTGCCCGATCTGCCGCCGATGACGCGCGTCGAGGTGGAGATCGGCGAGATCGATCTCCTCGATCTCACCGTCTTGTGCCAGTACCGCGCGCGCCTGGATGAGGCAGCGTGACGCGCGCGATGCGTGCGGCGATTTGGGCACAAGGCTTGCTCACCGGGGCGCCTGACTCGCTACAATGGCGAGCGGTGCCTTCCCCAGCCCAACATACCAATACCGTGTCGCGCCGTAGATCTCGACACATCGATTCGCGCAAGCGGGCCTTGCCCGCCGTCTCGTGCGCCCTCGACGCATCGCCCCTGCGCAGCCGGGGGACGCTCTGGCTCGAGGAGTCGTGGTTCCTCGATCCCGCCAACCGCACCCTGGTGGTGGCGATCGTGATCTCCATCCTCGTGCACGCCGTTCTCCTCAAAATCCACTTCATCGACCCGCGCGCCAAGGCTTCGGAACTGTTCCAGCCGACGCTCGAGGTGGTGCTCGTCAATGCGCGCTCGAGCACGGCCCCGAAGAAGGCGGAGGTGCTTGCCCAGGCCAATCTCGACGGTGGTGGCAACACCGACCTCGCGCGCCGCGCGAAGTCCCCGCTGCCGCCGCAGACCAAGGAGCAGGCGCACAACGAGCTGTCTATCAGGAGCCGCACGGTCGAAGCCAGGGAGGAGCAGCCAAACAAGCCGCTCACGCGCCCCAAGTCGAAGGACACGATCGCGCTCGCGCAGGAATCGAAGGCAGAGCCGCAGCCCCCGCAGGACCCGGTGGTCAAGCCCGATGTGGCGGTGTTGCTTGCACGCAGCCTCGAGGCGGCGCGTCTGCAAGCCGAGATCGATCGTAATCTCGACGCCTATTCGAAGCGGCCACGGCGCAATTTCGTCGGTTCACGGGCGAAGGAGTTTCGCTTCGCGCGGTATGTGGAAGACTGGCGCGTCAAGGTCGAGCGGGTCGGCAACCTCAACTACCCGGAACGGGCACGCCGCCAGAAGATCTATGGCAGCCTGCAACTCACGGTGTCGATCAAGGCGGACGGGTCGGTCGAGAGCATCGACATCAACAAGCCCTCCGGCCAGAAGGTGCTCGACGAGGCCGCGCGGCGCATCGTCGAGCTGGCGTCGCCGTACGCGCCCTTCCCGCCCGATATCGCAAAGGACACCGACATCCTCAGCATCACGCGCACCTGGACGTTCACCCGCGCCGACGAGCTGATCAGCCAGTAGAGCGCCGATCCGAGCGCGCATAGTCCCGCCCCGCCGATGCCCGACCGTTACGCCGTCATCGGCAACCCCGTCTCCCACAGCAAGTCACCCGTGATCCACGCGGCGTTCGCGCGCGCCACCGGGCAGGACCTCGTCTACGAACCGATACTGGCGCCGCTCGACGGCTTCCGGGCGACAGTCGAGGCGTTCCAGGCTGCGGGCGGCAAGGGGGCGAACGTGACGCTGCCGTTCAAGCTCGAAGCCTACGCTCTCGCCGC
>JAEUMX010000241.1 GCA_016791285.1 Burkholderiales bacterium
ACGGGTCTCGCGTTCGGCCTCGCCACCGTCTATTACCAGATCGCGCACTGGGCGGAGCACCCGACCTCGTCCGCGGCGTGGGTCGGCGGCATGCTGGCGGCCTTCATCGTCGCGCTGCTCGTCATGCGGCGCGCGGGCCAGCAGACGGACCGCGAACTGCCGCTCCCGCAACGGGCTTAAAGGAGGATCGATCATGATCATTTCCCGGCTGAGCGATTACCTGCGCGAGCATCGCCGAGCATCCCTCAACGACATGGCACTCAGCATGGATGCCACACCCGAAGCACTGACGGCGATGCTCTCGGTGCTGGAGCGCAAGGGTCGGGTAAGAAAACTGGACAGCGGTTCCTCGTGCGGCAAGAGCTGCTGCCAGTGCGACCCGACGGCGGTCCAGATCTACGAGTGGGTCACCGAATAGGAACGGGTTGCCACCGTGGTCGCAAGCGAGCGCAACACGCAACCGGCGGCTGCCGCGCTGCAATCCGGGGCCGGCAGCACCATGCTGGTCGTCGGCATCCATCGCGAGGAGCGCGCCTTCGGCGAACTCGTCGCGCAGGGCATAGAGCATGCCGGCGTTTCGGTGCTGCGCATACCGGAAGGGCTTTCCGGCCGCCATCCGCGTGCCGATCAGCGCTTTCACTACGAGACGCTGCACCGCGCGCTCTACCTGCAGTTGCTGCCGTACGTGCTCGGCCACTACCGGCTGCTGATCGATCTGCACACCGGCATCGACAGCCTGGGGCCGAGCGCCGACCTGATCAGCGCCAACAGCGAGCTCCTCGACTGCCTGTCGAAGCGAGCGAGCGCCGATGACACCGTCGATGAACGGAAGCTGCGCTTTCTGCGCCTCGAAGACGGCGGCGCCTCCGTCACCAAGACGATCATCCCGGAACGGGTGTGGAACAACCCGGCATTCGTGTACCTGGGAATGGAGATCTACCTGCCGGAGGCAGTGCAGGATCTGGTCGCGGCAGCCGAATTCGCGCGGCGTCTGGTGCTGATCGGCGCGCGCTGTGTCGAAGCCGGTACCGATCGCCGCGGCCCCGTGAGGCTCGCGTGAAATGAACGCACGGGCCGAACGGCGGTGGATCATCGGCGCGGCCGCCGCGGGATTCACGGCATGGAGCGCCATCGCGGGCCACGCGCACGCGACAGTCGCACGCACACTGGAGAACCCGGTGCCGCGTGGATCGGGGTCGATCACGGCGTCGAGGGACGCGATGTGGCGCTCGTTTGCATACGAGAACGTTCTCGGCACGCACATGGATCTGCTCATCGCCCGCGGCGCCGAAGCACAGGTGCTGTGGACGCATCGCGCCGTGCTGGCGGAGATCGATCGCCTCGCCGGCATTCTGAGCACGCGCGACCCGGAGAGCGTGATCGCCTCGTTCATGGCTGGCGGGTCCGCGCCCGTGCCCGCGATCTCCGCCCTCCTCGCGCTCTATGGCGAATGGTCGGCGCGCACCCAGGGCGTGATCAGCCCCTACCTGGGCGGCGCGGCGGCGCTGTGGGGGCGCGCGCGCGTGACCGGCCAGCTGCCGGATGACGGTGCGCTGCGCCGGGCGGTGGCGACGTCCGACCTGTCCTGCCTCAACATCGACGCCCTGGGCAAGGCGTACATTGTCGAGCGCGCAGTCGCCGCCGCACGCAAGCATGCCCCCGCCGGGCTGCTCGACATCGGCGGTGACCTGCGCGCATGGGGCGAGGAGAGCTGGGTCGTCGCCGTCGCCGACCGCGTGCGTCCGCGGAGAACGCGCCGCCCCTGCTCACCTTCCCGCTACGCGAAGGTGCGGTTGCCACCAGCGGCGGCCACCGTCGCAACGTGACGGTCGCCGGGCAGACGTTCTCGCACGTGCTCGACGGTCGCAGCGGTCGCGCGGCGAATCCGCGCAACGCGGCCACCGTGGTCGCGCGCGACTGCGTCACTGCCAACGCCATCGCCACCGCCTGCTGCGTCGTGGAACGTGAGTCGGAACAGGCGGCGTTGCTGTCGCATCCCGATGTCCGCGGCTTTCTGGTCGCCACCAACGGTTCCGGTACGCATCGGGGTGGAGTGCTCGCGCAGGTCACGTACAACGAGACGGAAAATGCGCCGCGGCCCCTGCCTGCGTCCGCGTACACCTGGCCATCCGGCTACGCCATGAATGTCGCCGTCAATCTGCGGGATCCCGGCGTGCACCGCTATCGCCGCCCCTACGTAAGCGTGTGGATCGAAGACGCGGCCGGCAGGGTCGTGCGCACGGTCTCCGTCTGGGGCGCGCGGAAGAAGTATCTGCTCGAGATGAGCCACTGGCGCGAAGCGGCGGGCGGCCGCGCGCTGGATTCCATTGCGAGCGTCACGCGCGCCACGCGTCTGCCCGGAGTATTCCGTCACGTGGGACGGCCGCGACGACGCGGGGGCGCCGGTGCCGCGCGGGCAGTACACGGTAGCGGTCGAGATCAACCGCGAATTCGGTCACCACGTCGTCGAACGCACCCGCATCGACTGCGGCGGACAGCCCGCGGCGGCCGCGCTGCGGGCGACCTCGGAGACGGACGAATCGGTCGTGCGCTACGGTCCGGCGCTCGACAACGCAAATGGGGACAGGATCTGAGCACCATGCATTTCCACGACCGCGTCTCCGAGTCGCCTCCCGCGAGCCACCCGAATCGGGATGTCTCGCCACGGCCGGCCACTTTCCGCGCGAGACTGTACTCATGGCTGCTGCATCACAGATTCGTGTACGCGTGCCGCGTGCTGCACGTGTACCTCTCCGTGCTGGGACTCGCGGTGATGCTTTTCTTCGGCCTCACCGGTTTCACCGTTCACCACGAGGACTGGTTCGGCGCCACCGACGCGAGGGTGCGCGTCTTCCACGGTCAGACGCCGGTCGTTCTCATCCGCGACAACGACCGTCTGGGCATCGTCGAGCACTTGCGCAGCACCTGGCGCATCAGCGGCGCGGTGAGCGACTACCAGCAGCTCGGTCACTCCGTCAGCATCGCTTTCAAGGAACCGGGGCGGCTGTGGGAAGTGGACATCGCCGCGGCGAGCGGGCGCACCACCGTCAACGCCCAGATCTTCAATGTGGCCGGCGTCCTGAACGACCTGCACCGGGGCCGCTACACCGGCGAGGCATGGAGCTGGCTGATGGACATCAGCGCCGTGGTGATCGTCATCGCATGCCTGACCGGCCTCGTGCTCTGGATGACGATGCCGAAGCGGCGCCAGCTCGGCACCGCGGCGCTCCTGTGCGGGATCGTGATGGCCGCTGCGCTCTACATTCACGGCGTGCCGGGCGCCGACGAGGGTGTCGACGGCGATGACGACATTCCCGTTGCAGCCAGGACAGACCGCACGCCGGAAGCCCAGGCCGATCATCCGTGAGCGCACAGGCGCGGCGCCGTCGCGGCGGCTGCGGATTTCCGACAACCCTCGGCGGACTTTGAGCTACGCAGTCGAATACGCGCCGGCGTCCGTCTTGCGCAGGCGCCCGACCGCTTCGAGCGTGGCGAGCACCTGCGGCAGGCGCTTCTTCCACGGGCCGCGTCCGGTGAAGCAGGCGGCGAGCTCGTCCGCGGTCATCGGTTGCCTTGCCTCGGCGAGCACCTGGGCCACCGTTCGCACCTGATCCGGCAGTTCGGTTGGCCAGGCTCGTTTCTGCGCGGCAGCGACCTCCACGGCTGCGTCGCCCGTTCCGGTTTCGAGCTCTGCCTGCTCCGGCGCGCGGGCCGCGGCGGGCTTCTGCAAGTCCGGCCGCAGCCAGCGCACGCGGCCGCGCTTCTCCTCGGCGGCGCGCTCGGCGTTGAGCGCCACCAGCCGCGTGAGCAGCTCTTCCTCGGCCTCCGCCTGAGCGCCTGGCTTGTCCGCCAGCGGCGTCGTGGCGCCCGGCCGGCCGACGAGCCGCGCTGCGAGATCGGACCATCCGTAAGCCGCGAAAACCGCGGCGTCGAGCTCGTCGTGCAGTTCCTTCAGCACGCTGGCGAGCCCCTGCTCGTGGATGACGCGCTCCTTCGCGGTCAGCGCCTCGCCCGAGCGTAGCTTTTCGATCACGTTGTAGAGGCCGGTGAGCGTAAGTCCGGGGTGCGCGGCCAACTGGCGCTTGCGGTAAGCATCGATCTGCTCGGCGAGCGAGCGGATGCGCTCGGTCTGCTCGGGGGAAGGGTCGGGGAAGGGGAAGGTCTCGAAACAGCGGGTCTTGGTGTAGCGAGGGTCGTTGCCGACGCCGAGACGGCCACCGAGTGCAAGTGCCCATACGATGTGAATGCGGGATAAGAGGATGCCGAACTGACAGCCATCAGCGACTGCGATGTTGGTAAGCATGTTGTCGGGCAGCGTCGCGCCGTCCACGAATGCAAACACGCGGTGCTTCGATGTCTCTGGCGTGGAAACGAAGCGTGCAAGACCCGCGACTGCTTCGCGCCAAACCGGCCGCTCCCAGCCGAAGCGCCACCACTTCTCCCGGATTGATTGGCGGCGGTTCGAATCGCGCTCAGGTTTTACCCGATCAAGCAGTCGCTGAAAGGCGGCGGGGTGTGCAGCGCGCGCCGCGTCCCGATCGTACCCGTAGAAGTCGATCACAAAGGCGCCGCGCGAGGTCTGCATGAAATCGCGCCCGTTAGCGTATTGGCGGATTATTCGGTGAGCGGTAACCGCGTCAGTTACCGCACGAAGCTCCTCTGCTTCATCGGCGTCGACGATGAATCCGGCGCCGTAGAGTTGAACGCCGGGCGAGCAGAGACCGGCGTTGGCGCGTAGCGCGACGACCATTGCCGCGTTGGCGCCAAGAGCAAGGTTTGCATGGATTCGGCCCCGCCGGCGGTTCAGGCTTACATCGTTGGCGCCATCGGCACCCACCTCTTCCGCCGTAACGACCGCCAGAATACCGTCTCCTTCGCCCTGTTCAGCGACTGTCATGGCGATGCGTACGTCTGCACCATCAGCCGTGTCCACCCAAGGATGATCAGGCACAGCGTAGGCGATAGACAGCGGCGGATCGGCTGATAGATGCCGCTCTACTACGCGGCGCTGGAAAACCTGCGCGATGCTGTTTGTCGTGATGAGCCCGAAGCGCCGCATCTTGCCGGCGCGAGTCTGCTCGGCCGCGTGGTCCCACCAGGACATGACGAAATCCGCCTTGGGCGGCACCTCCGGATAGGCGCCCCACAATGCCTCGACATAACCATCGCCCTGGGTCTGGCGAAGACGCCACCCTCCAATGAACGGCGGATTCCCCACCACGAAGTCCGCCTGTGGCCAGTCGGCCTTGCGCGGATTCACGTACCGCTCCAGCGGCACTCGCGCGGTCTCATCGGGCACGTCCGCGCCCGTGACCGGGTGCTTCTTCATTGTCTTGCCATCCCAGCGGCTGTCGAGCGCACCGTGTTCGTCACACACGTATTCAACGCTGTCGTAGGCGAGCACGGCGTCGCGCTGCTCGATGTTCCGGAAGTCCTTCAGCACCGGCTGCGGCGGCATGACCTGACCGCGGGTGCGGAAGTGCCATTGCAGATAGCCGATCCACAGCACCATCTCGGCGATGGCGGCCGCGCGCG
>JAEUMX010000290.1 GCA_016791285.1 Burkholderiales bacterium
GATCTCCAACCTCTCGGCCCAGCGCCGAAGGTGGCGCTGGGCCACAATCTGGTGCTTGTAGAGCCGGCTGCTGAGAGACGTCCCGTCGCCTGCATCGACGGTAACCGGCGGCGCGCCAGGCCAGAGCCAGTCGCCGAGGAAATCCCAGCGTCCTCCCCAGCGCCGGAGGAGATTGCCTTTCGCTTTCGTTTCCAGGAACGTAAGCCAGCGTTCGATGGTTGGCAGGTTCTGCTCGAGAATTCGTTTGTCCCCGTACCGCTGATACATCTCCCACGGCAAGTGGACGGAATAACCGCTCCAGGCCGGACCGCCACCGCCAAAGTAGGTCGGGGCCGTGTAGGGTAGATCCCCTGTCTTGCCTTGGACGTCGCGCCAGTCTTCGGACCATTTCGTATAGAAAGCGCCGAGCTTGTAGTTGCTGAGGCCGGTTGTTGTAGTAGCGTGGGCGTCGCCGCCGTAGCCCATGCGTTCGCGTTGCGGACAATCGACGACGTAGCCGCCAACGGTGAGATTCTCGAACGTCCACAGCGTAATGTCGTAGATGTTGTTCAGCAGCTGGCTGGAAGAGGCGAACGCGGCGGCGCGGTCGTAGTCGTTGCGGACGAGCCAGCCGCGCACGTCGGGTTTCTGTTGCAGGCCGGTGATGGTGATCCAGCGTGCGGAACTGTAGTTGAAACGGTTGCGGAAGACGCCTTTGCCGGTCGGGCCGATGATGTAAGCGCTGCGCAGGTCGTGGGTCATCGGTTTGTCGGCCTGCTCGGAGAAGAGAAACTCGATGCGCTCACCCGGTTTGCCTTGCACTGCGATCTCGGTGAACCCGGCGAAGTTGCGGCCCATGTCGACGCGATAGTCCCCCGGCTTCGGCTCGGTGATGGCAACGGGTCTCAGCTCGGTGAGCAACCGGTTCGGCTCGACTTTGTCGGCGGAGACTGCGACCGATGGCGTGAACACCTTGGCCGGTTGCCAAGCGGTATCGTCAAGACTGGCATCGGCCCAGTCCGGTAGTTCCCTGTTTGCGTCGTAGAGTTCGCCACCAAAATTCATGTAGGTCCACGCGCCCAGCAACGTGCTGGGGCTGGGATGCGTTTTCCACGAGTCGTCGGTGACGATACGGCGGTCGTCGAGGTCGAACTGGCCTATGACGAGCGGCGCCCGCGGTTTGTCGGCAGTCTCGAACTTCGGGAAAATCGCCCACGACGTGCCGAGCCAGAGGCCGATGACGTTGGCGCCCGGGCGCAGATGCTCGGTGATGTCGTAGGTTACGTAGCGGGCGCGCTTGGAGTTGTCGGTCACGACTGGCATCAGCACCGCGTCACCGATCTTGCGGCCGTTCACGTACAGTTCGTGGTAGCCGATCGAGGCAACGAACGCGGTCGCGCGCAGCGGTTTGGCGTCGAGCGTGAAGGTCTTGCGAAACCACGGATCGGCCAGCGTGTTCTCGCCACCTTCAGGCGGCCTAACCGATTCGCCGGTGCCAATCCACTTCGCGGTCCACTGCGACGGCCCCATCGTCCACGACGACGGCTTGCTCCACACGCCGCCGGGCCACACGCGGACTTTCCAAGTGACACGTTGGCCTGGCTTCAGCGCGGGGCCGTCGTATTCGACATTGATGCTTTGGTCGGAAGGGATCTTGCCGCTGTCCCAGAGCCCTTCGACGATGACCTGGCAGGCGGTCTGCTTCTGGTCACGCTCAGCGGAAACCAACTGCCAACTCAGCCGCGGCTTGGCCACGTCGATGCCTAGCGGGTCCTTCAAGTATTCGCACCGGAGATTCGTCACGTTCACGTCCGCCACTGCGACGCTTGCCAGTATCAGCAAGGCAACCCCCGCTGAGCCACGCAAACTTACGAGAGTGGCCGTGGTCGTTACTATCAACTTCCTTCCGCGGTGGACGAATCTCACAAATCCTCCGATGCGCACATGCGGGGAGCGACCCGAAAGAGATTAAATATTCTCTGGAACCAACGAGCGTCTCGGCTTCCGGGTAGCTCAGCGAGCATGCCTTAGTCAAACGTCTCTTCCCCGTTCGGCTCGTAGTGCGGCACGCCGTTCATGTCGTGCCGGAACTTCGATAGCTCGAAGTACATGCGCCGCCGGGCGCGACTCTGGTTGCCGAGCGGGCGATGCTCCGCGATGCAGTGCCACGGATTGTAGGAAAGACGCCGCGCGAACGCGATCTGCGCCGGTGCATCGAATTTCTGCTGCGGGATGCGCAGGGTAGCCACGGAGACGCGGGGCGACAGCCGCTCCGGCCACAGCACGGCGTTGTTCTCGATTGGCATCAGATGCGGATCGGTCTGCAACTGCACGCGAACGTCGAGCTCTACATCGCCGCGATCGAGTGCCGCGACCATGGCCTGACGCAGGTAGTCGTCCGGCGGTCGCAGCGGCAGGCGCGGGATCGGCGTTTTCCTGTCCGACTTCGGCCACACGGAATATTGCATCGCCTGCCCCGCTCCGAGCAGATAGGGCACGCAGCTGAAGTACGGCGCCTCGAACGGACTGCTCTGGGTCTTGATCCACAGCCCCTGCATGATGAAGTCGAGCAAGTGCGGGCGCCGAAAATTCACGAAGTGATAGATCGATGCGTTCTTCAGGCTCCAGCTCTGCAGATGAGCGTTCGCATACGTGTCCGGGGTCACGAACGTGGGTGTGGACACGCCGAACATGTCCTGCGTGTACTTCTCCTCCTCCATCAGCTTAGGGCCCGGGACGCCCATCAGCTTGATGCTGATGCTCATGAACCCCACGTCGTCGATGTCGGGCGTGACGTACGGTCCGGGTCCGGAAAAACGCACCCATGCGCGATAGATCTTCGGCTGCGCGAAGATGCCGTGCCGGTACTGCGGCGGCAGATCCTCGTGGACGATGAATTCGGCGCGCACGATGCCATGCGTCTTGGTGTTACCGCCGCGCTCGAACCTGCCCGGCTTCCAGAGTCCGCTCATCTGCGCCCGGAAGGTGTCGATGATCGACTGCAGCGACTCTTCTTCGTTTGGCTGCGCGCGCTCCTCGGCGATCTTCAGTCCCTCGTTAGTGCGCCGCCGATTGATGAGCGCCGTGGTCAGACGCGCGATCGGGTCGCGCAGCAGCGCGTCGAATGCCGGACGCATCCAGGGATCGATCCGCCGCTGCAGTTGCAGCAGCCGCACCGAAGCATCGCTGACCCAGTCGAGGAGCACCGAGCCGGTGTCGGCCGGCGGCACCGGGCGACTGGTCATGGATCCCAGGACGTTCCTTCTCATCACGCCCCCTTCCCGCACACTGTCGCGAGGTAGCGCATGGCGCGGATGCCGGGCAGGAAGAAATACCCGCCGCCCAACACGGTGACGAACTGCGGCAGGCCGGTGAGTCGCTGATCCGGACCGTCGGCCTGGGGAATCGAGAAGCCGTCGGTGGGATACCCGCCGAGGTCCGGCACCCGGTTGCCGAGCAATGGATCGCATTCGCCGGTGAGCCCGGCGAACTTGCTCCCGATCAGCCACGCGCTCTGCACGAACTCGAACTGACGCTTGATGTTGGCCGCGAGACAGATGAAATGGATCCCGGCATCGCTCGCTGGCGATGGGTCCGTCGCGGAGAGCGCGAGCGCCGCCTCGACGCCGTACTTCCGTCCACGGCGAAGCAGGCGATGAAAGCGCGTGGATGCGACCAGGTCCGGCTGCAGTGCCGGCGCGTCGAATCCCAGCATGCGCCACAGGCGCGAGAGCAGGCCGCGCCCGCCGGGCGGCAAATCCGCATTGCGCGGATTGGTCCGTCGGATGTGCGCGCCCAGCGGGCAGCGCCGCCCCTGTGGATCGGCCTGATAGGTGAAAGCGTTGAGCTTTGGTTCGCGCTTCGAAGGGCCGTCGGTGAAGGGATTCTCGCTGGGCGGTTCGAGCGGTTGGCCGTTTTTCCATCGGCCCACCATCTTCGCCGCCAGGTGCTCGCGCAACTGCGCATCCCCGCCCGCCTGCCGGTCCAGTTCGCGCCAGAAACCCTCGACGTCCTGCCGCAACTGGCGCAGTACGAGATAGCTGCCGTTGCGGCCGAGGTCGGCGAGCTCCGGCGCATCTTCGGCCCGCGGCAGCAGACCGGCCGGGTCGCGCTGGGGCACGAGCAGCGGACGCGGCGTGTAGAGCCCGTATTCGTTCGGATAGCCCAGGAGAAACTCGCCGAGGCAGGACGTGTTGTCGTAGTCGAGCCGGTCCTGGTCGCGCACCGGACGCTGGCGCTGCCAGTCGACCTGCGGCTGCGAGATGCCGTCGGCAAATCCGAACGGTTCGGTGATCTGCGTGGTGGAGGTCGAGAGGTGTTCGATACGCGCGAATCCGGCCGCGCACTGCGCCTCGATGTCGTCTGCGAACGCTGCCAGTCGCCCCGGCCGGGCGTAGAGGAGCACGGCAAGATGCGGCAGGCGCTCGCCGGTGCCCCACCGCCAGCCGCTCGGGTCGTTCGCGCCGACGTCTCCCAGCCGGCGCGCGCGTTCGGCGTCGCTTGCCATGCCGGCGAGGAATTCCGCCGAGAACGCATCGCACAGATCAGGGGCAACACCCAGGGCACGCAAGCCCTCGCTCGTGAATGCGACATGCAGCGCGGTATCGGGCAACGGATCGGCCGTGACCGCGCTCGTAACCGCGGCCTGCGCGAGCCACGCGCGCGCCGCGCCCGGGTCCTTGATGCGCAGCAAGAGGAAACAGGCTTCCGTCAGGTGCCGGTACCCGAACCGCACCAGGCCCTGTACGTCATTCAGCTCCACGGGACTGTCCTGGCTCGGCGTTGTCGTCATAGCAACTGCAGCCAGGCGAGCGCCTGCGCATCGCTCATGCTCGCCCGCTCCAGTCCCTCCCGGATGCGCTGGTTGCGCTTCAGGTCAGCCAGCGCCAGACCCGGGTAGGCCTTGTACCAGACCTGCGTCGGCAACTGATGGCGTCGCTGGTAGTGCTTGAACTTGTGCTCGATGCGCGCACCGCGCGCCACCAGCCAGCGCGTGCGCGGCCAGCCGACGCCGTGGCTGAAGGACAGGTTGAGGCCCCAGGCCACCTTGTTGATGAAGTCGTCCATGTAGGCCTCGTGGCCGCCGTCGTAGTTGCTGGTGAAGACGAGCCGACGCTTGTCGTCGAGAAAAGCCCAGAACGCGAAATGGATCGTCTGTACGCGCGCCAGGAAGCCGCGCGTGAAGACATGGCGGGCGGCGTAGTCGATCAGCGTGAGCAGCGCGATCACCAGCCAGCGGCGAAAGAGGCCCGGCTTGACCGAACCGATCGCCGTGTACTGGTTGCTCACGTCGTGGTCCTCCAGTTGCTGCAACTCCAGCAGCACCGCCGCGTCCGGAGGCGGGCAGACTTCGGCGTCGCTCTCCTCTTTCGTGCGCAGGAGGTAGATCAGGAGCGGCGCGAGGACGATCAGGAACGGCAGCAGGATCAGACCCGCAAGGGGAATCGCGACGAGATGCAGAAGCTTCGCGATCCGCCAGCGCAGCGGTGTCGGGTCGGGCGGCGTCAGGCCGAGCCGCCCGGCACTGACTTCGGTGTCGATGAACTCGATCAGCTCGCGCCGCAACGCATGGACTTGCGCGGCGGATGCGAGCGGCGCGCGCGGCACCTTCGCCGCGAGCGCACGCCGCAGCGCGATCTCCTCCTTCACCTGCCGCACGGTGCGGCCGACCCAGTTGACATAGTTGGCAGCAAGCGGACGCTGATGCACCCGCATCCAGGCGAGCAGGTCGCCACCCGCGTCGAAGCCGTCGCAGTACATGAAGATCCGCCGCAGTCCCGGCTGTGCGTGGCGTGCCAGATCTGCGATGCAGTCGGCTGCGGGACCGTCGCAGCTGCCGATGAGCGCGAGATAGACAGGCAGCCTCGGGTGCGGCAAGCCGTGGACTTCGAGGTCGCGCAACGTCGGATCGTCCAGCACCGCCAGTCGCGCGAAATGCAGTCGTTCACAGCGCCCGAACGGCACCAGCGCGTTCGCCGGGTCGGCCATGCCAGGCTGCGCATTCATCGTCTGGAGCAATTGCCGCAGATCGCCCTCGCACTGCGGCCTCACGCGTGCCAGCACCATGAACTGGGACTGCGGCGTCACGGCCTGCCTCTCAGCATGATTCTTCCCATCGATGCAGACCGTCGCACCGTTCCGGCTTCGTCATGAGTCTGCCGGCAGACAAGGCCGCAGGTTCTCGTAGCCGCGCACGAGGAGCTCGTCCACGGTCGGAACGCGCCCGGTCTCCGCGCGCAACATCTCGCCGGCGGCATTGCGCAGCGCCGCGATCAGCGCCGGGTCGGGAGCCGGGGACACCGCGAACGCCGGTGGCATCGGCGTCTTGTCCCGTGCACCGGACGCTAGCTCCCACATGCCCAGGCGCACGTAGATGCGTGGCGCGCAGGCGGCGAGCGCGGCGTTCACACGTTTGGCGTCGCCGTGAAGAAAGTTGGGGGGCGCATGCTCGGGCGTCTGGTGGCACGGCGTGCAGTGCTGCTCGAACGCCGCTGCCACCGGCAGTGCGCCGGAAGCCGGTGGTGGCGCTTGCGCATCCACTGCGGGCGGCGGAAGAGCGCGCGCGTCCACGCAGCAGTCTTGCCGCTGCGGCAGATCCAGTCGGGCGAAAAGAGAAGCCATGACGCGCGAGCGGCTGAACACGCCCGCAGCGAACGGCGCGTCGCGCCCGCTCTCGGATGCCATCGCCGCGATGGCATCGCGCAGCGGCCCGAGATCGTCCGCCACGGTCACCGTTGCCTCGCCAGCGCCCTGCTCCTTCCAGCGTAGATCGATGCCCTCGATCACCCTGCCGTCGCGGCCGCGCGCGCGCAGCCCCTGTTTCGAGGGTGCAATCGACAGCGTGCTCTCGCCCCCCACCGCTCCGTAGCGCGCTCCCGCGGCGTCCAGATGCAGCAGCGGCGCATCGCCCGCCAGCGCCAGCGACGTCACTTCGCCGGATGCCACGCGCCCCGCGCGCAAGACCACGCTTGCGTTGAGCACTGCCCCGGCGGCGCCTTCCCGCTCCCGGCACTGAAAGCGCAGCTCGCCTTGCCCGCGCCGCATCTCGCACCTGGCAGTGAACGTCTCGCGTGCCCCACCTGCTCCGGCCGCGAGCCGCGCTTCGACGCTGCGCACGTCCGCATCCGCGATCCGTTCCGCGAGTCCGACGACGAAGCGACGCGCGAGTTGCGGATCGGCAGCCTGCCAGGTCTCGAGCGGCAGGCGCGGTGCGAGCGGTTCGAGTCCCGCCGACACATGGGACATGGCGAGTCCGTTGGCATCGGCCGCAAAGGATAGCGGGTCGCGGTTGGGAATCTCGGGATTCGGAATCGCGAGCCCGCCAGGCCACTGCGTCGCCGCGTTGCGCGCGAGCGGGGCGACCACCCGTTCGCGAAACGCGGCACTGCCCGCGTCGAAGCCACGCTCGCCGCTCAATCGATATTGCCACGCAGCCAGCAGCACCGCCGACCGGCAGCGCGTGCCCTCCGGCTCCTGGGTCCCGCAGCCATCGCGCCACAGCAGATTGTCCACCGCGAGCATGTTGGCTCGATGCACGGCATCGTCGATAGCATTCGGAACGTCCACCCCCTGGCGCGCCGGAACCCCGTAGAACGACGGCCGCCGCTGCATCAGCAAGGCCGCCACGCGCGGATTCGCATTGGTCTCGTCCCATTGCTGGCGCGAGAAGAGCGGCGCGTGATTCTGATGGCAGCTCACGCACACGGTACGGTTGGCGTAGACCACACGCGGCGACCCGCCCGCCCGATAGTCCTTGACCAGCTGGAACTCGAAGCGCCCCGCCGCCTCGTTGTAGCTGATGACCTCGATCAAGTTCGCCCGCTCCTGGTAGCCCAGGTAGAGACGATCCTTGAGCAGCATGCTCGAACCGCCCGCGGCGCTCGCTTCCCGGTCGATCGCGATCACGACGCGCGGATAGTCGAAAAAATCCGGCGCCGCCGCCGTGCGCTGAAGCGAGCGGCCCAGCGGAACGAGCACCTGTCGCGTGCAGGGCGCGTGCGGCGGTGCGCAGCCGGCACGCGCCTCGATGCGCGCCACGAGCGCCTCCAGCGGAAATGGCACGTCGTACACCATCGCTCCATCCGGCCCCGGGCGGGTTGCGACGAAGTCGAAAGCGGAGCGCCCTTGCGGCGGCAGGGTGGGTCCCGCCTGCGCCGGATCGACCACCCAGCGCGGCGCTGCGACCGCACCGCCGTCGCTCGCCGCCAATGCGCCCGACCAGATGAAGCCGCGGAGCATGAACGTCGACTCGAAACAGCGATCGGCGAGCATCCACCCTGCGCCGAGGCATAGCAGCGTGGCAAAGCGGCGAACTCCCGCCTTCATGTGCGGCTGCCTGCCCGGCCCGTTCGAATGTTGGCGAATCACTTCGCCGCTGCGACCACCTTGCGGCTCTGTGTTCCGTTCCAGCAATCCTCCTTTACCTCTCCCGTCTTCAGGAACGCCGCGCCGTCGCGCTCGGCGATCTCCTTGTTGTAGAGCGTGAAGTTGAGGAGGAAGACCTTGCCGATATAGGCGCGCCCGAGATAGAAGCCGGGACGCACCATGCGGATCTCGTCGCGCACCTGCAAACCGTTGCGCCCCGCAAGGAAGTCGGGCCGCTGCCGGTAGCCCGGAAGCTCGTCGGTGAAGTAGTAGTCGATGATGATCGACTCGCGCCGCGAATCGAGCAGGCTCTGCCCGCAGTAGAGCCGCGCCGGGAACATCAGCCACGCATCCTTGCCGTTCACCGTGATCTTCGGAATGGTCGCGAGATCACCTTCGATCAGCGGTTTGAGCAGCGCTATGTCCTCGATGCGATTGCGCAGCAGCCGGTCGTCGCGGTAGAACACCTTGCCCTTCCACAATGCCGCACCCAGCATCTCGAGCTTCATGGTCTTGAGCTCCACCGCGATGCCAGGCAGGCCGCCGACGATTTCGGACACACGCCGATCGCCGCTCGTCCCTTTCGGAAAGAAGAGCCCGCCCCCGAACGCTCCGTCGGGGATCGGTCCCGGAGTGAGCCGGGCATAGATCTGGTCGATCTGCTCCTGATCGAAGCTCTTCAGATTCTCGGGAGTGAGCTTCTCGAGGTCCGCGGGGGTGAGCGGATGCGCGTATTCGACCTGTGCGAAATCCGGCTTCGTCTGGTACCCCTCGCCATACTGCGCGAACTTGAGGTCCGGCGGTGTGCCGCGATCACACCCCGCGATCGACAACACCGCTGCAAAAAGGCCGGGTACGGCGAGGATGAGCTTCTTCGGCGTCTTCATGGCAGGCACCCCTCTAGAGCGTCGCGAGAAAAGCGATCAGCGCCTTCTTGTCCGCGTCCGGCAGGTCGGTGCCGAAACGGTGTCCGAAGTTCTCGATGTCCGCCTGGCACGAGCTGTACGCTTCCACCACCTTCGGATGTTTGCGCGCAGTCTCGATGAGCCTGGAAGGGTCGCGCACCATCTCCACCCCGACGCCGCGCAGCTGTGCCGCCATCTCCTTGCCGTCCTTTTCGCCGAGCTGCTTCACCAGTCGGGCTTCGAGGGCATCGGGCTTGAGCCGCGCCAGCACGAGATCGTTGACGAACGCCTTGTGCTGGAAATTGCCGAGCGCACCGGCGCTGGTGCCTTTCGGAATGACGACGGTGAAGCCGTGCAGCCGCTTCTCGGTGCCGTCTTCGACCACGCGCAGCTCGAATGGCAGCGGCACGTCGACGTCGAATTTCGTGATCTTCGGCGTGCGCTTCTCCTCCGGCGCGAGCAACTCTTCCGCAGAGGCGACAAAGAGCTTGTAACGACCTTCCACGCTCGGGTCGTATGCCCAGCAACCTGGCGCATCCGCGATCAGTTGCTTCGTCTGCGGGTCGACGTAGGGCGACCGATAAAAGAAGTTGTCGGCATTCCGCGGCTTGCCGCAGATCTCCGGCCCGACCGCGTTGTTGTGCATGAACGGCGCGTGCGCCCACGCCGAGATGAGCGAGATGTTGCGGTAATAGCTGCGCCCGCCGTCGTGCGGTTCCTTCAGATTGGGGTCGGGCGGTCGCGCACGCAGCGTCTCGGACCCGTACTCCTGCCACACATGACCCGCCATGTGATTCGAGTGCAGGGCGCGGCAGCGGAAGGTGCCGACCTCGGACACCAGTGTCGCCTGGTCGTTGCCCATGAAGTCCGCGCGCAAACCGGTCGCGGGGTCGAGTGCGTGGAAGTCGCGATTCTTGAACGGCCCGCCCTCGCTCTCGGGGATGCTCGAGTGACAGCGCGCGCAGTTCGCCGCGAACACGTCCCGTCCGCGCGACACCGCACCCTTCCCGAACTGCTGGTCGAGGTCGGCCACGAGGTCCTCGTGACCGTACTTCGCGTTCGGGTCGCTCGCCTTGCGTGCATTGGCGCGCGCGACATGCAGGTCGGTCGCGTCGTTCTCGTGCGCCAGGAAGAAGTCGAGGATGTTCTGGAGCCGGTCCTCGATGGCGCGGAAGTTCGGACAGTCACGGCGGCACTGGCCGATGTCGAACGGAGTCTGGCCGAAGTTGCGTCCTTGCGGATCGAGCTGGCGCAGATCGGTCAGGTGATTGACCCAGCACTGCTCGGAGCACGACCCGATGTTGAAATACACGCGCTGGATCGCTTCCAGGCCGCCGATCGAATCCTCGCCGCCCTTCAGGATATGGTGGACGGCCTCGGTCTTCGTGCTTCTCTGCCAGCACTTGCCGTCGCGTCCGGGTTCGCACCAGCAGGTCGTCTCGGGTTCGCTCTTCTCGCACGAGGCG
>JAEUMX010000293.1 GCA_016791285.1 Burkholderiales bacterium
GAGACCCGTGCAGACGACGCGACCGCTGTCCTCTTTCACCGCCTCCTGCAGCACCAGTGAAGCGGCCGCCACGCCGGCAATGCCCACCGCGCCCGCACCGTCGAAGGCCGGACTGACGGTGGCGACCACCGCAGGGCCGAAGGCGGCGGCGATGGCGACCGCGTCGCCGTCCAGAGAGAACAACCCGAGCGGGGCGCCGGTGGAATCGCCCGCAGCGGCGCCGATCGTCTCGCCCGAGCGGGCGTCGTAGGTCCAGCGGCCGGTCACGGTGAGGACTTCGACGGCGTTGCTCGCGCCGCTGCCTGTACCGACGCTGGTCCCCGGCAGCTCCGCGGGCATGTTGGCCGGGTCTTCGAGGCGCTCGCTCTCGTACGCCACCGTCACCTCGGCCAGCGTCGGTACGAAGTCCGCGAGTGTCGTCGCGGTCGGGCTGTCCCAGGCCACGCGCACGCTCACGCGATGGATCAGCTCGGGCGAAGCGGGCAGCGGCGGCGCGGGAGATTCGCCGTCGGGCCCCGGCATCCAGACGCGGCGCAGCGTCGGAGCGAACGCGCCAGCGGCGGGCGGCAGGGCCGCGTCTGCTGCCGGATCGCCTTCCGCGTAGAGATCGACGCGGCGATACTCCTCGCGCCGCGCGCGCAGCTCGCTGCTTTCCCCGGACGTATTCGGCAGCGGGTGGGACGGCTCCTGCGCGAAGGCGTACCACTGCGCGCCCTGCTGGTCCTCCGGCACGCCCAGCTCGCCTTCATCGGGGACGCCGCCCTCGCCGATCCAAGTGGCATCCTGCTCCCCGCGGTACACGATGCGATCGGCCGCCACGCCCAGCCCGGCGAGCCGCTCGCGCATCGACGCCGCGCGCTCGCGGGCGAGCACGGCGTTGTAGGCCGCATCGCCGACATCGTCGCAGCGCCCGATCAGCACCAGCCGGCCTGCTGGGAAGTCGGAGAGGAGTTGCTCGACCGCCTCGATGTCCTCGCCCTCGTGCGACGGATTCGCCTCGTCGAACACCATGCGCACGCGCACGTGCCGCTCGGGCTCGGTCACCGGAGGCTCGGCGTGGCTCACCGTGACCTGCGCCAGCGCGTTGGTCGGCACGGTGACGGAAAAGCCCGTACCCTGCGCTGGCTCGGCCGCCGGCACCAGGCTGCCGTCGTCGTGAAAGAGGTTGAGCTCCACCGTGCGCTCGACGGCCTGCGCGGCGAGTTCGGTACCGTTTTCGTCGAAGACGCCGTCTGCGGCACCGATCAGCAGCGAGGCCCGGGCGAGGCAGTGGAGGCGCACGCGGCGGATTCCCCCACTGCCGTCGTCCAGCACGAGGTCTGTGCGGCCGGATTCGGGCAGCCCCGCGATACTCGTGAGTGCGAAGCTCGCGCCCGTGGCGACCTGGGCCGTGGGACCGTCGCCGAGCTGCCACGCCATCGTTGCCGGGTCGGCAGGCGGCGGATCGGCGGTGAACACGAGGTCGGCGCCGACGATCGCCTCGCGCGAGCCGGACAGGTGCACCACGTTCGCGCGCGATTGGCTGCTCAGGGCAACGTTGATCTTTGCCGCCGCCTGTGCAGTGATGAAGCGATGCCGGATCTCGGGTCCGTCGACCACCGAGCCGTCCTCGGCGGTTTCGCTGCGCACGCATACCAGCGTGTCGCCGGCGCGGGCGCGAAATTCGGGCGTCACGAGTCCCGTTGCCGTCGAGCCGTCGGGCAGGATCCAGCGCACCGTCGCGTCCGTGCCTGGACCCGAGGTCACCTGGGCGAAGAAGCGCAGCGGACGGTCCGGCTCGATCGTCACGGTGCGGTCGAAGTCGCCTTCGGTCGGGGCGACGGTGATGGCGTCGTAGCCATCGTCTGGCGCCTCGCCGAGCGCCTGACTCACCCGCACTGGCGTGGCGGTCACCGCATCGGCGCCCCACTCCGCGCGCAATTCGCCCTGCATGCCGAACGGGTCGCCCAGCAGCACGTCGCGCACGCCCAGGACCAGGTTGCCCACGAACGGCGTGTCGCGCGGCAAATAGAGCAGCGCCTCGCTAATGGCGAGCCCCGTCCAGTCCGGCCCGTGATTGCGCGCCATGATGTCGGCCGGCGTGTACGTGGTCGAGGCATCGAACGTGAGCTTGCGCACGGTGAGCCCGATCGCCGAGCCGGCGACGAAGAAGTGCGGGGGCACGAACTGGATCGACCCCACCGCGCCGGTCGGCGAGCCCGGCACCAGCGGGTCCGGAAAGTCCACCAGGATCGGCCCGGCCCAGCCCCCCGGACCGTTCGTGATGCGGAGGATTGCGTCGCCGACCAGCCGCACTTCGGACGATGCCGGGTCGGGCTCCAGGTGGGCCGGCGTGGTGCCCGCGCCGGGGATCAGCTGCGCCGCCTTCAACGCCGGAACGACGATGCTGATCTGCTCCAGAAAGAGGTCGATCTGGAACTGCGCGGGCTGCGGCTCGATGTTGTTGACCGTCGCGCCGCGGGTGGCCGCGAGCTGGAAGCGCACGCCGCGGTCGAAGCCGGCGCCCTCGATCGACCAGCCGCGAAGCGCATCCTCGATGCCGGTGTCCGCTACCGTGGGCAGCAGCGTGCCGTAGTGAAAGGTGGCGCCGGCGGTGGTCGAAGACGTGAGGTCGACCGCCGCAAAGCGCTCGAGGAAGCTGCGCAATCCCGAGGGGATGGCCGACTGCGCGCCCGGAGGGATCGGCAGCAGATCGAGGACGCTGGCACCTAACGGCATGGATCCCCCCATGCTGCTGCAGCGGTTGATCGCAGCCCGGCGCTACTGGCCGGGTCGACGGCGTCCTACGCTACCCCTCTCGCCCCGCGTGGTCAATCGGACTATAGGCCGGCGACATCTTGCGGCAAGTGCGGCATGGCGGGGCGATCAATCTTCCTGCGGCTGAGCGAAGGCGGCGTCGAACTCTGCCAGGTTGACCGTCCGATTTGATGCGGATCAAGGAATACGGATGCGCCCGCTCTCATCATGCCCCCTTTTCTGCCGCCCTCCCGCGAAGGTGCCGTGCGACTCCTGCTGATAAACCCACGATTCCCCGAAAGTTTTTGGAGCTTCAAGTGGGCCGTCGACCGGGTTCTGCCCGGCAAGCGGGCCATCAATCCTCCGCTCGGTCTCGCCACTCTGGCAGCCCTGTGCCCGTCGCACTGGCAGGTGACGATCATCGACGAGAACATCGAGCCGGTGCCCCTCGACCCGCAGGCGGACCTCATCGGCGTCTGCGGCATGGGGGTGCAATTCGAGCGGCAGCGGCAGCTGCTCGCGTTCTATCGCAGTCAGGGCCGTTTCGTCGTGGCTGGCGGCAGCTTCGCTTCGCTCTGTCCCGAGCGGTACGAGACCATTGCGGACGCGGTGGTCGCCGGAGAAGCCGAGCATATCTGGCCGCGATTCTGCCGGGACTTTGAGACCGGGCGACCCGCTTCGCTGTACCACGAGACCGGCACGGTCGACCTCGCCGATTCGCCCACACCCCGATTCGACCTGTTGCAGCTCGACAAGTACACCACGGCAACCTTGCAGTTCTCGCGCGGTTGCCCGTATCGCTGCGAGTTCTGCGACATCATCGTCATGTTCGGTCGCAAGCCGCGCTGCAAGTCCGTGGCGCAGGTGCTGCGGGAGCTGGAGGCGCTGCGTGCAGCCGGCGCGCGCAACGTCTTCTTCGTGGACGACAACCTGATCGGCAACCGGGCAACCGCCAAAGCCCTGCTGCGTGGGCTCGTCGACTACCAGGCGCAGCACGGGTACGCCTTTCGGTTCGGCACCGAAGTGTCGATCAACGTGGCGCAGGATCCCGAGCTGCTGCAGCTCATGCGCGAAGCCCGGTTCGAATGGGTGTTCATCGGCATCGAGTCGCCCGATCCGCAGACGCTCAGGGACACCCGCAAGACCCAGAACACGCACGAGGATGTGCTGACCTCGGTGCGGCGCATCTATTCGCACGGCATCGACGTGCTGGCCGGTTTCATCGTCGGCTTCGACAACGACACGCTGGAGAGCTTCAACCGCCAGTACCGGTTCATCCTCGACGCGGGCATCCAGGTTGCCATGGTGGGTCTGCTCACCGCGCTGCCGAAGACGCCGCTTTACCATCGGCTCGAGGCGGAAGGCCGCCTGCGCCGCGATCGGGAAAGTAGCGACAACACCAAGCCCGCGACCAACATCGTGCCGAAGCGGATGAGCTACGATGCCATGATCGACGCGTACCAGCGCCTGCACGAGCGCCTGGCGCACGATCGGGCCATCGCCGAGCGCATCCGCAACAAGACGCGCCACCTCGGGCAGCCGGTATCCGCCAGCGACTACACCGGGCGCGAACGCTTGAGCATCGTCGCGAGCCTGCTCTTCCGCGGCGTGCTGCCGGGCGGACCGCGGCGGCTGTACCACTTTCTGCGCACGCTGCCGCTTACGGCGCCGCGCAAGATACCGCTCGCGATCGTCGACTGGATCGCGGGCCTCGCCATGCGCGATTACGTGCAAAGGCATTTCCGTCCGGCCGCCGAGTCGCATCTCGACACTGTCGCACTGCGGATAGCCGCGATGCGCAAGGCGATCGCCGGGCACCTGCGCGAGGATCGGGTAGCGCTGACGTTCCGTGAGACGAACCCGCTCGACATCGTGCTCTCGATCAAGGCCGCCGTGGATCGACGGTTCTTCGTGCGATCGGCTCGGCACCTCAACCGCCTGCTCCAGCACACACCCTCGACTCTTACGCTCCACTTCCACGAGCGCTTGGGCTGGGATGGGAGAGACGCCGGGCGGTTGCTGCGCAAGCTCGCACGTCACGGCGACCGCGTGTTCATCATTGCCGACGAGAAGCTCCGGCAGTGCGTACCGGTGGACTGGTCGCGGTTCAACCTGATCCTGCGCAGTGCCGGCTAGCATTCAGGGAGGTACTACACGATGGACCTGGTATGTCCGGCCGGCAGCCTGCCGGCCCTGAAGGCGGCCGTGGACAACGGCGCGAACTGCGTCTATACCGGGTTCCGCGACGACACCAATGCGCGCAATTTCGCCGGCCTCAACTTCAGTACTCGCGATTTGCAGGCCGGTGTTCGCTATGCGCACGACCGCGGCGCGAAGGTGTTCCTCGCCATCAACACCTATCCGCAGCCCGATACGTGGGAACGCTGGACGATGGCGATCGATCGCGCCGCCGCCCTCGATGCCGATGCCGTCATCGTCGCCGACCTGGGTCTCATCCAGTACGCCGCACGCAAGCACCCCGGGCTGCGTCTGCACCTGTCGGTCCAGGGATCGGCCACGACCTACGAGGCGATCAATTTCTACGTGCGGCGGTTCAACGTCTCGCGCGCGGTGTTGCCGCGAGTGCTCACGCTCGCGCAGGTCGAGGCGCTGATCGGCCACTGCGAGGCGGAAGTCGAGGTGTTCGGCTTCGGCAGCCTGTGCGTGATGGTGGAAGGCCGTTGCGCGCTCTCGTCCTACGCCACGGGCCAAGGCCCGAATCTGCACGGCGCGTGCTCGCCGGCGAGCGCGGTGCGCTGGCAGCAGACGGCCGCGGGCATGGAATCGCGCTTGAACGGCATACTGGTCAACCGTTTTGAACCCGGTGAGAAAGCGGGTTATCCCACCCTGTGCAAGGGCCGCTACCGCGTCGGCGGCGAAACGTACTACGCCATCGAGGAGCCTTCCAGCCTCAACACCCTCGAGATCCTGCCGGAATTGATGCGCATGGGCGTGGCGGCGATCAAGATCGAAGGCCGGCAGCGCAGCCCGGCTTACGTAGCCGAAGTGACGCGCGTGTTCCGCGACGCCATCGATAGCTGCCGGCGCGATCCCGCGCGCTACCGCGTCGGCGCCGACTGGGTAACTCCGCTCAACCGCTGCGCCGAGGGGCAGCAGGTCACCCTCGGTGCCTATCACCGGTCCTGGCGATGATGAAGCTCGCGCTGGGTCCGCTGCAGTACTACTGGCCGGGACAACAGGTCGTCGAGTTCTATCGTGCCGCGGCGACTTGGCCGGTGGACATCGTGTACCTCGGCGAGGTGATCTGTTCACGCCGCCATGAGCTGCGCTTCTCCGACTGGCTCGCGATCGCCGAATCCCTTGCCGCTGCGGGCAAGGAAGCGGTCCTGTCCTGTCTCGCGCTGCCCGAGTCGGAATCGGATCTGCGCGCCATGCGCAAGCTCGTTGCGAACGGTACTTTTCGGATCGAGGCCAACGACATGTCGGCGGTACACCTCGCCGCCGAGGCGGGCGTACCCTTCGTGATCGGCCCGCACGTGAACGTGTACAACCTGGCGAGCCTGTCGGTGCTGCACGATTGCGGCGCGCGCCGCTGGGTCGCGCCGGTGGAGACGTCGCGCGCGCTGCTCGCCCGGATGCAAGCGCAGCGCCCGAGCGGGATCGAGACCGAGATCTTCGGCTACGGTCGCCTGCCGCTCGCGTTCTCCGCGCGCTGCTATACGGCGCGCGCTCACGACGTAGCCAAGGACAACTGCAGTTTTCAGTGCCTCGACGATCCCGAGGGACTGCCGGCGGAAACACTCGATGGCAAGTCGCTGCTGGTATTCAACGGCATCCAGACACAGTCGGCGTCGTTCTACAACCTGCTGCCGGCGCTGGCCGACCTCGGGGCGCTGGGTGTGGACGTGGTGCGGCTGAGTCCGCGAGCGCAGGGAACGAGCGACGCGGTAGCGCTGTTCCGCGAATCGCTGGATGGGCGGATCACGTGGCAGGACGCCTGCGCGCGCCTGCCTGGAGGGGCGCAGGCCCAATACTGCGATGGCTACTGGCACGGCCGGCCGGGCCTCGATCGGGTTTTCCCCGCCCTCGCGAGATGAACGCAGCCGACGCACCCGTTCGGATACCGCCGCCGCTCGCGAGGTTGCTCGGCCGGCTGCCGCAGTGGCCGCCCTCGGCAGTACTGGCAACCGCATTGAACATCGGGCTTGCCGAACGCCTCGACCCGGACGCGCTGGCGCAATTGCGAGGCAAGGTGATTCGCATCGTGGTCGGGGACGCAGGCATCGCCTTCACCCTTCGTTTCGACGGCGAGGCTTTCCGGCCGCTGGCCGCCACGGCTGCGGCAGACGTCACCATCGCCGCCAGCGCGTGGGATTATGTCCTCCTGGCCGCGCGCAAAGAGGATCCCGATACCCTGTTCTTCGCCCGCCGCCTCACCATGGACGGCGAGACGGAGACCGGCCTCATCGTCAAGAACATGCTGGATGCGGTGGATATCGCGCCGCTCACCGCCCGGCTCGACGGACCGATCACCCTCCTGGAGAAACTGCGCGCTCTGACCCGCGGGCGCCGCCCCTCGGGCTGAATCGGGCAGCGGCGCGGGCTGGATGAGGAAGAACCAGTGCCAGCAGACCCGCGCGAACTCGTGGGTGGTTTGCTCAACCCCTCCGCAAGCCACGATGATCGATATAACATTCGAGTCCGGTGAGGAAGGGAGGAAGCGATGGTTCAGATTGCCCTCAAGAAGTCGATAGAGCGTGTCCCGGGAGGGATGATGGTCGTCCCGCTGCTGGTCGGCGCTCTACTTGCCACGTTCTTTCCGGGCACACCAAAATTTTTCGGTTCGTTCACCGGCGCCCTGTTCTCGGGCGCCCTGACCATACTCGCCGTGTTCTATGTGTGCATGGGCGCATCGATCGATCTAAAAGCCACGCCCTACATCCTCAAGAAAGGCGGCACACTGCTCGGCGTGAAGGTCGGCATGGCGGTGATTCTTGGCATCATCTTCGGGCACTATCTGGGCGAGGCTCCGGTATCCGCGGGGCTCTTCGCGGGTATTTCGACCCTCGCCATCGTAGCGTCGATGAACGACACCAACGGTGGTCTGTACATGGCGCTGATGGGGCAGTATGGCCGGCCCGTCGACGTCGGCGCCTACTCCGTCATGTCGCTCGAGTCGGGTCCCTTTCTTACGATGCTGACGCTGGGCGTCGCCGGGCTGTCGGCCTTTCCTTGGCAAACGCTGGTGGGGAGCATCCTGCCGCTGATCGTGGGAATGCTGCTCGGAAATCTCGACAAGGAGATGCGTGAATTCCTGAGTCGCGCCACCCCCGTGCTGATTCCGTTCTTCGCCTTTGCTCTGGGCGCGGGGCTCGACCTGACCAAGGTCTGGCAAGCCGGTCTCCTGGGTCTGGGCATGGGCGTGGCGGTCGTGGTCGTGACCGGCATCCCGCTGTTTTTCGCCGATCGATTGATCGGGGGCAACGGTGTCGCCGGAGTGGCGGCCGCCAGCACCGCGGGCAATGCCGCCGCAGTGCCCGCCATCGTGGCAGCGGCCAATCCCATCTATGAAACCGCCGCGATACACGCCACTATCTTGGTCGCTGCTTGTGTCGTCGTGACCGCCGTCCTGGTGCCACTGGTGACGGCCACGGTAGCGCGCCGGGTCGGCGCCCAGAGCGAACGTGACAGTGGCGCGTCATGAAAATGCTCATCGTCGCCGACGATCTTTCCGGTGCGGCCGACTGCGCTGCCGGCTGCGTGCAGTCGGGCTTGCGCACTATGGTGCTGCTCGATGCGCAAGCCGACCCGACAGGTTACGACGTGGTCGCCGTCGATGCGGACAGCCGGCATCTGCCGCCGGCCGATGCGGCAGCCGTTCAGCTCGCGCTGTTGCAGCGTTTGTCCGCAGTTCGGCCGCCCCTGCTCTACAAAAAGATCGACTCCACCTTGCGCGGCCCATTCGTGCACGAGTTGGCGGCGACGCGACAACTTGCAGGCACGCCGATCCTGGCCCCCGCCTTCCCCGCCATGGGTCGCACCGTGGTCAATGGGGAGGTGCTGGTGAAGGGCGTGCCCTTGAAGGACACCGAGGTCTGGCGCAACGAGGGCCGGACCGGTCCGTCGACCCTGCCTGCCATGCTGCAGACGGTAGGCTTCGATGCCGTGGTCGTCGCGCTGGAGCAGGTGCGGGGAGACCTCGACGCGCTGCGGGCGGTGTGCGCCGCGCATGCGCGCGTGCCGGACCGCGCCATCGTCTGCGACGCCGAATCGGAGGAGGACATGGCGCGCATCGCACGGGCCACCGCGCCGCTGGCGGGCCGCTGCCAGTGGGTGGGGTCGGGCGGCCTGATGCGCCACCTTCCATCCGCCCATGGGCTGTCGAGCCACGCAACTCCGCCGCGACGCCAGAAAGCCGGCGTACGGGGTCCGGTACTTACCGTGGTGGGTAGCGTGTCGACGACATCCAAGCGGCAGTGCGAGCAGGTGGCGCGCAGCGCCCGGGCAGCGCTGCATAAGGTCGATCCGGCACTGCTGCGGAAAGGCGCGGACGATACGCGCTGGCACGAAGTCCAGCAGAGCATAGCCGACCCGCTCGCTCGCGGAGAAGACTCGGTCGTGACCATCGGCGGCACGGCACCCGATCTGAGCCAAGGCCCACTGCTCGCCGCGTCGCTCGCCCGACTGCTGGCACCCGCGTGGGAGACGGTAGGCGGCTTGGTCCTCACCGGCGGTGAGACTGCCCGGGCCGTACTGTCCGGATGGGGCGTACACGCCCTCGAACTCGTGGACGAATTGGAACCTGGCGTGCCTTTGTCGCACACCGTCGGCCCGCGTCGCATCCCCGTGATCACCAAAGCCGGTGCCTTCGGGGGCGACGACTGCCTGTCACGCGCCTGGCAGCTGCTCAAGAACGAACTTTGACCTTTTGCTCCGGAGAGCCTGGATATGACCCCCTACCGTCCCGTCATCGGCATCACCATGGGCGACGCTGCGGGCGTCGGCCCCGAAGTCATCGTGAAGAGCCTGGGCCACGCGAGCGTTTACGAACGCTGTCGGCCCGTGGTGATCGGCGATGCCGCCCGCTTGCGACTGGCGGGCACGCTCATCGGCGGGCAAGTGCCTGCCGTGCGCACCGTCGCATCGCCCGCGGAGGCGCGCTACGAGTGCGGCACCGTCGACTGCATCGACCTCGGCCTGATTCCGCCCGATCTGCCATTCGGGCAACTCTCGGCCGTGGCGGGCGACGCCGCCTACCGCTACATCGAACGCGCGGTAGAGCTCACCCGCACCGAACAGATCGACGCGATCTGCACCGCGCCGCTGAACAAGGAAGCACTGCATGCAGGGGGGCACAAATTTCCGGGGCACACTGAAATGCTTGCCCACCTGACCGGAACGCCCGAGGTGTCGATGATGCTGGTGGCACCCAAGCTGCGGGTGATTCACGTCACCACCCACATCGGGCTGATCGATGCCATCGCACGCATCGAGCCCGGTCTCGTGGCGCGCACCATCGAGCGCGCCCACGAAACGCTGGAGCGCGCAGGCATTCCGCGCCCCCATATCGGAGTATGCGGCATCAATCCTCACGCCGGGGAAGGCGGTCTGTTCGGACACGGCGAAGAAGCCGAAAAGATCGAGCCGGCCATCGAAGCCTGCCGTGCAGAGGGAATTAACGTGGAAGGGCCGCTGCCCGCGGACACCTTGTTCTTTCGCGCGGGTCGCGGTGACTTCGACGTGGTCGTGGCGATGTACCACGATCAAGGCCACGGCCCGGTCAAGGTCTTGGGTGTGGAGCATGGCGTAAACATCACCGTGGGACTGCCCGTGATTCGGACCTCGGTGGACCACGGCACGGCGTTCGACATAGCCGGCATGGGCACGGTCGACGAGCGCAGCATGCTGGAGGCGCTACGTCAGGGTATCGACCTTGCGACGGTCCGCAAGCACTGAGCGACATGGCGGCGAGAGCAAACCGTTATCTACTCCTGACGCCACGCAGCTCGCTCACGCCACGGCGGCCCGCGTCTCGACGGTCTCTGGCAACTCGTCGCCAACCGTTCGTACCGGCCGCGTAGCCATGGCAAGGCAGAAGCGCAGGTCGCGCGTTCCGCCCAGGGTGTGCCACTCGTGCAGGCGCAACCCAGCCCTGCGGACCACTTCCACCAGTTCGTGCTCATACGTCACGCGGCCGAAATGGATGGTGGTCAGGCGGTGCAGCATGGGCTTCACCTTCTCCATCACCGGTGCCGGCTTCGTGTGTATGGTCTGCGTGAAGTAAACGCGCCCGCCCGGCGAGAGCATCCGCGCGGCATGGCGCAGCGCGCCCACCGGATCGGGCAGCAGCATGAAGCTCGCGCTGAAATAGATCGCGTCGTACGGACCGCCGCGGTGATCGTAGACGGACTCGTGCAGCGGTACGACGTGCCGCACCAATCCTGCTTGCGCCACCAGCTTGCGGCACCGGCGCAGGTAGACTTCGTCGATGTCGACACCCACGATGTGGAGGTCTCGCGCTTTGACGAGCGCGGCATTGCGGGCAAGCGCACCGCCGGTGCCGATGCCGACGTCCAAGAGCCGGGCTCCGCGCGGCAGGCGTTTGAGCACTTCGCGGTACCAGCCGACGGTGAGTCCCGCGAAGGTTCGATCGTAGATCCAGGCACGCATGGCATCCCTGTAGATGCGGTTGGGGGAAGCGGCGGCGAACGGGATCGCTGACGCTGTTCTTGTTACACCCGACAGTACCGCTACGTCAGTCGGTGGTCAATGACACGTCACGCGTGCGATAGCTTGCACCGCGGGTCGCCGTGCGAGGATCGGGCGCAACTCAGCCACCGATCCCCACGGTGGCGAGCAGCGACTTGATCCCGTTCCAGCAGATCTGCACGCCGATGCACAGCACGATGAAGGCGGAGAGGCGCATGATCACCATCAAGCCCGTATGCCCGATCCACTTGCCGACTCGCGCGGCGTAGCGGTAGGTCAGCAGGATCGAGGCTGCCACGATGCTGGTCCCGATCAGTGCGGCGGCGATCTGGATGACCACCCGCTCCAACGTATGCGCGTGATTCGCGCCGACGGTGATCGCGACCGAAATCGATCCCGGGTCGATGGTCAACGGCAGCGTGAGGGGGTAGAACGCGCGTGCCATCGCACTGACCTTGGCGTGTTCCAGATCGGGCACCGCCGAGATCGGAGCGGGTTCAGCGCTCTCGAGCAGATTCCAGCCAAGCGCGCACACCACCGCGCCGCCGGCCACTTGCACCACCGGGATCGAAAGGTCGAACAGGCGCAAAACCAGCGAGCCGAACAGCATCGAGCCGAACAGCAGCACGAACGAGTAGAACGTGATCCGCCACGCGAGCTCCGCGCGGGTCGCCGTGTCGCACCCCCGCGTCATGTTCAGGAACAGGGCCGCGTCGCCCAGCGGGTTGACCACCGGCAGGACGGCGCCGACGATCAAGAGGATGGCGCTCCCGAGGTTGGCGAGTTCGGTCCAGAGCATTGCGGCACTATGGTCTGGGATGCGCGGCGAAGAACTTCCAGATCTCCGCAGTCGCGTCAAGATCATTGCAGGTCTTGCCGATGATGAAGTCCGGCAGATACTGCGGTCCGCCCGGCCAGGTGTGGCCGCCTCCTTCGAGACGATACAGCGCGACGGTGGTGTGGTCCCGGCAGGCCGTCCACGTCACGGAGAGACCGCGACATCCGTCCGCCGGATCGGTATCGGGAAGCTGCGCCGTGCGCGGCACCCCGGAGCAGGCGTTCGCGCTCGCCCACTTCTGGATCGCCGCTTCGACGCCGATCACCTCGCCGCGCCGCCCGCGGGCCACGCCGCCGCCCTGATACGGCACCAGCGGGTCGTCCGTTCCGTTGATCATCAGGACCGACACGGCCTGCGCCGGCGCGAACCGCGCGTCGAAGGGCACGGCGATCGATCCGGCCACCGGCGCAATCGCCGCCAGCCTCGGGGACAGGTGCGCGGCGAGATGATTGACGAAGATGGCGCCGTTGGAAATGCCGGTCGCGTAGATGCGCCGGGGATCGAGCGCGAGCTCACCGGCGAGCGCGTCGATGAGCGCCGAGACGAACGCGACGTCGTCGACCGCGTCGCGGAACGCCCCGGCGTAGGCATGCTCCCGCCCGTCGTTCCAGTTCTTGCCGACCCCTTCGGGATAGACGATCACGAAACCCGCACGGTCCGCGAGCGCGCTGAAGCGGGTCAGGCGTTCGGCGCTCGCCGGGTCGCCGCCACCGCCGTGGAACACGAGGACGAGCGGCCGCGGCTCGTTGCCGCCTGCCATCGGGGGCAGATGCAGACGGTAGCCGCGTTCGCGCCCATCTGCCGTGATATGACGGTCCACGGTGGTGCCCGATGGCGCGGACTGCTCGGCGGCGATCGCGGCGCCCGAGGCGAGCATCAATGCGCCGCACATGATCCGGGCGAGAATCACTGCCATGACTCGAGCGCGCGAGCTCATCACACTCCGAACTGCAGTTCGGCCAGCCGAGCGTACAACGGGCTCGCCGCGACCAGCTCGTCGTGCGTGCCGATTGCGACCAGACGGCCGTGGTCGATCACGGCAATGCGATCGACGCGCTTGACGGTGGACAGCCGGTGCGCGATGACGAACGTCGTGCGGCCCTTCATCAGACGCTCCAGGGCCACCTGCACCATCCGTTCGCTCTCGGAGTCGAGGGCACTGGTGGCCTCGTCGAGCAGCAGTACCGGACGATCCGCCAAAACCGCCCGCGCGATCGCGAGCCGCTGCTTCTGCCCTCCGGACAGGCGCACGCCCCGTTCACCGAGATAGGTGTCATACGCCTGTGGCAGACGTCCGATGAATTCGTCGGCGAATGCTGCCTCGCAGGCGGCACGTACCTCGTTGTCCGTCGCCTCCGGCCGACCGTAGCGGACGTTCTCGGCCACGCTGGCGGCGAAGATCGCCGGCTCCTGCGGTACCAGCGCGACGCGGCTGCGCACGGCAATCGGGTCGGCTGCCCTG
>JAEUMX010000317.1 GCA_016791285.1 Burkholderiales bacterium
GCATCGACGCGCCGCACCCGATGATGGATCATCCCGCAGTCATCGTGGCACGCCGGGCACCCGCTGGCTACGACTGGACTTCAGCGTTCATTCTTCATCCGGCGCGCCTCGCCCTGGCATCCGAGGCGCCGCACCCGATGATGGATCACCCTGCGGTGATCGTCGCGAAGGCGGGTCGGGTATCGTCGGGGGACACGGCGACGCTCTCCCCCCACCCAGCCACGGTTGCGAAAGTGGATCAGGTGCCCCGCGTTCACACCACGCAGATCGCCCCGCCGATCGTTGGCGAGTGATGCAGGATCGGACGCCCCGCGCAAGGCACGCGCGGGGCGTCTTCGTTCCCCACGTTTGCTGCTTCCAGGACTATATTGGAGGAAGTCGGCAGTCCGGGTATCAAGGGCGTCAGGGCACGACCGGAAGGAGCGCGCGATGGGACCACGCGAGTTCGAGCAGGAACTGGAAAGGCGGGTGCAGGAGCGCACCACCGAGCTCATCAGGACCAACGAATCCCTCACCCGCCAGCTCGCCGAGCGCAAGGGCATCGAGGTCGAATTGAAGGATGCCCGCGCGCGGCTGCAGCACGTGCTCGCCGTCACCCCGGCGATCATCTACACCAACCAGGCTTCGGGCGACTATGCGTGCACCTTCGTGAGCGACAGCCTCCAGCCGATCATGGGCTATTCGCCGCAGGAGATGCTGGACGACCCGGATTTCTGGACCGCGCATCTGCATCCCCAGGACACCCGCCGTGTGCTGGCCGATGTGTTCCGTCTGATCGGCCAGGGCGAAGGCACCGTCGAGTACCGGTTCCGGCACCGCGATGGCCACTATCGCTGGTTTCAGGACACCTTCAAGGTCATCCCCGACGAATCGGGGCGTCCCTTCGAGATCGTCGGTTCCTGGGCGGACATCACCCAGCGCAAGCTCGCGGAGTCGTTTCACGTGCTCTACCAGGCGAGTCTCAAGATCCAGGACCCGCAGGGGCTCAAGCGCTGGGGCGACGACTTCCTGCGCAAGGGCCGCGAGGTTCTGCACCTCGATCGACTGAGCATCCTGCTCGCCGACCCGGACGGCCAGTGGCTGCGGGCGGTGGCGAGCACCGAAACCGACGAGCCGCTGGACGCGATCCGAGTCCCCATCGGTCCGGACGGTGGCGGGCTCGCACAGGCCTACCTCACGCGCGAGGCGATCGTGTGCGACGGGCAGAATCCGGTCCCGGAAGCACTGCGCCCGAAACCGCCCTACGACGCCATCGAGGCATTCCGCTCCCGCGTCTTCGCGATCATGCCGCTGGTGGTCCAGGGCCAGCCGATCGGCGTCCTGGATGCTGGCTGGAAGTACAGCCGCCGGCCGTTCGATGCGTCTACGCTGGAACCGCTCCAACTCCTTGCGAACCAGGCGGCACTTGCGTTCGAGCACACGCGCCTCTACGCGGCGGCCCAGCCGGTCCTGCGGCGTTCGTTGCAGCTCACGGAAGTCTATCCGGCCTTCGCCGAGGCGGTGAAGGCACTGCTCGGCTACGACCGGATCGGGGTCGTGGTGCCGGAGGGGGAGTCGCTGGTCATGGCCCTATCGGTCGCCGAACCGCCGCTCTCCTCCTGGCAGGGCGAGTCGTGGCCCAAGACCGAGGGCACCGCCGTCGACTGGGTGATGACCCGCAAGGAGCCGCGGCTCGTCCGCGATCTCGCGAAGGAGCAGAGCTTCTCCGACGACATCTTCATGGTCCAGGAGGGAATCCGGGCGACCCTCATGCTCCCGCTGCTCGCCGGTGAAAAACCGGTCGGCGTGTTCTTCCTCGACAGCCTGACGCCCGGCGCCTACACGGAGCGAGACCTGGAGCTGGTCGACCCCGTTGCACAGCAACTCGCGCTCGCGATCCAGAACGCGCAGCTCTTCCGCGAGGTCGAGGACAAGGGCCGGCAGATCGAGATCGCGAGCCGGCACAAGTCGCAGTTTCTCGCCAACATGAGCCACGAGCTGCGCACGCCACTCAACGCCATCCTGGGGTATACGGCGCTCATCCTCGACAACATCTACGGCGAGGTGCCGGAAAAGATCCGGGACGTGCTGGGGCGCCTCGACAAGAGCGGGCATCACCTGCTCGGGCTCATCAACGACGTGCTCGATCTCTCCAAGATCGAGGCGGGTCTCCTGACGCTCACCCTCGCGGACTTCTCCATGCAGGAGGTCGTGCAGGCGGCGGTCGCCGAAGTCGAATCCCTGGCGGCCGAGAAGCGGCTCGCGCTCGAGGCATCGGTGCCGGACGATCTGCCGCGCGGACGCGGCGATGCCAGGCGGATCACGCAGGTCCTGCTCAATCTCCTCGGCAACGCGATCAAGTTCACCGAGGCGGGTGAGGTCCGGGTCGAGGTGACGGCCGCGGACGGCGCATTCCTGATCGCCGTCGCCGACACCGGACCGGGAATCGCGGCGGCCGACCAGGAGAAGATTTTCGAGGAGTTCCAGCAGGCGGATGGCTCCAGCACCCGCGAGAAGGGCGGCACGGGCCTGGGACTCTCCATCGCTCGCCGTATCGTCGAACTGCACGGCGGGCGCATCTGGGTGGCATCGAAACTCGGCGAGGGTGCGACGTTCCGGGTCACGCTCCCGGTTCACGTGGAGCGCCAGGGGGAGGCAGCATGAGCAAGCGCATATTGGTGATCGAGGATCAGGAAGACAATCGCCGCATCCTGCGCGATCTGCTGACGAGCGTCGGCTACGAATTGATCGAGGCCGTCACCGGACCGGAAGGCGTGGTCATGGCGGAGACGCATCGCCCCGACCTGATCCTGATGGACATTCAGCTCCCCGGTCTCGACGGCTACGAGGCCACCCGGCGCATCAAGGCCAACCCCACGCTGCGGGCGATCCCGATCATCGCGGTCACTTCGTTCGCGCTGAGCGGCGACGACGTCAAGGCGTTTGATGCCGGCTGCGACGGCTACGTCACCAAGCCCTACAGCCCGCGCCAGCTTCTCGCTAAGGTGCGAGAGTACCTGGCCGTCGCCGATTCCTGAGCCTCGGATCGTGCGCACGCCGGCGCGCATTCTCGTCGCGGACGACAACGCGGACAATCGCGACATCTTCCGCGCCCGGCTCGCCGCGCACGGATACGACATCCTCACCGCGAGCGACGGCGAAGCAGCGCTGGCGCTCGCCCGCGAACAGCGACCGGACCTGAT
>JAEUMX010000372.1 GCA_016791285.1 Burkholderiales bacterium
GACAGGGAATCATGACCTAGACTTTAAGGACGTTACCAACAACAGAAGGAGGAGGTGTCATGGATGTTCTCGTCGAACACGTAGACGTCTGGGCAGCAACGATTCCGGACCGCCCCGGCGGTCTCGCCGACGTGCTCGGCATCCTGCGGGATGCGGGTGCGAATCTGCAATCCATCATCTCGCGGCGCGCCCCGGACGAGCCGGGCAAAGGGGTCGTGTTCGTGACCCCGTTGCAGGGTGACCAGGAAATCGCGGCCGCTGCGCAGGTCGGTTTCAACGTTACCCATACGCTGCACTCGGTGCGAATAATGGGTCACGACGAGCCGGGGGTCGCGGCACGGCTCGCGCAGAAAATCGCCGAGACGGGCATCAACCTGCGCGGATTCTCCGCCGCCGCGGTCGGCACGCAGTTCGTCGCCTATGCGGCGGTCGATTCATTGCAGGATGCCACCAAGGCGATCGAGGCGCTCAAGACGCTCTAGCTAGCGTGCCTGCGGCAGGCGTCGCCCTGTCGCAGGCTCGACTGTAGCTGCCGGCTGCGTGCCGCCTGGACCTTGGCCGCCGCCCCCGTAGTCCAGTCAGGGCGGCGGCGGGCGCCGCGTCCGCGACCAAACGAACCAACCTTCCCCTCAGCGCGATCTCCTTCACGCCAGTTTGATGATCGCAACGCCGGCGAGGAGCAAGGCGACACCGGCGAGCCGAAGCCCCGAGACGGGCCGCTGGGGCAGACGGAACCAGCCAAACCTGTCGACGAACACGGACGCGACCTGTTGGCCCGCGACCGTCAGGCCGATCGCAGCCGCCGCACCGATTGCCGGGATGGCGGTGAAGACGGTGGTCACGTAGGTGGCCCCGCAGAAGGCGCCGAGCCAGCCCCACCAAGGCATCTTCGCGAGCCCGACGAGCTGCGGCTTGGGGGCTTCCGCGAGCATGCGCGTGATCAGCAGGACCGCGAGCATCGATAGCGTGGCGACCGCAAAGCTGACTGTGCCCACGACGAAGGGTGCGCCGATGTCGCTGCGTAGCAGTCCGTTGATCGCGCCTTGGATCGGTAGCACGGCACCGGCGAGGAGCGCGAGCAGGATCCATCCGAATTTCGAGGTGGCGAACTCCTTTGTGGAGCCCTCTTGCCCGAACACGGTTACCGCGGCACCCGCGAATACGGCGAGCGTGCCGATGATCGTGCCGCTCTCGGGCGGCTGCCGTGGCACGCCGAGCACGCCGAACGCGTCAAGGCCGAGCGAGGCGAGCATCTGGCCGGCAATGAAGAGCCCGACCGTGACTACCGCGCCGAGACGCGGGAACAGGAGGATCGTCGAGGCGACATAGATCGCGGTCGCGATGCCGCCGATCGCGTGCCACCAGGGCACACCCCGGAGACTGCCGAAGGCAAATGTGGTCCGGGTTGCGGCGGCAATGATGAGCAGAAGCGCCCCAGCGATGAGAACCTGGATTGCCGTGGCAACGAACGGGCTCCCGGTTGCCTTAGAGAGCTGCGCGTTGGCGCCGGCCTGGACTGCCAGCAAGCCACCCGCCGCAAGCGAGAGGGGGATGAACAAGCTTTCCATGAGAGTGACTCCAGTGTTTGTGCAGCGGCGGCCATGTTGATGTTTTCGTGCACGCAAGGCAATATGAGAAATCTGCACAATTCATTTGCAATGTTGCAAGATGGCCCTCGGTCGCACGAATCTGCGTCTGGTGCTCGCGATCGGCGCAGCCGGTTCCCTGCTCGGTGGTGCGCGCAAGCTCGGCATCGATCACTCGACCGCGTTCCGGCGCCTGAATGCGCTGGAGAAGGAACTGGGTGTGCGCCTCTTCGAACGGGCGCGCGACGGGTATGCGCCGACTCCCGCCGGCGAAGCGATGATCGCCGCGGCAGCCCGGGTAGACGAGGAAATCGTCGGTCTGGAGCGGAAGCTGGCCGGCACCGACCTGCGTCCGAGCGGCGTGGTCCGCGTCACCACGACCGACACCGGGGTGAATCTGCTCACGCCGATCTTTGCCGCGTTCCGCACGGCGCATCCTCAGATTGCGCTGGAAGTGGCGATCGCCAATCCGTTCTTCACGCTCTCCCGGCGCGACGCCGATGTGGCGATCAGGCCCAGCGTCGAGGTGCCGGAAGATCTGATCGCCCGTCGCATCGCCAGCGTCGCGACGACCCTCTATGCCGCACCGCGCTACCTGGCATCGCACTCGCGCCGCGCGCTCGCCGAGCACGACTGGATCGGCCCGGACGACAGTCTGTCCCATCTCGGCTCTGCGCGATGGATGGGACGGGAGATTCCGCCCGAGCGAGTCGCGTATCGCGCGAACTCGTTGGTCGCATTGCAAGCCGCCGCGCGAGCAGGGCTGGGTGTGGCGCCCCTGCCGTGTTACGCCGGCGACGACGACCCGGGGCTCGTTCGGGTGAAAGGAACGGTTGCCGACATGGCCACAACCCTATGGGTGCTGATCCATCCCGATTTGCGGCGCGCCGCTCGGATCCGGGCGTTCGTCGACTTCATCGTGCCCGAGCTCGTCCGACTGCGGCCCCTGTTGGAGGGTCGTGCAGGAAAGCGGCGGGCGAGTCGAACCGCTCGCGCGGGAACGCGGGCAGAGCGCGGACGGCCCCGACCTGCCTTCAGAGCGTGATCACCACCTTCTGATAGAGTCCGCCGAAGTAAGTCTGCTTTTCGACCGCGGACGGGGACACGCCGTCCGGAATCCAGTCGGCCACTTCCCTGCGCCAGAGGTCCATGGCGAAGGGCTCGAGGGTCTTCAGGACGGGCACCATGACGTAGCGAAACGGGTTCATCCTCGAGGGCCGATGATAGTCGACGAAGATCACCTTGCCGCCCGGTCGCACCACCCGCAGCGCCTGCGCGATCGTGCGGGCGCGCGCGCGCTCCGGTTGCTCGTGCAGCAGGAAGAAGACGACGACATGATCGTAGCTCTCGTCGCCGAAGCTCAAATCGGTCGAGTCCTGGTGGTGCAGGCCGACCTGGGCATGGCCGGGCAGCTTCTCGCTCAGGTTGCGCAGTTGCACCGGCGCCACGTCCACTACATCGATATGCCCGACCGGACCGAGTCGCTCCGCCATGCGCTCGGTGAAGTTGCCGTAGACGCAGGCGACCTGCAGCACGCGCCCGTCGATCCGCGCGCCAATCTCGTGCAGGGCCGCGTCGCGCAGACGCGCGAAGTTTCCCCACAGGATCAGGTTGACGAGCCACTGCCGCTCGAACACGCGCACGCCGGCGGGGTGCAGATAGGCCCACCAGTACGTGTCGGCCAGGTAGGCGGGCAGCGGGACCGTCGGCGAGAGTCGGAACGCATCGCTCGCATGAGTCAGGTCATTGGGATCATCGGCGCCGAGCACCCGCAGAGCAGTTCGATCGTCGGCAAGCTTCCCGCGCACGCGTCGTACCCGCCTGCTCGCGGTTGCGTCTTCCATCAATTCGAGGGATGGCTCGATGGCTCGTCTCTTTCCCGGCATTGTTTTCACTTGAACGGATCCCATCAACAGAACGATCACGCGCCCAATCCGAACCGGATGCGGCATGTCGATGCGTGGCAACTTTGAAGATCGGCGCGTCCGCCCCGGAGCGCGACCCGCCGCCAAAAAAAGAATCAATCGCGTCTTGCGGCCCGCCTTTCCCCTCCGCCCAGCGTTGCATCCGCGGATTCGTCGCCGCGAGCAGGAACGTCAGATTCGCAACAGATAGATGATCGTCGCGATGGTGCCCACCGCCGCGATGAGATACACCACGATCGCCACCAGCGTGTCGGCGCGCATGCCGAAGTCGTGCATCGTGACGCGCAGCCGGTGCGCCGCGTGCCAGAGGGACAGAAAGATCACGCCGAAGATGCATAGCTTGCCGAACCAGTGCGCCGCAAAGGCGTGCAGCTTGTCATAGGTCAGGATCTGCGGCACGTGGCCGAACGCGGCAAGCAGCGTGAGCAGGATGAGCACCGGCGTCACGAACGCGGTCACCGTGCCCCCTGCGGCGAACAGCCCCCAGACGATCGGTTTGTTCGACTTGGCCATGGTCAGAAGACTCCCGCGAGAAACAGCACCACCAGCGAAAGAACCACCCATCCACCATAGTGCGCGCCGAGGATGATGCTGCCCGGCAGGAATTCCTCACCGCGCTGGATCGGCATCGCCTGCGGCGTGACGTTGAACCACGTGAACGTGTGATAGAGAGCGAAGGCGAGAGCGACCAGTTGAAAGAGGATGCTTGCCGGGCTGCGCAGCGCCTCCAGGAAGGCCTCGTAGGCTGCCTGTCCCTCCGACAGCCGCATCACCGCGCAAACCAGCAGCAGCGTATAGGCGCCGATGAAGATGCAGGTAACCTCGCGTCCTATATAGCGCATGTAGCGCGCCTGACGGAAGAACCACGTCGTGTTGGCGAATTCACGGACATAGGGTTTGCGGCTCATTTTTTCCCCCACGGCATCAGATGTTCCTTGTACCAGTCGACGGTGCTCGCGACCTTCACCTGCTGCAGCGCGCTCGCCGGGTCGACGTGCTTGGGGCAGACCTCGGAGCATGCCCCGACGAAGGAGCATATCCACACGCCTTCATGAGTGGCGATCACCTCCTGCCTCTGATCCCGCCCGCCGTCGCGCGAATCCTGGTTGTAGCGGTGCGCGAGCGTAATCGCCGCGGGGCCGATGAACTCCGGCTGCGAACCGTACTCGGGGCACGCCGCGTAACACAGCATGCAGTTGATGCACAGCGTGTACTGCTTGTAGGTGAGGAGCTCGGCCGGGCTCTGCTTGTATTCACCCGCGCTGACGGGTCTCTGCTCCTTCGGGATGATGAAGGGCTTGATCCGCGTCAACTTTTCCATGAAGTCGTCGGCCACCGTAACGAGGTCGCGCTCGATCGGAAAATGGACCAGGGGCTCGACGCGGATGTTGTCCGAGTACTCGCGGATGAATGCCTTGCAGGCGAGCTTGGGTTCACCGTTGACCATCATGCCGCAGCTGCCGCACACCGCCATGTGGCAGGACCAGCGATAGGCGACCGTGGGGTCGAGGTTGTCCTTGACGTAATTCAGCGCGTCGAGCACCACCCACTCGTTCAGGCACGGTACGGAATAGGTCTGGAAGTGCGGCTCGCTGTCCGTCTCCGGGTTGTAGCGCAGCACTTCCAACTGAATCTGGCGTTCGCTCATTTCTTGCCTCCAGAGTAATCACGCACACCAGGCTTCGACTTGGTGATCACGACGTCGAGATATTCGATGCGAGGGGGCTCCTTTGGATGGTAGTAGGTGAGCGTGTGTCGCAGGAACTTGTCGTCGTCGCGTGCCGTGAAGTCGAGCCGCTGATGTGCGCCGCGCGATTCCGTGCGCGCCAGCGCGCCCACCGCGACGGCCTCGGCGCAGTCGAGCATCGACCCAAGCTCCAACGCCGCCAGGAGATCGGTGTTGTAGACGTTGGTCTTGTCGTGCAATTCGATCCCCGCGTAGCGGCCGCGCAGCTCTCCCGTCTTCTTGCAGCTGTCGGCCAGGCCTTCGCGTGTGCGGTAGATGCCGGCACCCGCCTCCATGGTGCTCGTCATCTCCTTACGCAGTCCGGAAATCGATTCGGTGCCGTTCGACTTCTGGAAGAGGGCGCGAATACGCCCCTGCGCCGCGTCCGCCTTCACCGTTAGCGCGGCTTCCTTCGCTGCCGGGGCGCCCGACTGGATGTAGGCGATCGCGCTCATCGCGGCGCGGCGGCCGAAGACGAGCAGCTCCGTCAGCGAATTGGAGCCGAGCCGGTTCGCACCGTTGATGCTGACACAGGCGCATTCGCCGGCGGCGAAGAGACCTGGCAACGGCGTCGCCGCGTTGATGTCGGTGTGAATGCCACCCATCATGTAGTGCACGACCGGGCGAATCGGCACGGGATCCTTCACCGGGTCGACGCCGAGATAGCTGATCGAAAGATCGCGCACGAACGGCAGCCGCTCGTTGATCTTCTTCTCGCCCAGGTGACGCATGTCGAGCAGCACACAGTCGCCCCACGTGGTCGACACGGTGTTGCCTTTCTGCTGCTCGTGCCAGAACGCCTGGCTCAGGCGATCGCGCGGACCGAGCTCCATGGTCTTCAACACCGGCTTGCCCACCGGGGTCTCCGGTCCCATGCCGTAGTCCTGGAGGTAGCGGTAGCCGTGCTTGTTGACCAGGATGCCCCCCTCGCCGCGGCAGCCTTCCGTGAGCAGGATGCCCGTGTTCGGCAGTCCGGTCGGATGGTACTGCACGAACTCCATGTCCTTCAGCGGCACGCCGGCGCGGTACGCCAGCGCCATGCCGTCGCCGGTCTTGATCGCGCCGTTGGTGGTGAACGGAAAGATACGCCCGGCGCCCCCGGCGGCGATGATCACCGCCTTGGCCTGGAAGCGCCGCATCTGTCCGCTGCGCATCTCGATCGCGGTCAGCCCGTGGCAGCGCCCTTCGTCCACCAGCAGATCGGTGGCGAGGTACTCGTCGAAGCGCCGGATCGAGGGAAACTGGAGCGAGGTCTGGAACAGCGTGTGCAGGATGTGGAAGCCCGACTTGTCGGCGGCGAACCACGTGCGCTTGATCTTCATCCCGCCGAACGGGCGCACCGCCACCGAGCCGTCCGGCTCCCGGCTCCACGGGCATCCCCAGTGCTCGAGCTGGATCAGCTCCTTCGGCGCCTCGTTGATAAAGTATTCGACGGCGTCCTGGTCGCACAGCCAGTCACCACCGCCGACGGTGTCGCCGAAGTGCAGATCCATGCTGTCGTCGGGCTTGATCACCCCGGCCGCACCGCCTTCGGCTGCGCAGGTGTGACTGCGCATCGGGTAGACCTTCGAGATCAGCGCGATGGTGAGCTTCGGGTCGGTCTCGGCGAGGGCGATCGCGGCGCGCAGACCCGCACCGCCCGCACCGATGATGGCCACATCGGTCTTCACAATTTCCATTGGTTGCCGCTCCCTGGGTGGGTGCCTATAGGCATCCCTTATCCTGACGATCTGGTCCGGAGGCCCTCACCTCACCGCCTCCGAACCGGATCGTAAAGCATCGGACGCCGATCGTGAATCGAAATCGAAAGTTTCCCCTAGCGCCCCCCTTCTCCAAGAGAGCGCCAGCCCCCGCAGCGCTCGCATTCACAACTCAGCGAACGAAGAAGATGTCGCGGTACGCCGTGTAGATCGAGGCCACCGCCACCGGCGCCAGGACGAGATAGCCCAGGCCGAAGGGAATGCCGGCCGCGACTGCAAGCGCGAACAGAATGATGCTGTACCAGAGCGTGGCCGGTATGTTCTTCAGGATGGCGAAGAAGCTCGCCTTCAACGCCGAGACGGCGTCGACGTCGTGCAGCACGATGAGCACGGGTGCAAACCAGATCGCCGCATAGACGGGAATGGCGAGCGCGGCGCCGATCAACGCGGCGAGCAACATCGACGCGAGACCCGCGGTCAACGCACCCATGCCCGGGTAGCCGAGCGCGCCGCCCAGCAGTGCGCCGACACCCATGTTCGCGCCCACGAAAATCATCAGCAGCACGATGATGAAGAAGGTCGCGAGGAGATGGAAGATCCCGACCACGACGAGTGGCTGCGTGTTGCGGCGGAAGCC
>JAEUMX010000380.1 GCA_016791285.1 Burkholderiales bacterium
CCGGTCGCGTTGCGTGAGCTCGTCGCGGATCATCCACCGGCCCACGATTGCGCGCACGCCCACCACGAGCTGCGCGGCTTCGATCTCGCGCGCGTGCTCCGGTTCGTCGGCGCGCGGCGTGACGAGCGGGTCGCGCAGGACTGAAGCGGAATGCCCCGTCGAGGTCGGTGTACCGTGCGCGGCTCGCGCGAGCGGCAGCACCTCGACGCGACCCGGCAGCGCGCGATGATGCGTCTCGTGGTGCGCGAAGCCGGGTTCATCCCGAAAGATGCGATTCACCGCCTCGATCACCGCCGGCGCGCTGCGGCGCGACTCGTTGAGCGCGACGATGCTGCCGTCGAGCGAGTTCTCGACGTAACGCGCACCCACCCCGAAGAGCCGCGCTTCGGCGCCGCGGAAGCGATAGATCGACTGCTTCGGGTCGCCTACCAGAAACACCGTGGGGGCGCGGTCGACCGCCGCGGATGCATCGAGCCAGGCGAGCAGGGTCTGCCACTGCAGCGGATTCGTGTCCTGGAACTCGTCGATCAGGATGTGGCGGTAGCGCGCGTCGAGCTTGTACTGCATGTACTCCGCGTGGTCGGAGCGGGACAGGAGCCGCCAGGCGCGCCACTCGATGTCGACGAAGTCGACGGCGTCGCGCAGCCGCTTGAGCCGCTGGTAAGTCTCGATCAGTTGCACCGCGCACGGCAGCGCCGCCTGGTGCAGACGCCACACCTCCTGCTCGGTAACGACGCGCCGCGCCGCGACGAGGCGCTCGCAGATGCGCGCGTGAGCGTCGCTCGCTATGCTGCCGGATTTCGAGCAGGACTTTGCAAGGTGCTGGTTGGGCGTGCCCTTCTGTGTGAGGAAGCAGGCCTCGAGTGCCGCGAAACGTGCTGCCGCCGCGGGCTGCGCCAGTGCCGCGTCGATCTCCTGCGCTCGTGCATGGCAAGCGCGCGAGCCCGCGCGCATGGCTTCGGTCACCGTCCACAGCGCGGCGCGCAGCCCGGCATCCGCCATCGCCTCCGCGACCGGGTCGGCGTCGGGATTCACGCTCAGTTGCTGTCGCAGATCCGCGAGCGCGAAGGCCACCGGATCCTCGCGACCGGCGGTGTAGATCCACCAGCGCGCGCGCTCGTGGAGAAAACCCGTGAGGAGCTTGCGCACAGCGCCAAGATCGTGGCGTTCGAGCAGGTAGCGAAAGTGTGCGGCGAGCTCACGCGCCTCCTCGCGACGCAGGCTCTGGGCGAATTCCTCCCACGCGTCGCGCGCGAGACCGGACGTCTGCTCGATCAACGCGACGCGGCCGAGCGCACCGTCGGTAAGCGGTGCTCGCTCGATCACCTCGAGGAACCAGCCGTGGAAGGTGCTGATGGTGACACCCGGTTCGGCCGTGAGAAAACGCTCGAACAGGCCACGCGCGGGTCGCAGCAGCGCTTCGACCTCGGGCGGCGGTACCGAGCGCGCGGCGAGGAACGCGCGCACCGCGTCGTCGGCATCGAGCGCGAGCACCCGCAGCCCCTCGCGCAGGCGGCTTTCCATCTCCTGCGCGGCCTTGCGGGTGAAGGTGATGGCGAGGATCTCGGAGGGTGCCGCGCCGGCGAGCAGCAGGCGCAGGATGCGCGATACGAGGAGCCAGGTCTTGCCCGATCCCGCGCACGCCTCCACGACCACGGGGCGCGAAGGATCGAGGGCAATGCCGTTCAACGCGTCGCGGTTCACGCCCAGTGATCTCGCCGGCAGAGCGCGCGCATCTCGCACCACTTGCAGGTGCGCAGGTCGCCGTGCGCGGGGAGCGCCGCCCCTGCGTGCAAAGCCGAGAACGCGCGCGCGATGCGCGCGCGGTCCGCCGCGGCGAGCGCGGCCGGCTCACCGTGCGGCGCCACCGCTGTCACTCTGCCCTGGTCGAGGCTCACATACGCGGCATCGGTGACGTGCCCTTGCAGCAGCGCATACGCGGCAAGCTGCACGTCCTCGCCCGCTTCGCGCACTTTCCGCCGCAGCGCGTCGACGCTTTGCGTCTTGTAGTCGAGCACCGCGTATTGCGTCGCGGTACCGGCGTCGCACTCGTCGATCCGGTCGAGACGACCGCGAAGCTTGAGCGTCGCACCGCCTTCGAGCAGGACCGCGAGCTCGCGCGGTTCCTCACCCGCCTTGAACCGCCATCCCCGCGCTTCCCGCTCCGCCTGCCACTCGAGATAGGCCGGGATCAGGGCTCTCCAGCGCACCAGCCAGGCGGTCGCCAGATAATTGCGCGCGATGAGCCGCGCGAAGATCTGTTCGCTGATCGCGGCAAGCTCACGCTCGAGCATGTCCCGGTCCGTCCCGGAGATGTGCGCGTGCCGTTCGTGAAAGCGCCGCAGGATCGCGTGCACGACCTCGCCGTAATCGCGCTTCTCGATGTCCTCGCGCACCTCGTCGAGCTCGTTCAGCCTGAGCATGTGGCGCGCATAGAACTGGTAGGGGCACGCCACCAGACTCGCCCACGCGCTCACCGATATCTCGCGCGGCACGAGATCCAAGGCCGCCGGCATCGGTGTGCCGCTCACCCGCGGCGGCGCGGCAGTCTGCTCGCCTGCGACGCGGGCGGCGCGAACGAGGCCGGAGGATGCAACGCGCAGGTCGTGCCCGAAGGCGAGCGTGCTGAACGCCTGCAGCCGCTCGAAGTACGGGCTCACGAGATTCGGTTCGCCGTCGACCTGCGCCTGCCAGGTGACGAGCACCCGGGGCGTCGCGGCGACGAGCTCGATCAAGCGGCGGCGCGTCTGTTCGAGCTCGTCTTCGCGCACTGGAAGTCCGAGCTGCCGCCGCACCGACTGGTTGAAGAAGAGGCTCACACCCGCCTTGCCGGGAAACTGCCTGGCGTCGCAGCCGAGCAGGATGACGGCGTCGAACTCCCGCAGCGCCGTCGCCGCAAGATGGGTGAAGAGCACGGGGCTCGCCACGTCGCGATCGCGGAAGGTCGCACGCTCGAGCTCGCCGTCGAGCCAGCGGCGCCATTCGCCGAGGTCGATCCGCGGCCCGCTGTCGCCGAGCTCCCGGGCGAGGCGCGCGAGCAGATCCAGCAACTGCTGCCCGGCGGCGTCCTGCGCGAGGCCCGGCACGATGCCAAGCGCGTCGAGCGCTTCGTGCAGGCGCTGCAGCCAGGCTCCGACCGTCGCGTGGCGCCGCGGAAACATGCGCAGCGCAGCGGCCTGCAAGCGCTCGAGCGCGGCCCCGGCTCGCCCCGCATCGTCCTGCCGCGTGGCCGCTTCGGCTAAATTACGCAGCCCCGAGATCAAGCCTTCGCGGCGGATCATGCGCTCCAATCGGTAGGCGGCACTGCGGCGCGCGTCGGCGCTCCAGTCCGCGAACAGGAAGGGCGACTTGAGCAGGTCGACGAGATCGCGATGATGGAAATCGCTGCCGAGGCAGTCGAGAAACCGCATGATGACGGTTGCCGCGGCGACGGTGGACAGGGCCCAGCCGGTTTCGTCCTGCACCAGCACTTCGGCGCGCTCGAGCAGCGCACGCAGGCGCCTCGCGACGAGGCGATCCTGGACCACGACGGCGATGCGCTGCCTGCCCTCCAGAAGCCAGCTGCGCACGCGCACGTCCGCGACCTCGGCTTCCTCTTCCAGACTGGCTGCGCCGAAGAGCGCAAGCCGCTCCGCGAGCGGATCACCGGCCACTTCGCGTCTCACCGCCGCGGCGCGCTCGCGCAGGCTCGATGCGCTCTCGCGCGGCGCCGGCCAGGCGGCATCGAGGACCCGCAGCATGGGCTCGGCGCCAGTCTCCGGGACGCCGGCGGCGATCACGAGCACCGGCTGCCGCTCGGCATACGCCGCGAGGAATTCGGTCTCCGCCGGGCTCAAGCCTTCGAGGCCCACCGCGACGAGCGGCGCGACAGGGTTCTCCGCCAGCATTCCGAGCCGCAGGTGATAGCGCGTGACGGCGTCGATCGCACCGCCGCAGTCCTCCACCAGCGCACGCCACGTCTCGTGCACGAGCCGCGCTTCCATCGCCATCGGTGCACCGGCCTGCCTGCGGTACGCGAACTCGAGCCGGGAAGTGAATTCCGCGAGCGTGGCGGGCAGCACGGCGCGATGCCGCGTGAGCTCGTCGGCGAGCTGACGCAACTCCGCCGCGACGCTCCAGAGATCGCTGTCGTCGAACCAGCCACGCCCGCGGAGCTGCGCGACCAGCGCGAGTTCGCGGGCGCTGTCGGTCCAGAGCGATCGGCAGCAGGGGATCGATGCGGCCCAGTCGGCAAGCGTGGTGAGACCCGGCAGCGGGAGCACGCGCTGCCCGGCAACTGCCGCGAGAGCACGCACGAAGCCGCCGGCCGCGAGCCGGCTCGGCAGCAGTATCGTGATCGCGGATAGATCCTGGCCCGGCGGCCCGAAGCGCTCGATCACCGCGTGCGCGGCATCGCGCAGAAGCCGGGACGGTGAGTGGACGAGATGTTCCAGGTGCGGCGCGGAGACTTGGCCGAGGCGGATCAGCGGCCCGGACGAGGCTTCGAGTTTCGGCTACGGGGCGGCGACCGGGCAGCGGACGATTCGGACGCGTTCCACAGACACCATTACTTCTCCAGCAGGTCGCGCTTGTCTTTGACTTTCGCCCATTCGTCCGCGTCCCCCGGCGCGTCCTTCTTCTCCACGATTGCCGGCCACGCCTTGGCGAGCTCGGCGTTGATGGCGACGAAGTCGCGCTGATCCGCCGGCACGTCGTCCTCGGCGAAGATCGCCTCGACGGGACATTCCGCGACACAGAGGGTGCAGTCGATGCATTCGTCGGGGTCGATCACCAGAAAGTTGGGACCTTCACGGAAGCAGTCCACGGGACAAACGTCCACACAGTCCGTGTACTTGCACTTGACGCAGCTTTCTGTAACGACGTAGGTCATGACACCCTCTATCTTGCGTGTTGTGGTCCATCCTCACCGCGAATCCGCGCGATTCTAGCAGAAACGCCCACACGGATTCCCAGCCCTTCCCTTGCAACGCCGTTTTGGATAGCATTACGTTGTACGTCCCTCCCTTGCCGGCCTGCGTGGCGGCGCCCCCCGAAAACTGCAGTTCCGGACCATCCCATGAGTGAGCATATTCATTACGTGACCGACGACACCTTCGAGCAGGAAGTCCTTCATTCACCCACGCCCGTTCTCGTCGACTACTGGGCGGAGTGGTGCGGCCCGTGCAAGATGATCGCGCCGATCCTGGACGAGGTGGCGAAGGAATACTCCGGAAAGCTCAAGGTGGTGAAGCTCAACATCGACGAGAACCAGGCCACGCCGCCGCGCTTCGGCATCCGCGGCATTCCGACGCTGATGCTGTTCAAGAACGGAAACGTCGAAGCAACCAAGGTGGGCGCGCTCTCCAAGTCGCAGCTCTCCGCCTTCATTGACAGCAACCTCTGAACTCATTAGCTTAAGCCGCTGACGCTTCCTCGCCGCCGCCACCGCGGACACGGTGACGGCGCAAAGTCAGTCCAGTCGGGATTCTGAAGCGGACTCCCGTTCCTTCCTCGAACCACCCGATTCCCCGCTGTATTTCTCCACCTCGCTGCCACGCCGCCTTTCCCATGCATCTGTCCGATCTGAAAAATCTCCACGTCACCGAGCTCGTGGAGATGGCCATCGCCAACGAAATCGAAGGCGCGAACCGCCTGCGCAAGCAGGATCTCATCTTCGCCCTGCTCAAGAACCAGGCAAAGCGCGGGGAAAGCATCTACGGCGAGGGAACGCTGGAAGTCCTGCCGGACGGATTCGGCTTCCTGCGCTCACCGGACACGTCATATCTGGCGGGGCCGGATGACATCTATGTGAGCCCCTCGCAGATCCGCCGGTTCAACCTCCACACCGGCGATTCGGTCGAGGGCGAGATCCGCACGCCGAAGGACGGCGAACGCTACTTCGCGCTGGTGAAGGTGGACAAGGTCAATCACGAGCCGCCGGAGAACGCGAAGCATAAGATCCTGTTCGAGAATCTCACGCCGCTCCATCCGACCCAGCCGCTCGTGCTCGAGCGCGACATCAAGGCGGAAGAGAACATCACCGGTCGCATCATCGACATCATCGCGCCGATCGGGAAAGGTCAGCGCGGACTCATCGTCTCCCCGCCAAAGGCGGGCAAGACGGTGCTCATGCAACACATCGCCCACAGCATTACGGCGAACCATCCGGACGTCATCCTGATCGTGCTGCTCATCGACGAGCGCCCCGAGGAAGTGACCGAGATGACGCGCACCGTCAAGGGCGAAGTGGTGGCGTCGACCTTCGACGAGCCGGCGACGCGCCACGTGCAGGTGGCCGAGATGGTGATCGAGAAGGCGAAGCGCCTGGTCGAGCACAAGAAGGACGTGGTGATCCTGCTCGACTCGATCACCCGCCTCGCGCGCGCTTACAACACCGTCGTCCCGGCCTCCGGCAAGGTGCTGACAGGTGGCGTCGACTCCAACGCGCTGCAGCGGCCGAAGCGCTTCTTCGGCGCGGCGCGCAATATCGAGGAAGGCGGTTCGCTCACGATTCTCGCGACGGCGCTGATCGACACCGGATCGCGCATGGACGACGTGATCTACGAGGAGTTCAAGGGCACCGGCAACATGGAGATCCATCTCGACCGCCGGATGGCCGAGAAGCGCATCTATCCGTCGATCAACGTGAACCGATCCGGCACACGGCGCGAAGAGCTGCTGATCAAGCAGGAGATCCTGCAGAAGATCTGGGTGCTGCGCAAGCTCCTGTATCCGATGGACGACCTGGAAGCCATGGAGTTTCTGCTCGACAAGATCAAGGCCACCAAGGGCAACGCCGACTTTTTCGATTCGATGCGACGGGGGTAGGATCACGATCGAGCTCGGTCATACCGACTCCGCCTCGGCGCAGCGGGGCGCAACCAACACATTTCCGGAGGAGAAGAACATGCCGAACCAAGCCACCAGGAAGATCCCCGCCACCCTCATCCCCGGGGATGGCATCGGACCGGAGATCATGCACGCCACGGTTCGGGTGCTCACCGCGCTCGACGCCCCGTTCGAATGGGAAGAAGTCACGGGCGGCATGGACGCGGTCGCGCGCCAGGGCGATCCGCTCCCGAAAGAGACGATGGACAGCATCCGCCGCACGCGGCTCGCCCTGAAGGGTCCGTTGACCACGCCGGTCGGGGGCGGTTATCGATCGGTCAACGTGCGCCTGCGCGAGGAGTTCGAGCTCTACGCCAACCTGCGGCCCGTTCGCACCATCGTTCCGGGGGGCAGGTACGAGAATGTCGACATCGTGCTCGTCCGCGAGAACACGGAAGGCTTCTATGTCGGCTTCGAGCACTTCATCCCGATCAAGGGCGACCCGCATGCCGTGGCGATTGGCTCAGGGATCAATACCCGCGAGGGCTGCCGCCGGGTCGCCGAGTTCGCATTCGACTACGCTGTGAAGAACGGCCGCAAGAACGTCACCTGCGTGCACAAGGCGAACATCCTCAAGGCGCTCACCGGCCTCTTCCTGGAAGAAGTGCGCGCGTGCTACCAGCCCTACGCCGGCCGGCTCACGCTCGACGACCGGATCATCGATGCGTGCGCGATGCAGCTCGTCCTCGACCCGACCAAGTTCGACGTGATCCTGACGACGAACCTGTTCGGCGACATCCTCTCCGATCTCATCGCGGGGCTGGTCGGGGGTCTGGGGCTCGCTCCCGGTGGCAACATCGGCACCGAAGCGGCGATCTTCGAGGCAGTCCACGGATCCGCGCCGGACATCGCGGGCAAGGGCGTCGCGAATCCCACCGCGCTGCTCCTCGCCGCCGCGATGATGCTCGACTACGTCGGCGAGTCGGCCAAGGCGGGCATCCTGCGCGATGCGATCGACCTGGTGATCCGGGACGACAACGTCCGCACCCGCGACCTCGGCGGGGCGGCCTCCACGCTCGAATACACCGACGCGCTGATTCGCCGCATGGAGGGGCTCGTATCGGGCCGTGCGTGAGAAGCGCGCCTTGCGCCGGGAAGCGTTTTTCCGGATAATTTTCCGCCTTTCGCGACGCTGCGGGAACCTGGGTTCTTGCAGCGGCGTGCGCAGGAGAGTTCCATGAAAGAGAAGATTCACCCGAAGTACGAAGAGATCACCGTCACGTGCAGTTGCGGCAACACGTTCCAGACACGCTCCACCATCGGACGACCCCTGCACGTGGAGGTCTGCTCGGCCTGCCATCCGTTCTACACGGGCAAGCAGAAAATCATGGATACGGCCGGGCGCGTGGAGAAGTTTCGCCAGCGCTACGCCCGGGGAGCGGGAAAGAGCGCCGCTTGAGTCGCGCCGGGCGTCAGGCCTCAGCACGAGTTCTCGCCCGTGCATCATGAGCAAAGGCAGCGCGAAGCTGCCTTTTTGCTTTCGGCGAGGCCTGCTGATCCAATCACATGGGAGTAACGACAATGGACACGACGCACTACCCCGATGCCCTCAAGGTGCTGTGCACCAGCCGCTGGGATGGCGCGGCACCGGGCGAGGCGGGGGGCGAGACGGTCGACGCCATCGAACGCGGCGAAATCCTGTACTTTCCACGGCTGAATTTCGAGCTGTCGCCGGATGAGAGATCTTTGCTCGCGCCGACGACCTCGGATGGCAAGTCGAAGAACGTGGTGTACGACATCCGCAACGACAGTCTGCACGGCACCGCGCTCTCCGGTGCGGCGCGCGAGGCGTTGCACTCGATGATGCGCCGGTACTCCGAGAGCACGACCCGGCTCGTCAAGACCATGCTGCCGGACTACGCCGCCGACCTGGAGATCGCCCGCACCAGCTTCCGCCCCGTGCGGGTGGAGGGCAGGCCCAGCTCCTACAAGAAGGACGACACACGCCTGCACGTGGATGCCTTCTCGTCCTCCCCCAATCAGGGCCGCCGTATCCTGCGCGTCTTCAGCAACGTGAATCCCGAAGGCGAGCCGCGGCGCTGGGAAGTCGGCGAGCCGTTCGAGGCCTTCGCACCGAAGTTCGTGGATCGCATCACCGTGCCGGGCGCGCTCTCCGGGGCGCTGCTCGAACACCTGCGGGTGACGCGCGGGCGCCGTACCCCGTACGATCACGTCATGCTCCAGCTGCACGATCGCAGCAAGGCCGACATGGCATACCAGAAGGCGTCGCCCAAGACCGCGGTCGCGTTCCCGCCGGGCAGCACCTGGATCGTCTACACCGACCGGGTCATGCACGCGGCGCTCGGCGGCCAGCATCTGCTGGAGCAGACTTTTCACCTGCCGGTGGCGGCCATGCGACACCCGGAGCGCTCGCCGCTGAGAATCCTCGAAGGCCTCTATCGGCGCCCATTGGTGTAGCAAACCCGTACCAGGGAGCGCTGGCGTTGAGCACTGCTCTGCCACGGGTGGACGACCCGCTCGCCGGCGCCGCGGCGCACCCCCGCCGTCGCTTCCATGTACGGCTGTCGGCCGCCACCACCGCCGTCCTGCTCGGCATCGCCTGGATCCTGCCCGGACTCGTCGGCCACGAGCCGTGGAAGCCCGATGAAGCCGCCGCGATCGGCATCGTGCGCAACCTGATGACCGGCAATGGCAACTGGGTGGTGCCCCGCCTCGCGGGCGAAGCCGCACTCGATGCGCCGCCGCTCGTATACCTCGCCGCCGCGGGGTTCGCCAAACTCTTCTCCGGGCTGCTGCCGCTGCACGATGCGGCCCGGCTCGCGAGCGGGGTCTTCATGGCGCTCGCCTTCTGGTTCACGGCGCTCACGGCGAAGGAGCTGTACGGGCGCGACTACGCAGGCATCGCCGTCATCGGCCTGCTCGGCTGTGTCGGCTGGATCGTGCGCGCGCACCAGCTCATTCCCGACGTGCCGCTCGTCACCGGCCTCTCGCTCGGGCTCTACGGTCTGGCCGTCGCACCGCGCAGACCCCTCCTCGGTGGTGCGGCCCTGGGTACCGGCATCGGCATCGGCTTTCTCGCGCGCGGGCTGGTCGGGCCGATCGTACTCATCGCCACGGCCCTGCTCTTCGCGATGACGAATCGCCAGTGGAAACTGCGCGCGCTCGTCGCGACCCTCGGCGGCGCCTGCGTGGCGGCCGCGCCGTGGCTCGTCGTCTGGCCGCTTGCGCTCTACCGGCAATCGCCCGACCTCTTCCACGAGTGGCTGACCCAGGATCTCGTCGGCGCGTTGTTCTTCGGTGGGGCGCGGCCCACGCTGGCGTGGCGCGAGTACTTGGTGCTGCTGCCCTGGTTCGCGTGGCCGGTGCTGCCGCTGGCGATCTGGACGCTCTGGCATGGCCGCCGCGGCCTCCCGAAGCGGCCCGACCTGCAACTGCCGCTGATCGCGCTGGTCGTGATGTTCGCACTGCTCGGCCTCGTGTCGAACGCGGGTGACGTGTACGCGCTGCCGCTGCTGGTCCCCTTCACGCTGCTCGCGGTGGCATCGCTCGATACCCTGCGACGCGGCGCGATCAGCGCGCTGGACTGGTTCGGCATCATGACCTTCGGGCTGATCGCCATCCTGCTCTGGATCGCGTGGGTCGCGCTGCTCACGGGCTGGCCGCCGGGAATCGCGCGTGCGCTCGCCGCGTTTCAACCCGGCTTCGAGGGACACTTCCACTGGCTCCCGTTTCTGATCGCGGCCGTGAGCACGTTGCTGTGGGCCGCGCTGGTGGCGCGCACCATGCCCACCACGCGCCGCGCGCTCGTCAACTGGGGCGGCGGCATCACCCTGATGTGGATACTCGCGTCGACGTTGTGGCTGCCTTACGTGGATGCCGGCAAGAGCTACCGTGGCGTGGTGCGTGAGCTCGAGCTTGTGCTGCCGAAAGGCAGTCGCTGCATCTCGAGCATCGGCCTCGGCGACTCCCAGCGCGCCATGCTCGAGTATTACGGCGGGATCATCACGCACCGGGAGGAGATCCCCCAGCCCAAGCGCGACTGCGACCTGCTGCTGACCCAGGGCACCGCGCTGCAGCAGGCCGCCGTCGGGAGCGGCTGGACGAAGATCTGGGAAGGCGCCCGGCCGGGTGACACCAAGGAACGATTCAGGCTGTACAAGCGCACCGCGGCGAAGAAGTCGTGAGGCCGGTCGGCGTCTTCGACTCCGGTGTCGGCGGCTTGAGCGTGTGGCGCGAAATCGTGCGCCAGCTGCCGCACGAGGATACCGTCTATTTCGCGGACCAGGCGCACGTCCCCTACGGTCCCCGCCCGCAGGAGCAGATCCGTCACTTCTGCGACGCGATCACGCGCTTTCTGATCGGGCACGGCTGCAAGGCGATCGTGGTGGCCTGCAATACCGCCTCGGCGGCGGCGCTCAAGCACCTGCGCGAAGCGTTTCCGGCGCTGCCCAGCATCGGCATGGAACCGGCCGTCAAACCGGCCGCGCTGAGCACCCGCAGCGGCGTGGTCGGCATCATGGCCACGCCCGCCACGTTCCAGGGACGGCTGTTCCAGGCGACCGCGGGCCGCTATGCGAGCGGGATCCGGCTCGTCAACCAGGTGTGCAACGGCCTCGCCGATCGCGTCGAGGCGGGCGAGATCGACAGCGAGGAGACCGCGGCGCTGCTGCGCGGGTACGTGCAGCCCATCCTCGAGGCCGGCGCCGACACCATCGTCCTCGCGTGCACGCACTATCCCTTCCTGATCGAGCCGATCCGGCGCATCGCCGGCGCTGACGTCAACGTCATCGATCCGGCGCCTGCCATCGCGCGCTACGTGCACCGGGTGCTGGAGCAGCAGGGCCTGCTGGGACCGGCGGGGCACGCAGCGCGACACACGTTCTACACGACCGGTGCCGCAACTCCGTACCAGCACGCGCTGGAACGGCTGTCAGGCGTGAAGGGGCCGATCCGCGTGGCGCGTTGGCAGGGAGAACACGTGCTCGTCGACCGCGCAGGAAGCTAGCTAGGCCCGGCCGAAGGGAATCGCCCCCGATTCATTCTTGCGCGTAACCCGGGCCTCAGCGACAACCGATTGCAGTCGGTCGGAGTCCCAACCATAATTCGAAAACTCTCCTGCCTGCCTTCGTCATGGCCCTCTTCCGTCGCGTCGTGCTTGTCTTGATGATCTTGTGGCTGCCCCTGCAAGCGGTGGCCGGCGAGATATTGCACGCCCACGAGGCGCCCGTAGCCCAGGAGATCGACCACCTCACACACGATGGCAACACGACCCCGGGAGACGATGGGTCGTCCTGCCCCGATTGTGCGGTAGCGCATGGCTTCTGCCATCTGGTGCTGAATCCCGGCGTCGTTTCGTCGGCCCCCGTTGCTCCCGAGCGCGCGGCGGCCTTGCGCCATCTCCTGCGCCCCGTGGTGCCGCTCGCCGGTCGCGGCGCTGATTCACTCGATCGTCCCCCCCTGCTCCACGCCTGAAACCGGCCGGCGCCCGCGCGCCACCGGACTCCCGTAGCGCCCCGACTGACCGCCGGCACAGGCCTTCGGCAAGTGCCCGTCACTTCGCAAGGAATTTTCAATGACGCGAGTACAGCGTCTGTTAGAGTTCGCCGCGACCGCGATCGCACTGCTCGCGTTCGCCCCCGGAACCCTCGCGCAGGGTCCCGCGCCATCCGCGCTCACCCTCGAACAGGCGAGGGCTCTGGCCCTCGAACGCAACCCCGAGCTCGCTGCCCTCGCGCAGGAAATCCTTGCCACTGACGCCGCCGTCACGCAGGCGGGCGTACTCCCGAACCCCGACGTCAAGGTCGGTGGCGACGCCCTCGGCAACGCGCGCAAGCGCGAATCCGGCGAGCAGTTCGTAGGTGTGGAGTTGCAGCAGCTGGTCGAGCTCGGCGGCAAGCGTGGCGCGCGCGTGAAGATCGCGGAATCGGATCGCGCCCTGGCTGGCTGGGACTTCGCGGCGAGGCGTGCGGATCTCCTGCAGCGCGTGTCACAGTCGTTCGTCGATGTCCTCGCCGCCCAGCAGCGGTTGGCGTTGGCCGAAGAGTCGACGCAGCTCGCCGGTCGGGTCGCCGACGCGGCAGCGAAGCGCGTCCAGGCCGGCAAGGTGTCGCCAGTCGAGGAGACCCGCGCGCGCGTCGCACTCGCCGGTGTCGAGGTCGAGCTCGAACAGGCGCGCCGTGAGCTCGACGGCGCACGCAAGCGACTGACATTGCTCTGGAACGACCGGGCATCGCGTTTCAGCCGGGCCGAGGGCTCTCTCGACGAGCTGAGGACCCTGCCCCCTTACGCGACGCTTGCCGAGCGGATCCATGACAACCCCGATCTCGCCCGCTGGCCGAGCGCCCTGGCACAGCGCACCGCCGTGCTCGAAGGCGAGCGTGCCAAGGCGATTCCCGATGTGACGGTAAGCGGCGGCGTAGCCCGGTTCACCACGTTCAACGACTATGGCTATCTCCTCGGCGTGTCGGTGCCGATCCCGGTTTTCAATCAGAACCGCGGCGGCATCCTGGAGGCGAACCGCAGACTCGATAAGGTCGCCGACGAGCAACGTGCCGCCGAGGCGCTCGTCCTGGCCGATCTTGCCGCGACGTACGAGCGCGTGGCGGGGTTGATGAACGAGATCGACACCCTGCGCACACGCATCCTGCCGGGAGCGCAGAGCGCATACGATGCCGCCAACAAAGGCTATCTGCTCGGCAAGTTCAGCTTTATCGACGTCCTCGACGCGCAGCGCACATTGTTCGAGGCGCGCCGACAGTACCTGCGCGCGCTCGCCGACTACCAGGGAGGTGTGAGCGAGCTCGAGCGACTGGTAGGCGGACCGCTCGAAACGGCATCGATCCGGGAGCTTTCAAAGTGAAGAGCAAACAGTGGATTGCCACGCTCGCGATCGTTGGGCTGGGCATCGTCGCGGCGATCTTCATCATGCGCCCGCAGGCTCCAACAGGTCACGACGATCACGGCCACTCCGGGGTCGAAGCCCCGCACGCGGAAGATTCGGCGCAGACCGAGAAGCGCGTCGCCATGGACGATGCGGCCGCCGCCGATGCGGGGATCGAGATCGCGACCGCCGGACCGGCAACAATCGTCACGACGCTTGCGCTGCAAGGCGAAATCCAGTTCGATCAGGACCGCGTTGCGCACGTGATCCCGCGGCTTGCCGGGGTGGTCGTGAAGTCCGTCAAGAACCTCGGCGACACAGTCAGGAAGGGAGAGCTCCTCGCCGTCATCGAGAGCCAGTCGCTCGCCGATCTCAAGAGCGAGCACCTGGCTGCCCGGACCCGCCTGCAACTGGCACGTGCCACCTTCGACCGCGAAAAGCGCTTGTGGGAGGAGAAGATCTCCGCCGAGCAGGACTATCTCGCCAGTCGCACGGCGCTGGCCGAGGCAGAGATCACGTATCGCACCGTGGGGCAGAAACTGCAGGCGCTGGGGCTGACCCCGGCATCGATCAGCCGCGGGGGTCGCGATGCGCTGACGCGGTTCGAGATCCGGGCACCCATCGACGGCGTCGTGATCGAGAAGCACCTTGCCCTGGGCGAGGCAGTGGGCGAAGAAGCCAGCATCTTCGTCGTCGCCGACCTCTCGTACGTGTGGGCGGAGATGATCGTGTATCCGAAGGATCTCGCGACGATCAGGCTCGGCCAGAAGGTCACCGTGAAGGCGACGGCGTTAAGTGCGGAAGCGGCCGGGACGATCTCCTACATCGGCCCGTTGCTCGGCGAGCAGACGCGTTCCGCGAAGGCGCGCGCGACACTGAAGAACCCGGACCAGCGCTGGCGGCCCGGGCTCTTCGTGACGGTCGAAGTCGTGCAGGCCGAGACCAACGTGCCGGTAGCAGTGTCGGTCGACGCCGTCCAGACCCTCGACGCGTCAGAGGTGGTGTTCCTTCGCTCCGGCGGCGTGTTCGAGGCTCGCCCGGTCGAGCTCGGTCACAGCGACGGCAAGCGGATCGAGATCGTCGAGGGACTCGCGGCCGGCGACCGTTATGCCAACACCAACAGCTTCGTGCTGAAGGCCGAGCTCGGCAAATCCGCTACCAGTCACACTCACTGAGGCCGCGGGATGATCGACAGCGTCCTTCGATTCTCCATCCACCAGTGCTGGGTGGTGCTCGCCGCCGTGCTCGGCATGGCGGCGCTCGGCATCTACAACTACCAGCGCCTGCCGATCGACGCCGTACCCGACATCACCAACATCCAGGTGCAGATCAACACCGAGGCGCCTGGCTATTCCCCGCTCGAAGTCGAGCAGCGAATCACCTTTCCCATCGAGACCACGATGGCGGGGCTGCCGAATCTCGAGCTCACGCGCTCGCTCTCGCGCTACGGTCTGTCTCAGGTCACGGTCATCTTCAAGGATGGGACGAGCATCTACTTCGCCCGGCAGCTCGTCAACGAGCGCATCCAGGAGGCGCGCGAGAAGCTGCCGCCCGGCGTCGAGACCACCATGGGGCCGATCTCGACCGGACTCGGCGAGATCTTCATGTGGACCGTCGAGCCGAAGCCCGGCGCGAAGAAACCCGATGGCACGGACTACACGCCCACGGATCTGCGGACGATCCAGGACTGGATCGTCCGTCCCCAGTTGCGTAACACGCCCGGCGTCACGGAGATCAACACCATCGGCGGCTACGAGAAGCAGTTCCACGTCACCCCCGACCCCGCGAAGCTCGTCGCGCACGGGCTCTCGTTCCACGACGTGATGGCAGCGCTGGCGAGGAACAACGCGAACGTCGGCGCCGGGTACATCGAAAAGCGAGGCGAGCAGTATCTCGTTCGCGCGCCGGGGCAGGTGAAGACGCTCGAGGAGATCCGCGACATCGTGATCCGCAGCGACAACGGCGTGCCGATCCGTGTAAAGGACATCGGCGAGGTTCTGCTCGGCAAGGAGCTGCGCACCGGCGCCGCCACCGAGAACGGCGAGGAAGTCGTGCTCGGCACCGTGTTCATGCTGATGGGCGAGAACAGCCGCACCGTGGCGCAACGCGTCGCCGAAAAACTCGAGCAGGTGAATCGCTCGCTGCCCGAGGGCGTCGTCGCGAAGACGGTCTACGATCGGACGACGCTGGTCGAGCGCACGATCAGGACGGTCGCGATCAATCTCTTCGAAGGCGCGCTCCTCGTGATGGCAGTGCTGCTCGCGCTGCTCGGCAATTGGCGCGCGGCACTCATCACCGCGGCGGTGATCCCGCTGTCGATGCTCTTTCTCATCACAGCGATGGTCGAGAATCGGGTGAGCGCCAACCTGATGAGCCTCGGCGCGCTCGACTTCGGTCTCATTGTCGACGGCGCGGTAATCATCGTCGAAAACTGCATCCGCCGGCTGGCGCTCGAGCAGCGTCGCCTCGGGCGCGTGCTCGAACGCAGCGAAAGGTTCCAGGTCGTGTTCGAAGCGACACGCGAGGTCGTCAAGCCGAGCCTCGTGAGCGTCATCGTCGTCGCCCTCGTCAACATTCCGATCTTCACGCTCACCGGCGTGGAAGGAAAGATGTTCCATCCGATGGCGTTCACGGTCGTCATGGCCCTGCTGGGCGCGCTGATCCTGTCGGTGACCTTCGTGCCGGCCGCGGTGGCGATCTTCGTCACCGGTCGCATCACGGAGCGCGAGAACCGCATCGTCGCGCTCGCCGCCCGCCTTTATCGGCCGGCGCTCGCCTTCGTCCTGCGCAATCCCGCGCCAGTGATCGCGTTCGCCGTCGTCGTCGTCGTCCTGAGCGGGCTCGGGGCAACGCGCATGGGCGCCGAGTTCGTGCCGAGCCTCGACGAGGGCGACATCGCCCTGCACGCGCTGCGCATTCCCGGCACCAGCCTCACTCAGGCGGTCGAGATGCAGGCAGCGCTCGAGCAGCGCATCAAGGCATTCCCCGAGGTCGAGCGCGTGTTCGCGAAGATCGGCACTGCGGAAATCGCTACCGACCCGATGCCGCCCAACGTCGCCGACAACTTCGTGATGTTGAAGCCGCGCGGCGAGTGGCCCGACCCGAGCCTGCCCAAGGCTCAACTGGTTGCGTCGATGGAAGCGGCGGTGCAGAAAGTCTCGGGCAACAACTACGAGTTCACGCAGCCGATCCAGATGCGCTTCAACGAGCTGATCTCCGGCGTGCGCAGCGATCTGGCGGTGAAGGTATTCGGTGACAATCTGGACACGCTGCTCGAGATCGGCGAGCGTATCTCGGGGATCATGGGGCGCGTTCCGGGTGCCGCCGACGTGAAGGTCGAGCAGATCAGCGGGCTCCCCGTTCTGACCGTGCAGATGGATCGGCAGAAGATCTCGCGTTACGGCCTCAGCGTGTCCGACGTGCAGGAAGTCGTCGAGGTCGCGGTCGGCGGCAAGGACGCGGGGCAGATCTTCGAGGGCGACCGGCGCTTCGATCTTGTCGTGCGACTTCCCGAGAATCAACGCACCGACATGGAGATGCTGAAACGGTTGCCGGTATCGCTGCCGGTAGCGGGTGGCTTGAACGGCGCTCGCGTGAGCTACGTCGCGCTGGGCGAGATCGCGCGCTTCGATGTCGCGCCTGGCCCCAACCAGATCAGCCGCGAGAACGGGAAGCGGCGCGTGGTGGTCACCGCGAACGTCCGCGGACGCGACCTCGGGAGTTTCGTCTCCGAGGTACAGGCACGTATCGCGAATGAAGTGAAGCTCCCCGCGGGGTACTGGCTCGCCTACGGCGGCACTTTCGAGCAGCTCACCTCCGCCGCGCAGCGCCTGCGGGTGGTCGTCCCCGTTTCGCTCCTGCTCATCTTCGGCCTGTTGTTCATGACCTTCGGCTCGGCGAAGGACGCCCTGCTGATATTCAGCGGCGTGCCCCTGGCCCTCACCGGCGGCGTCGCCGCGCTGTGGCTGCGCGACATCCCGCTGTCCATCTCGGCGGGTATCGGCTTCATCACGCTCTCGGGCGTCGCAGTGCTGACCGGCCTCGTGATGATCGCTTGCATCCGGGATCTGCGCGCACAGGGCGTCGCGCTCGAGGAGGCCATCGTGAGCGGCGCGATGACGCGGCTGCGGCCTGTGCTGATGATCGCGCTGGTCGCGAGCCTGGGCTTTCTGCCGATGGCGCTCAACACCGGCACCGGCGCCGAGGTGCAGCGGCCGCTCGCCAGCGTGGTAATCGGCGGCATCATCTCGTCCACGCTGTTGACGCTGCTCGTGCTGCCGGTGCTCTACCAGCTGTTCCACCGCGAGGATGACTTGTCGCCGGCATGACGGGCTTTTTCTGGCCCTGGCGCCGGGTTACGCGCGCAATCGGGCGTGGCGCAGATACTCGATGATCCCCGGCAGGATCGACAGAAAGATGATGCCGAAGATCACGAGCGTGAGGTTGTTCTTCACGATCGGGATGTTGCCGAAGAAATAGCCGGCAAGGGTGAGCGAGACGATCCACAGCACGCCGCCGGCGATGTTGTAGGCAGTGAAGCGGCCCGGCTCCATCGCACCCAGGCCCGCCACGAACGGCGCGTAGGTGCGCACGATCGGCACGAAGCGGGTGATGATGATGGTCTTGCCGCCGTGGCGCTCGAAGAAGCGATGGGTGCGCTCCAGGTACTCCGGCTTCAAGAACCGCGCCCCGCCCGACTTGAAGATGCGCGGCCCGAGATAGCGCCCGATCGCGAAGTTGACCTGGTTGCCCGCGATCGCCGCGACGACGAGCAGCACGTTCAGGGTCCAGATGTCGAGCGCTCCGCCTGCCGCCAGCGCCCCCAGCACGAACAGCAGCGAGTCCCCCGGCAGGAACGGCGTCACCACGAAACCCGTCTCGGAGAAGATCACCACGAACAGGATCGCGTACACCCACGTCCCGTAGGCCTGGGTGAGCTCGAGCAGGTGCCGGTCCAGGTGGACGACGAGGTCCCAGAGCGTCGCGAGCAATTCCACGGCCGACGGCTAGACGGTCGCGCCGCCGGTAGTGTCGGCCTTCTTCTCCGGCTTGACCAGATTCGACCGGGACACACCGAGCCACATCACGAGCGGAGAAGCCACCAGCACCGACGAGTACACACCGAAGAGGATGCCGATGAAGAGCGCGAGCGCGAAGTAGTGCAGCGCAGGGCCGCCGAAGAGCAGCATCGACACCACCATGAGCTCCGTCGAGCCATGGGTGATGATCGTGCGCGACATCGTGCTGGTGATGGCGTTGTCGATGATCTGCGGCACCGTGGCCTTGCGCATCTTGCGGAAATTCTCGCGGATGCGGTCGAACACGACCACCGATTCGTTCACGGAGTAACCGAGCACCGCCAGCACCGCCGCCAGCACGGGCAATGAGAACTCCCACTGGAAGAACGAGAAGAAGCCAAGGATGATGACCACGTCGTGCAGGTTGGCGATGATGCCGGACACGGCGAAGCGCCACTCGAAGCGCATCGCGAGCCACGCCATGATGCCCACGCAGACGAACAACAGGGCGAGCGCGCCGTCGGTCGCGAGCTCCTTGCCGACTTGCGGGCCGACGAACTCGACCCGCCGCAGCTCGACTTCCGCGGCTTCCTGTCGCAGCGCCGCCATCACGTTCTCGGACAGCTGCGCGCTCGACACGCCCGGCTTGAGCGGCAGCCGCAGCAGCACGTCGTGCGAGGTGCCGAAGTTCTGCACCGACGCATCGGGAAAGCCGAGTCGGTCGAGGGTGCCGCGGATCTTCTCGAGCTCCGCCGCCTGCGGATAGCTCACTTCCATCACCGTGCCGCCAGTGAACTCGACGCTGAAGTGAAGCCCCTTGGTGGCGAGCGACGTCACCGCGAGCAGAAAGGTGATCAACGAGATGACGTTGAACACGAGCGCATGGCGCATGAACGGGATGTCGCGCCGGATGCGGAAGAACTCCATGGTCGTGCAGGTCCTGTCGGTTTAGGGAGCGGCAGACGGCGCCGGGGTCGTCGGCGGGCGCGTGCGCTTGTGCCAGTCGGTGTCGCCGATGGCGAGCTTCTTCACTTTCCGCCCGCCGTAGATCAGGTTCACCAGCGCGCGCGACACCATCACCGAGCTGAACATCGAGGTGACGATGCCGAGGCAGTGCACCACCGCAAAGCCGCGCACCGGCCCGGAGCCGAAGATGAGCAGCGCGACCCCGGCGATGAGCGAGGTCACGTTCGAGTCGAGAATGGTGCCGAAAGCACGTTCGTAGCCGGTGCTGATCGCGGTCTGGGGGGTTGCGCCGTTGCGTATCTCTTCCCGGATGCGCTCGTTGATGAGCACGTTGGCGTCGATCGCCATGCCCAGCGCAAGCGCGATCGCCGCGATGCCGGGCAGCGTCAGGGTCGCCTGCAGCATCGACAGCAAGGCCACCAGCAACAGCACGTTCACCGCCAGGGCGATGACCGATACGACGCCGAACACGGAGTAGTAAAGGCACATGAAGACCGCGATGGCGAGGAAGCCGTACAGCGTCGAGTGGAAGCCCTTGCGGATATTGTCGGCGCCCAGGCTCGGGCCGATGGTGCGCTCTTCGATGATCTCCATCGGCGCCGCCAGCGAGCCAGCGCGCAGCAGCAGCGCCACGTCGTTCGCCTCGGTGGTCGTCATGCGGCCGCTGATCTGCACCCGCCCGCCGCCGATTTCCTGCCGGATCACCGGTGCGGTCACGACTTCGCCCTTGCCTTTCTCGATCAGCAGGATCGCCATCCGCTTGCCGACGTTCTCGCGCGTCACCTGCTGGAA
>JAEUMX010000416.1 GCA_016791285.1 Burkholderiales bacterium
CCTTGCTGCAGGGAATGTTGCCGAGCCGCGTCGCGCGGCCGGCCGCCGGAATCAGGCCGACGATCCGCCCGGGCAGCATTCTCAGCGTCCCGCGAGATGGCTGGACAGGCGCATGAGCCGAACGAGCAGCAGCGCGAATGCCACGCTCCAGCACAGCGCGGCGCAGAGGAGCAGCGCCCGCGGTTCGCCGATCCCCAATCCGGCAAACGCGCGGGCGAGCGCCGCCAACCCGATCAGCAGCGTCGCCCAGATCGGCACCGTGGAGCGCGAGGGATCCACCCGCGCCTTCAGCGACCACGTCATGAGCATCACGTTGAGCGTGAGGGTCCCGAGCGCGCCGACGGTGACGAGGTGCAGTGCCGCCGTCTCGTGGCGACCGGCAGCAAGCGCCAGACCGTATAGCAGGAGACCGGCGGCGAGCCATCCGTAGCCGGCGGCAAGGCAGAGCAGGTCGGGCCGGCCGCGCAGATCCCACAGCCGCCAGCGCAGCAGGCGAATGAACGCCAGCACGCCGGCGACGCACGTCGCAGCGGCTGCCAGGGCGACGGCCGCCGGCGCCGTTCCGAAGGCCGACGCGACGATCGCGATCGCCAGGGCGACCAGCAGTCCGCCCTCGACGCGCGGCTGCACGCGGGCGTCGAGCTTCCCGCCCTGCCGATGGAAATGCCCGGCAGCCGTCGGCCCAATGATGCGCCCGCCCATGAAGACCATGAGCGCGGCGAACAGGAGCACCGCGACGGCGAGCGTCACGCGCTGTGCGGCAAGGAAGTCGAGACTCAGGGCGAGCTCGAGGACGACGGCGCTCGCACAGATCGCCGTCAATACCAGAGGCAGTGCCTGGTTGCGCCACTTCTTCGCGGATCCGAAGAGCCGCGGTCCAAGCTGCACGGCAAGCAACACCGCGAACGCGATGTTGGCCGCGGCGGCCGCGATGCTTTGCGGCGCCACGAGAAACGCGAGACGCGCCGCCATCCAGAGCCCGACCAGGAGCGCCAGGCGCTTCGCTGCGATCGAGCCGAGCTGGTTGCCGGAAACCACCGCCAGCGCGAAGCCGAACAGCATCTCGTGCGCGTGCCCCGTGCCCGACGCGAGCGCGGGAAACGCGGGCGCTAGACCGAGCATCGCGAGCACGGACGCCGGCAGGACGAAGATCGCGTAGGTCGTCGCAAGCGGAAAGAACACCGCATTGCCGGCGAGGGGTCGCGGCGAAGTCGCTCTGTCCGGGTGTCCCGCCTTGCCTCTCTCAATCACGACGCAGCCGGGTGTGCTCCAGGGAAGCCCGCGGTCGTGAGCACGGATTCGTCCTTGAGGACGAAGAGCGCGTCCGCGCCTGGCCACTCCTCGATGAGACGCCGACCGTTCTCGAGCCCGAGCACGAAGACCGCGGTGGACAGGGCGTCCGCGTCCATGCCGTTCGCCGCGACCACCGTCACGCTGGAGAACGCCTGGGGGCTGCGGCCGGTGGCGGGGTCGAAGATATGGTTGTAGGAACGGTCCGGCGTGAAGGTGGTGGCGTAGTCGCCGGAAGTCGCCATGCAGCGGCCTTCGAGCGCCGCCGCCGAAACGAGCGCGTCGGCGCGCCGTGGGTGCCGGATGCCGGCGAGCCAGGGCGCACCGCCCGGCTTGTGCCCGAGAGCGCCCAACTCCCCGGTGTCGACGAGCGCGTGCTCGACGCCGTGCGCGCGCAGCGCGGCGAGCGCGCGGTCCGCTGCGAAACCCTGCGCGATGCCGTTCAGCGTGATCGCCATGCCCGCCGGCAGGCGCAACCGCTCGGACGTGATCTCCAGCTTCCGGTAGTCGACCCGTGCGCGGTGCGCGTCGATCGCGTCATCTTCGGGAAGACGCCCTGCCTTGTTTGCAGCGGCGTACAGATCCCACAGCGGCTGCACGCTCACGTCGAATGCGCCCCCGCTTCTGACGGATGCCTCGCGCGCGCGTTCGAGCACGGCGACGAAGTAGGGATGCGGATGCTCGAGCGCACCCTCGCGGTTGAGCCGGCTGATCTCGCTCTCGGGCCGGTAGAGACTCATGATGCTCTCGACCCGCTCCAGCTCGTCGAACGCCGCGCTGATTGCGCGCTCGGCGGTTTCACGCGACGCATGGAGCACGGTCATGGTCACGTCCGCGCCGAGCGCACGGGAAGTGCGGCTGACGCGATCGAGACCGCCGGTCCCAGCCAGCCTGCCCCACAGCCCGAGTCCGGCCAATCCGCCCGCACCCGCCATCACCAGGAGAAGCCGCCGCCGTCTGTTCATGTCCGGCCTCCATCCACAGACCTGCTGAATTGCCCGCTCACATCCGCTCATCGCGCATCACGCCACCGTCGAGCGCGACCATGTCGAGCGTGATCTCGCCGAAGCGCAACACCTTGCCGCCGTACTGTTTGACGAACGCCTGCGCATCTTCCTCGCGTGCGAACGATGCGAGCGTCGGGCCCATCGATCCCTGCCGGCTGCTGCCTTGCACGTAGAAGGCCGACTTGGCGTCGATCCAGTGGCCCCGCGGCTCGCTCCAGTCGGCCCGGCCCATGTCCTGGGTGAACACGGCGATCGCACGCTTCTGCTGCTCCGGCCGCAGATAGATCGAGATCATCTCCATCGTGTCGCAGAAGAAATCCGGCGGCGCGTGGTCGTACTGAATCTGTCCCTTCGGACCTGGATAGTCCGCCAGCAGCATGCCGTCCAGCGCGCACACCGTCTCCCGCGTGATGTCCTGCGGCGCCACGGTCGTCGCTCGCTCGCCGCATCCTGTCGTGATGAGAAGCGCGCAGCAGACGGCCGCCATGGCGAAACCACGGGCCTTCACTTGAACCTCCAGATCGCGAACGCAAGCGGTGCGACGATCCAGAGCACCATCGCGCCGACCATGAGCCAGGGATTCGCGAGCGCTTCCGGAAAAACCGTCGCCAGACCATAGAGCCGCCGCACGTCCTCGAACCCGAAGACGTTGAGGATGCGAAAGATGTCGGCAGGGCTCAGCAGGAGCAGAAGCGGGAAGAACCCGAGGTTCCACTTGCCTTCGGTCGCGACCAGCAGGCCGAGCAACAGGAGGTCGTAGATCAGGACGTAGAAGAACCACACGGCGATGGCGACGCCGCTTGCGCGCATCCGGTCCGTCGCCAGCACCGAGACCATGACGGCCAGGCTCAGGAACGCCCATCCGAGGAGTAGCGCCGTCGCGAGGAACGCCGCGTACTGATACAGCGCGGCGAGGCCGATCTTGTGCGACAGCACGATGCCGACCAGTCCGAACCCGGCCAGCGTCGAGAAGGCGAGCGCCATGGCGAGACCGAGATACTTGCCGAGGAGCAGCTCGATGCGGGTGATGGGCAGCGACAGCAGCAGTTCCAGCGACCCCTTGTCGCGCTCTCCGACGATGGCGTCGTAGCCGAGGATGAGCGCGATCAGCGGCACCAGATAGATGACCAGGCTGACCAGGTTCGCGATCGTCGCGTCGATGCCGCGAAAGCCGACTGCACCCTGCTGCGCCGCCCCCAGGTAAGCGATCACCAGCGCGAAGACGGTGAACACTGCGGCCACCGCCAGCACCCAGCGGTTGCGGATGCGGTCCCAGAATTCCTTGCCGGCGATGACGCCGATCTGGCCGAACTCGAGGTTGGCGATCATGTCGCGCGGTCGGTGTAGCCGAGGAAGACCTCCTCCAGCGAAGGCTCCTCGATGTGAATGTCGACGATCTCTTGCCCGAGACCGGAAAGCGCGTTGAGCACGTGCATCTTCTGCGTGCGTGCGCAGCGCAGGTGAGCGATCGAGCCCGCCACCCGGATGATCTCGGTGTCAGGCAGCACGCGGCGCAAGGCGCCTTCCGCGCCGTTGTGCAGCGTCACCTGGATCGCGAGCGGGAGATTCAGTGCCTCGCGCAACCCCTGCACCGTGCCGAGCGCGCGGATCCGGCCGGTGTCCATCAGTGCCAGCCGGTCGACGCGCTGCTGGATCTCCGCGAGGATGTGCGAGCTCAGGAGGGCGGTGGTCCCACTCTCACGCAGCGTGCGCACGATCTCGTAGAACTCGCGGATGCCCTGCGGGTCGAGGCCGTTCGTGGGCTCGTCGAGGAACAGGATGCGCGGTGATCCGAGCAGCGCCTGGGCGAACGCGAGCCGCTGCTTCATCCCCTTGGAGTATTCCCCCACCGGGCGGCGCGCGGCGGCGGCGAGCCCGACGCGGTCCAGCAGCGCCGGGCACGACGCTTTGTCGGCGCCCTTCAGCCTGGCGAAGAACCGCATCGTTTCGAGCCCGGTGAGATGGTCGTAGAGCGCGACGCTCTCCGGCAGATAGCCGATCTGGCGGCGCACCCGGCGAAAGGCCTCGCCGCGCACCGGCTCGCCGCGGATGCGGATGTCGCCGGCGGTCGCGGGCAGCAATCCCAGCATCAGCTTGAGCAGGGTCGTCTTGCCCGCGCCGTTGTGCCCGATGAGCCCCAGCAGCTCGCCTTCGCGCACCGTCAGATCGACGCCATCCACGGCGCGCGTCTGTCCAAAGTGCTTGGCGATGCCGCGCACCTCAATGACGCTGCAGACCAATCCACGTGCTCCAGTCGGAGTTGAACGGCCGCATGCGCGGTTGCCTGTCGATCACGCTCGGGCTGCGCAGCAGCGGAAACTGCCGGGAGATCATGCGCAAGGTCTGCACCGCCGGGCTGTGCAGCAGCAGCTTCACCAGCGGATGCTTCCAGGCGAGACGATCGATCACGTCGTTCGCCTCGTAGGGCACGTCGCCGATGCCGTTGGCGTCCGCGTCCCAGCCTGCGTAGTTGCTCCAGTAGTTACCCCGCTGCTTCCCCCATTCCTCGTCGCGCGAGGCCACGTAGCGGATCTGGTTGTGGTTCTGGACGAAGTCGTTGCCTTCCACGTCGTTGTGAATCGACCCCGCCCACAGATGCACACCGACGCGGTTGCCGATGACCAGATTGTTCCGGAGGGTGTTGTACTCCGCGTCGTAGATGAAGAAACCACGGCTGTTGCCGGCCACCACGTTGTTCTCGACCAGCGAATCCTGAATCGTGCGCAGCATGATGCCGTGGTCCGTGTTGCCCCAGGCGCGATTGTTCCGCACCACCTGGTTGCGCACCTCCATCAGAGCGAGGCCACCGCGATTCAGGTACGACTCGTTGTCCTCCCACAGATTGTGGTAGGAGTTCATATAGTGCGTGCCGTAGCGCAGATGATGGATGCGGTTGCCACGAAACACCGCATGGTGCGAGACGTCGACGTAGATGCCGTCGCGCGAAAAGCTGATGTTGTTGTCGACGATGCGTGCGCCGGTCGTGTTGTAGAGCTGGATGCCGTTTCCCCGCTGTGCCGAGGCCAGATCGCGTTTCCCCGCGATGAGGTTGCCGCTCACCTGAACGTCCTTCACCTTGTGCAGCCAGATGCCGAAGAGGTTGTACGCGAGATCGTTGTCGCGGACGACGAGACGATCGGAGCCGGGCTCGACGTAGACGCCGGCGTTCTGCGCACCGAGGTCCGCGCCGCTGTCGCGGATGATCAGTCCTGCGATGAGTACATCCGTCGCTTTCACCCGGATCACGTTGCCGGTGTTGCCGCCGCTCAGGGTCGGCCGATTCACGCCGATGAGCGAGAGCGGCTTGTCGATGACGAGATGCTCCTCGTAGTTGCCGCGCTCGACCTTCACCGTGTCGCCGGGCTGCGCGGCTTCGATCGCCGCCGCGATGGACGCGCCGGGACGCACCACGTGCTCGGCCGCGCCCGCGGCCGTGGCTGCCAGATACAGCCCGGCCAGGCTCAAGACGCGGCGCGCGTTCATTGGTACAACCAGCGCAGCGACGGCATGCTCTGCAGCAGATCGAGTACGCCGAGCAGGTGCATCGCGATGTAGAGCAGGCTGCCGAGCAGCACGTTCTTGAAGGACACGTAGCAGATCATGTCCATCAAGTTCGCGGTCCGGTAGCTGCGGCCCCACCACGGGCCGTCCTTGACATAGGGCTTGGATTGCATGCGCACCATGACCTCGAACACGCTCCAGCCGACCCACCAGGCGATCACCACGGGTGCCCCGATGCGACCCGCGGCGCCGAGCAGCCAGACGATCGCGATCACCACGGCGGCGGCGACGCTCAAAGCCAGCAGGAAGCGCTGGCGACGAAAACCGCGCCGGCTCCACGGCCACAGGTGATCCCAGATGTCGCTCGCCACCCACGCCAGCAGATTCTCGCGCTGGGCGTAGTGGGGGAAAACCGGGGTCGTCTCGTCGGCGTCGCTCATGGAAGTTCTCTTGGCGTGATCACCGGGACTGCGCGCCGAGACTCGCCACCGGTTTGATCGGGATGTAGTAACCGTCCGCCCCGATCGGCGTCAGCGGCAGCCCGCCTTTCGTGCGGCGCTTGCGCTCCTGTACCAGCGGCGGGCAGGCATGCGGGTCATAGTAGAGAATCTGACAGTCCAGGCACAGCAGGCATTCGCGCTGGTCGATCGCGCCTTGGTCGTCGATCGCCTGGGGGCCGCAACCGGCCTGACAGGCATGGCAGGTCGTGCACTCCGCCTTGCGCTTCAAGCCGAACCAGCGGAACGTGGTGGGCATCGCGAGCCCGGCGCCAAGCGCGCACAGATACTTGCAGAACGGCCGCTCGGTGAAGAGCGACACGCTGAACAATGCGATCCAGTACAGCATGAACGGCCACGACCGGTTCCATACGCCGACCAGGAACGTGGTCTTGAACGGCTCCACCTCGGCCAGCTTCTCTGCCGCGCCCATCGAGTAGAACGATACGGCGACCAACCCGGCGAGAATCCAGTATTTGATCCATTTGAGCCGGTTGTGCAGCTTCAGCGGGGGCTGGAACTGGAAGCGCTTGAGCGGAGTCGCGCGCGCCAGCTTGTAGGCGATCTCGGACAGCGAGCCGAACGGGCACAGCCAGCCGCAGAAGAGCCCCCGCCCCCAGACGAACGTGGTGAGGATGAGGAACCACCAGAAGATGAAGACGATCGGGTCGGACAGGAACAGCTCCCACTTCCACTGGAACACCAGCGAGTGAAACCAGGTCAGCACGTGGGTGATGCTTGGCTGCGCCATGGAATAGAATCCGACGAAAAAGATGCTGGCGCTCCACAGCACGTACTTGGGGTACGACACCCAGCGCTTGTCCTTGCGCGTGGAACGGCGCACGAGCTGGTCGCGCAGCCCATAGACCGTCGCCGTCGCCGCGAGCAGCAGGATGAACACCGCGATCTCGATCTTCTTGGCTTTCCAGATCGCGAACCAGGCCGCTTCCGGTTTTTCCACCACCGGCCGGCCGTCTTCCAGGTAGCGTGCTGGCAGCCAGTATTCGCGGTCGAAGCTGACGAAGCTCTTCGCGCCGCTTTGCCGGTCGACCTTGTTGGCGAGAAAGGCGAGGCGCCACGGGTAGGCGGCGCTGAATTCGGCGCCGTGTAGGATGAAGATGCCCGATTCACGGAACCGCGGCGCGCCCGCCGCCTCGATGCGATAAAGGTTGCGGTAGTCGGTATCTCGGAAGGTGAAGCTCGCCACGTCTTGCTCCACCTGGATGCGATCGTAGATGCCGCCGCGCACGAAGCCGGAGCCCTTGAACGAGGCCAGGCCGTTGGCGACGATGAAGATGGCATGATCGCCCGGCTTCAGGTCGGCCATCAGCCGCCGGTAGTCGCGCTCGCCCAGCAGGTTGATGCCGACGTTGGGCGCGTTGAGATAGCCGAAGTAGAGATCGATGTACGGCTCGCCGGTCTCCGGCAGGTCGAGCTCGCGCGGGCGCACCACGAGGTGCCCGACGCTGCCCTCGGCGAGCAGCGCGTTCCAGTCGAGCTTGTCGGCCACGGCGGTGAACTGCGCTTGCGGCTTGGGGCGCGCCTTGATGATGCCGACTTGGCGGGCGATCTCGTAGGCGCTGCGCATCACCGCCTGGTTCTCGGCGATCACGGTCACGGTGGCACCGCTGATCGCGTCCACCCCGATGTAACCCTCCTCGGCGCGGCCCTTGCCGATCTCGACCTTGTCGCCGGCGCGGCGGCCAACATACTGCTGGACGAATCGCGTCAGCTCCGTTTCCGGGATGCCGACCAGCAGGATCGGCTCGCTGTGCTTGAGGATGCGGATGCCGGCGATGGTGCCGCGCGTATTCATGCCGATCAGGGTAACGACCGGCTTGCCGGAGTAGGCCGGGATGTCCACGACGTCGGTGGACAGGAACACGTAGCCGACGAGCTGACGCTCGCCGTCGACCGTCTTGTACGCCTCGACATAGGGTGGTCGCCCCTTGCGCGGTGAGAAGCTGTCCGCGCCTGGCATCACCTCCCGACATGGCGCATACGCGCACAGATCGGGATCGGTCTCGAGTTGCTGCGGCAACTCGGTGTCGTAGATCGTCGCCTGCGCCGAGCCGGCGCAGGCGAGCAGCAGCAGACACACGCTGCGCAGCAGAAAAGCCAGGGCGGGCATGGTTCGCCTGGGTCGGCGGCCCTGCGCGTAGACCGCCGCGCTCAGGTTTCGACGAACATCCGGCCACGCATCTCCAGGTGCAGGGCGTGGCAGAAGTGGGTGCAGTAGAACCAGAACACGCCCGGCTTGTCGGCCGTGAAGGTGACCGACTTGGTCTCCTGCGGCCCCACCGCGAAGTTGATGTCGTAGTTCGCCAGGCCGAAGCCGTGGTGCAGATCCTCCACCTTGTCGTGATTGGTGAGAATGACCGTGACCTCGTCGCCCTTCTTGACGGTGAACTCAGTCGGCGTATACGTCGGCGCGATCGAGACGATGCGCACCGTGACCTTGTTGCCCTTGCGCTCGACGCCTGCCTGCGCGGTGTCCTTCACCGCGATCGGCGAGTCGTCCATGTTGTAGATCTGCTTGGTCTTCAGGATATCGCGGCGGATGATGATCGCATCGTGCGGCTCCGGGTGCGCGGTGCCGTCGTGGATGAGCGCCATCTTCTCGCCGGTGATGTCGATCAGTTGCTCGGTCTCGACGTGCATCGGCCCGACCGGCAGGAAGCGATCCTTGGAGAACTTGTTGCCGGCGTTGAAGAACTTGCCGTCGGCCTCCCTGGTCTCGCCCATCGAGGCGTAGCTGTGTCCGGGCTGGTAGTGGACATCGATGCGATCGACCACCGGCTGCGCGCTCTTGTCACCCTTGTACTGGGCGATCGCCTTCTCCACGTTCCACTTGACCACCTGGCTGTCGAGGAAGAGGGAGGTATAGGCATTGCCCTTGTTGTCGAAGCCGGTGTGCAGCGGTCCCAGGCCGATCTCCGGCTCGGCGACCACCGCATCGCGCGGCTCCTTCACCTCGCCGTTGAACCATTTCAGCACGAGCTCGTGAGAGATCACGGTCGCGGTCGGCGACAACTTGCCGGAGCACACGTAGTACTTGCCGTCCGGCGTGGTGTTCACGCCGTGCGGATTCTTGGGTACCGGCACGTAACAGGTGACGGCGGTCTTCGGATCACTGTTCGCGGCCTGGGTCCCGTCCACCACCGGCAGCTTGGAACCGCCGAGGGTGAAGGTCTTGCCCGCCTTGACCGCAGCCTCGACGCGCTCGACGTCGAAGAACACGCAGGCGTCGCGCTCGGCCGACATCATGTCGGCGAACACGGCGCCGTTCTCGGTGTTGTATTGATTCAGACACACCAGCTTGCCGTCGTAGGAGGTCGCACACAGATCCATATTGCCGTCGATCTTCACCTGCCAGCGCGGCTCCATGGTCTCGGCATCGACGCAGGTGAGCAGGCAAGCGTACTTGGCGTGATCCTTGATCTCCGGCCCCTTGTTGGTGAACGGAACGTGGAACTCCGACCCGCAGAACACCCGCGTGGTGTGATTGATCTTCGGATCGACCGGATCGCGCCGGTCCGGGAAGATGCCGTGGAAGCCCTGCACGTTCGGGACCTCGACGATCTTGTCGCACTCCATGTAGTCGCCACGGATGCGCGCCATGCGGTTGTTGAGCTTGTCGTTGGTCCAGAAGTATTTGCCGTCGTAAGTGCCGTCGGTATAGGAACCATGCACGTGGTGGGTGTCGCCAGTGCAGTACTTCAGGCTGCCGTCGGGCTTCGTGCCGAGGATCTTCTTGGATTCGTTGGTGATGCCCCAGCCAGCCATCGGATCCATGTTGAACACCGGGATGCGCTTGAGGGTACGCCCGGAAGGCACGCCGTAGATGCGCAGCTCACCCGAGTGGCCACCGCTGGAGACCAGGTAGTACTCGTCCAGCTGACCCGGAGCGACTTCAGACGACACATGGGCCGCGGGCGTGACCGGTTTTGCCGGAGCGGTTTCCGACGCGGCCTTGGGCGCGGCTTTCTCCGACGAGTCGCCACAAGAGGCGAGCCCCACCGACAAACCCGCCCCCGCAAAACCGACTGCTGCCGCGGTGCCCAGAAACTTGCGTCGTCCCGCATCCTCCGGAACGACTTTATCCTCGATCGGTTGTCTATCGTCCGCCATTCTCGCCTCCTGCTCCAAGGTTTCTATTTGTCAGGACTGCTCGCCTCGCGGCGATTCGGGTCGTGCGCCGCGCGGTAAAACGGTTCTCCAATCGACCACTGGCTCCAGCATGCGCTGGGGATACAGATCCCGGGACACCCCCTTATACTTCTTGTCGCAGCGCCCTGCCTTGATGTGTGTCAACCCGGACCGCGCCGGGAGACATGCTTTCGAGGAACCTGCTAGTGGCTCGTCCCTTCCGATCGCGTGATCTTGTTCCAGACGTTGTATTTGCCCACCGGCTTTCTCATCGGCAGGCGCTTCACCTCTTTCAGGGTCTCGGTGTCGTAGATCACCAGCGCGCCGTCCTGCTCCCAGATCGACACCAGCGCGTAACGCCCGTCGCGCGTGAACTCGACGTGCGCGGCGGTCTTGCCCGGTGCCGGGCGCAGCGTCTTCGCGACCTCCAACGTGCGCTTGTCGATGAGCTGCATCGTGTCCTTGGCGGGGCTCATCATCGCGTCCACCCAGGCATAAGGTGTGACCTCGTGGCTGCGCATGAAGAACGCGGGGCCGAGCGTGGGGATTTCTTTCACCACCTGCCAGCTCTGCATGTCGATCACGCTCACCACACCCTCCTTGAGATTCGGCGTCGCCAGCACGCGCTTGCCCTCATGCTCCCAGGAGATGCCCGAGCCCAGGTGCGGCAGCCCCGGCAGCGGCACGTCCGCGATCTTGCGCCGGACGTCGAGGTTCACCACCTGCCCCTTGCCGCCTGCACGCGCGGCGCCGATGACGTAGGCGTAGCTCGGATCGAAGAAGAAATCGTCCAGCACTTCGTCGAGCGGCGTGCGGCGAGCGTTGAGCTTGCCCGGCGCCGCGACGCCTTCGCCCAGCTTGTAGTCGTGTACGAGTCCGTCGTAGATCGGCGCGGCGCTGTCGTCGTAGGAGATCTCCCAGATCTCGGGCACGTCCTTCAACGCGGCGACGAAGCTCTTGCGCGGCGCCGCATCGTACACCGCCGACACCCGCGAGCTCTTGCCCTGGCGGTCGCGCACCTCGATCACCTTGACGAGCGAGAGGTCGCGCGCGTCCAGCACCACCAGCGTGTGCGGTAGGTAGTTCGCCACCATCACGTAGCGGCCGTCGCCGGACACGGCTACGTTGCGCGTGTTGAGACCGGCGCGCACCTCGGCGACCGTCTGCAAGCTCCAGAGATCGAACTTGGTCACCCAGCCATCGCGCGAGCCGAAGAACACGTAGCGCCCGTCCGGCGTGAACTTCGGCCCGCCGTGCAGCGCATAGCGGGTCGGCACGCGCGCGAGCGGCTCGAAGCGATCGCCGTCCAGGATGGTGACGTGATGATCGCCCGCCTCCACCACCACGAAGAGGTTCATCGGATCGGCGTCGAACTGCGGGCGGTCGGGCAGGCTGCCGGGCGTGACCGTCTCGATGCGGGACGCCTTGATCTCCGCCTCGCCCCATCGTGGCGGCGGCTCGACCTTCGCGTAGACGAAGGCGGCGAGCGCTTCGATCTCCGCCGCGGAGAGCTTGTCCGCGAAGCCCGGCATCTGTGTCGCCGCACGCCCCTGCGCGATCACCGCGACCGCGTCGGCACGCTTCAGGCGCTCGAGGTTCTCGGGCAGCAGCGCGGGCCCCATGCCCCCGAAGCGGTCGGCGCCGTGGCAGCTCGCGCAGTGCGTGGCGTACAGAGCCTGCGGGTCCGGCGCCGCGAAGCTGGACGTTGCCACCAGCGCGCACAGCACCAGCGCCCGCCGCGCCCACGACGAGGTCCGCATCACGAAAACGCTACGCCGCGCTGCGTTGTCTCGTGTAGGGCGTGACCTTGATCCGCTCGCGCTCGCTGGTGATGCCGAGCTCGTGATCCTCGAGGTAGCAGCCCGGATCTTCCTGCCATGGATCGCCCGTCAACTGCCGCGCGCGGGTGCGCGTGTTGCCGCCGCAGATGGAGAAATAGGCACACTCGCCGCAGCGCCCCTTGATGACGCGCGGGCTCGCCTTCAGTCCCGCCATGATCGGATCGGACACGTCGCGCCAGATCTCCGAGAAGGGTCGCGCGCGAACATTGCCCAGGCTGTAGTCCCACCAGTAGGTGTCGGGGTGGACGTTGCCGAGGTTGTCGATGTTGGCGACGTTCACGCCCGATGCGTTGCCGCCCCATTGCGCGAGCTTCGCCCCCACGTGGTACGCACGCATCGGAAAATGGCGGCGCACCCAGCGCAGGAAATAGACGCCGTCGGCATCGTTGTTGCCGGTGACGAATTCGTTGTGCACGCCGCGCTCCCTGCAGTCCCAGCAGACGTCGAAGAGCAGGTCCATGGCCTCGCGGGTCATGGCGTGATGGGCGTCGTCCTTGCGGTTCACGTTGCCGCGGCCGGCGTAGTTCAGATGCGAGAGGTAGAACTTGTCGATGCCTTCGGCTTCGATCATCGCCAGCAGCCACGGCAGGTCGGCGTAATTGTCGGCGGTCAGCGTAAAGCGCACGCCCACTTTCACGCCGGCATCGCGGCACAGCCGCAGCGCGCCCATCGAGGCATCGAAGGCGCCGGCGCGGCGCCGGAAGCGGTCGTGCGTGTCGCGGCGTCCGTCGAGGCTGATGCCGACGTAATCGAACCCGATGTCGACGATGCGATCGATGTTCGCGGCGTCGATCAGGGTGCCGTTCGTGGAGAGGCCGACGTAGAAGCCCATCGCCTTGGCGCGCCGCGCGATGTCGAAGATGTCGGGACGCAGCAGCGGCTCGCCGCCCGACAGGATCAGCACCGGCACGCGGAACGCCTTGAGATCGTCCATCACCGAGAACACTTCGGACGTGCCGAGCTCGCCGGGGAAGTCGTGGTCGGCGGAGACGGAGTAGCAGTGCTTGCAGGTGAGATTGCAGCGCCGGATCAGGTTCCAGATCACGACCGGCCCGGGCGGATTACGCCTGGGTCCGATCGGGGTCGGCGCGACGATCTCCTGCATGAATTGCGATACGCGAAACATCCCTCTCCTCCTCGTCAGCCCGCGATGCGCAGGCCGGTCTTTTTCAGTATGCGCGTGCTGTAGAGCACGTCGTGCGCACGGCAGTGCGCGCCCAGCAGGGTCGCGATGCGTGCCACGCGGTCTGCGACCTCGGCGCGATCGCGCCCGTGCACCATCGCGAACAGATTGTACGGCCACTGCGGCGCATGCCGCGGCCGCCGGTAGCAGTGGGTGACGAAGTCGAGCGCGCCAACCGCCGCGCCGAGCGCGTCCACGCGCCCGTCCTCGACATCCCACACGCTCATGCCGTTCGCCGTGTAGCCGATCGCGTAGTGGTTCGGGACCACGCCCATGCGGCGGATCACCCCGCTATCGAGCATGCGCTGGATGCGCGTCTTGACCTCGTGCGCGCTCATGCCGACACGCCGCGCCAGCTCGTCGTACGGACGCGGCACGAGCGGGAGACCCGCCTGGGTGGCGACGATCAACCTGCGGTCCGCCTCGTCCACCGCGTCGCTCACGCAACGAGCCTCATCTCGACGAAGTACTCCCGTTCCTTGGGGAACGCGAAGACGGGAAACCCTGTCTCGCGCTCGATGCGGACGATGGCCTGGTCGATCTGCGCCGGCGTCTCCGTTGCCAGTACGAACCACATGTTGAGACGGTGCTCGCGGCGATAGTTGTGCGCGACCTCAGGCAGTGCGTTCACCCGTTCGGCCACGCGCTCGAAGTCCGCCTCCGGCACGGCCAGCGCGGCAAGCACGAACGCGCCCCCCATGCGCTCGACCTGGAACATGGGTCCGAAGCGCGTCAGGATCTTTCGTTCGAGCATGCTTTCGATGCGTGCGATGAGCGTCGCCTCCTCGAGTCCCAGCGTTTCCGCTGCCGCACGGAAAGGTTCGTCGGCGATGGGGAAGCCGCCCTGCAGCGCATTGACGATGCGACGGTCGACCGCGTCCAGTTCTTCACCCATGCGCCGGCTCCGACTTGCGTTCGGATTCGAGATAGCGCGCCCCGCGCTGCTTGAAGCAGCGCTGCGAGAACAGCACCGCCGACGGGTAGCCGCCAACACCGCAGCGCACCCGGATCGCCTCGATCTCCCGCTCCACGTCGACGCGGCGGCGGCCGTGCACCATGCAGAAAAGGTTGTACGGCCAGTCCGGCAGCGCGCGCGTACGCCGGTAGCACAGGGTCACGAGCGGTTCGCGGGCGAGCCCCACGCCGACTTCGTGCACCACGTCGTCCGGCACGTCCCACACGCACATGGCATTCGCCTGATAGCCGAGCTCGCGGTGGCGCACGATCACGCCGAAGCGTTTGATGAGACCGCTGGCGAGCCACCCTTCGATCAACTCGAGCGCCATCCCTTCCGTCAGCCCGGCGCGGGTGGCGAGCTTCGCGAACGGACTGGGCGTGAGCTCGAGCCCGTCCTGCAGCGCGGCCAGGAGACGGCGTTCGATCGCGGGAATCTGACAGCCCATGTCGGCGTGCGCCGCGCACGCGACCCCTTCCGTCTTGCCCTGACCGGCAAGATCGAATCCGAGGTCGATGTGAAATTCCTCGAGCAGCCGCAGCCGGATGATGGGCAGCGCGGTGTCGGCTTCGATGCGGCCGAGCAGGTCGGCAAGCCGCGCAGGCGACGCAGCGGTGGCGACGAACCAGAGGTTGAAGCGATGCTCGCGCTGATAGTTGTGGTTCACCCCGGGGTAGGCGCTGATGCGCGCGGCCACTTCCTCGAGCCGATCGGGCGGCGCGGCAACGGCGGCGAGCGAGCCTGCGCCGATCCGGTTCGGTGCGAACACCGCACCGACCCGACTCACCGCGCCACGCGCCTGCAACTCGCGCAACGCACCCAGCACCTCGTCCTCGGTCGCGCCGACCCTGTCACCGATCGACCGGAACGGTTGCGGCACCAGCGGAAAGCCGCGCTGGAAGCTGTTGAGCAGGCTGAACTCGAGTCGCTTCATAGACCCATCTTCTGCGCGCGCCAGGTGAAGAAAATTCCGCTCGGGCTCCGGGCGGGCAGTTCGGCCAGCCGGGCGAATGTCGCCGTGTCGTACACGACCACCCGGTCATCGTCGCGCGCGGAGATCCACACCTCGTCGCCCGTGGTCGTGAACTCCATGTGCAGCACGGCCCGGCCGGGTTTCAGGGACTCCACCACCTTGAGCGCTGCCACGTCGATCACCTGCACCGTATCGTTGCCCGGAAACGCAAAATTCACCCACACCTGGCCACCGTCCGGCCGCGCCATGACGAACACCGGCTGCCCGTGCACCGGGATCGCCCCGACCTGCTGCCAGCTCGTCGCATCGACCACCAGCACCTCGTGGCGACCGATCGCGGGCAGAAACGCGTAACCCCCGGCCATCGCCCAGCCGCGCAGGTGCGGCATCTTGTAGACCGGCAGCTTCTCCGTCCCGCGGCCGTAGCCGTTCAGGATACGCTTCGGGCCGGCGTCCGGGTTGCGCATATCGAGCAGCACGAGCCCGTCCTCGCCGAAAAGACCCGCGATGTACCAGCGACCGTCCGGCGAGATGAGGCCGTCGTAGGGCTCCTTGCCCACGTTCTCGAACTTGCGCACCGTCGGATGACGCGGGTCGGCTGCGTCGACGATCCAGATCTCACCGGGCTCGAACAGGCTGAAGACGAAGCGATCGTTCGGCGCATCCGCGATGCCCACCACCTTCGCCCGCTGGCCTTG
>JAEUMX010000072.1 GCA_016791285.1 Burkholderiales bacterium
TACGCGACGCTCGATCCGGACAAGTTCCTCGCGCGGCTGGAGAACGCGCTGCAGAGCATCATCGGCAACCCGTACGCGGCGGCGTATCCCGAAGCGCTGCAGCTCTTTCAGGAGTTCGTGGCGGCGAACAATCTCGCGCAAGTGCCGACGGCCGAAAACGATTTCGTCGCCGCGGCGATCGCGCTGCGCGCGAACGGGCAACTGCTGCCGGCGACCGCGGGGCGTGCGCGCACCGAGTTCCTGATCCGTCGCCTGCTCGGCGTCGAGCCGGCAATCGACGTGCTGGTGGCTTTGAAAGGCTGGCTCGACCAGAAGTATCGGTAGTCGACGACGGCCGCCGCCGTAGCGGCTTCGGCCACTGGTGGAGACTGCAGCGCATCACCGAGCACGTCATGCCTCGTGTACCCGTGCGGCAGTGGGTGTGGCCGGTGCCGAAGCGGCTGCGCCACTTCGTGCAGAATGACCCCGCCGTCCAGACCCAGGCGCTGCATCTCTTCCTCTCTGCGGTAGAGGAGCAAGGTCTTGTGCGCGGTGCAGCTTCTGTTCCGAGGTGGCCGAGCCGACCGCGAGCCTACAGCACGGCCCGGCCGGCACATACGACCCGTAGCCCCTCATTTCAGGTTGGGCTAGACTGAGTACGTTGGCGCGAGCGGCTCCGAATGGAGATGGTATGCAAACCCTGGAATGCCTTAGCGCAGCGGAACTTCAGCGCCGCTGGCAGAGTGTCACGGAGGACGAGGAGCTCGCCGAGTATGTCGGCCGCGCCGAACTCGACGCCTATGGAGAGATCGCGTTGACTCCTCCTCCGTCTTTCATCCATCAACGTATCGCTAACGAGCTGGCAGGTCAGATCCAAGCAGAGCTGGGCGGACGGGCGCTGGTCGAGTGTCCTGTTCTGGTGGATGGCGTCCTGATCGCCGATGTGGCGTGGTTGAGTGGAGCACGAGCGGAAACCATGAGCACGCCGGCCGCGGTCGCACCCGAGATCGTGGTGGAGGTAGCCTCCCCGCGCAACACACGCAAAGGACTGCGCAGCAAGGCTGCGCGCTTCTTGGCGCACGGCGTGGTGGAGGTAGTTCTCATCGAGCTCGATGGAACCATCCTGTTCGTGACCGAAAACGGTGAGAGCACCGCCAGCCGTTTCGGATTGAAGCTCACGCTGCCCGCCAACACCTATCCTGTGCGTTAAAGCGATGACCGAATGCCGATTTAGCTGACCGAACGATCAGCCGGTTCTGCACGACCCATGAGCGCACCTCGAAACACCGCACTACCGACAGTCGACGTTTTCCTGTCCTACGCGCACAAGGACGAGCAGCTGTGCGACCACTTCCGCGAGCATCTGAGCGCTCTGCGACGAGCCAAAATCGTCAACGACTGGCACGACCGCAAGATCGACGCGGGCGGTAATTGGGAGGGCAGAATCGACGAACAGCTCGAGCGCGCCCACCTGGTGCTCTTCCTCGTCAGCAGCTCCTTCCTGAGTTCCGACTACTGTCAGGACATCGAGGTCCATCGCGCCATGGAGCGCCACCGCGCCGGCGACGCGGTTGTCGTGCCGATCGTGCTCCGCGACTGCGAATGGCGTGACGCCCTGTTCGGACACCTGAATCCGCTGCCGCGACGCCATCGGGCCGTGACGCTCGCGCCGGACCGCGACGAAGCGCTCGCGGAGATCACACGCGAGCTCAAGGGCATCATCGAGAGGCGCTGGGCCGATGCGACGACCCAGCCTCCGGATTGCGCGGCTATCCCCCTCACGAAGATCGCCGGACAGCACCAGACGCTCTCCGCGCACTTCGGAGATCTCTTTATCGTCATCCGGAAGGATGTCAAGACCGGGCCGGTCTTCAACGTCGACATGACGCTGACGAACTCCGGCAGCACTGTGGCCACCATCCAGCGGCTCGATACCCAGTTGATCGATCCGCACGAGTCATCCTTCCGCATGCGGTGGAAACTGTTCTATCGCTACGTCCGGCCAGGGGTGATGGACAAGGAATCGGATCCGCATCCGCTCACCCTTCCAGCGCGTGGAAGGCGCGACGTGGGGATTCAGTTCCTTGCGCCGGCCTCCGTGCGTGACTACGACTGGCCCATCGGCAGATACGAGTTCGACGTGCTCGGCTGGACGGGCTCGTCGCTCGATTCGGCCCAGCCCGACTTCGCGCGCCGTCACGAGATCACGGTTGACTCACGGGCGAGCGACGAGGTCAGGTGGGCCGCGACGGCGCCGGAGGAATGGTGGATCGAGCGGAACGATCCCCACAATGCGGTCGGCGTGCGCGTCGGGGTTCAGTCGCATTCTGGAAGCTAACGAGATAATCCAGTGCTCACGGCACCCATCATCGACGGCGGCCGCAACCGCGCGAACCTCGAAGGTGCGAAGCGGCGCAGCAAGAGTAGGTAACTCTACCGCCAGCAGATGCTCGTTGCGTTCGCCGAGGTCGAAGACAGTCTCATCGCAAGTAGCGGCTGCAGTGCAGGTCACCCCGGCGCACGTCTCGAAGATCGGGTCGGGGAAGGGCGAGCCATCGGTCGCGCTGCTGAAGAGACTGGCTCCAACACGTACAGGCGCTTTGCGCGGAGAGGCTGTCGGACACGGACAGCCTCCGTCGCTTGCAGTGGAGGAGGGGCAGGTCCCAGACTTGACTGCGGTTCTCCATTATGTTCATCTTGACATGAACCCGTGGAGAGACCCATGAACATCACCATCAATGTGAAGGAACTGCGCGCTTCACTGCCGAAGCTCGTGGAGGGCGTGAGAAAGGGAGCTCGGTATACGGTGCTATACCGCAGCCGTCCCGCGTTCCAAATCGTGCCCATCGATCAGGCGGATGGGCCTCGCGCGCCCCTGGAGGCGGACCCCCTCTATCGTGCGCCGGCAGTAGGGCGCTCCACCGATGGTCATACCGCCGCCGATCACGACATTGCCCTCTACGGGGAATGAGAGGCGTCTTCGTCGACACTTCGGGCTGGATGGCGTGCGCAGACGCGGGCGATCCGGCCCACGATCGAACATGCGAGGCGAGAGACGGCGCGCTGAAGCAAGGCAATGTGTTGATCACCACCGATTACGTGATTGACGAGACTCTGACCCTGATTCGGAAGCGGCTAGGCATCGCCGCTGCGAAGAGGTGGTGGGAGCAGATCGAGGGCACCTCGCGACTGCGCTGGGAGTGGGTTGGTGTGGCTCGCTTCGAGGCCGCTCACGGCTTGTTCTTCCGCTATCGGGATAAGGGGTACTCGTTCACCGATTGCACCAGTTTTGCCGTTATGCACGAGCTGAAGCTGAAGCAGGCGCTGGCTACCGACGATCATTTCCGGCAGATGCGCTTCGATGTGCTTCCTCGGTTCGTGCCGAAGGGCTAGTGACACGAGAGAACGCTGGACGCCCCGGGGCGAGGTGTACAAATGACGGTCAAGATTCTCGAAACAAAGGGCAAACCGGCTTTTGCTGTGCTGCCTTACGGTGAATACATCGCCCTGCGCGAGTTGGCGGAGGATGCCCAAGACGCGGCGGCCCTCGCGCGCTTCGCGAAGCGCTACGCGAGCGGCGGGGAAGAGACTGTGCCCGCCGAGGTAGTGGATCGCTTGCTTGTCGGGGAGTCGCCGTTGCGCGTGTGGCGCGAGTTCAGGGGAATGACCGCGGCGCAAGTGGCGGCCGCGGTGCAGATCACACCGGCTCACATCTCGAAGATTGAGTCGGGGAAAGGCGAGCCTTCGGTCGCGCTGCTGAGGAAACTGGCTCGTGCTCTCCGCGTGGACATGGAGGTCCTGGCAGGAGGCACTGCCGAGTGAGTGAGCGGCGGGCGCGTGACGCGGCTAATGAAAGTCTCTCGACCGTGTGACGAGCTGTCCCAGCAGCGGCGTGTGATCGAACAGTCGTCCCGCCAGCAGATGCACGACCTCGCCCTCACGCTCGATGGTGCCGACGATCCCCATCAGCCGTGACGCGAGCAGTTCGCGCCGCTGCCGCTCCGCCAGCGTGCGCCACACCACCACGTTCACGCTGCCGGTTTCGTCCTCGATGGTGACGAAGGTGACGCCGCTCGCGGTGGCCGGATGCTGGCGGCAAGTGACGATGCCCGCGGTGCGCGCGACGCGGCCGTGCGGCAGGCGATTCAGCTCCGCCGCGGTGATGAGCCGCATGCGCGTCAACCGGTCCCGCAGCAGCGCGAGCGGATGGCGGCCGAGCGTCAGGCTCAAGGTCGCGTAGTCCGCCACCAGATCCTCGCCTTCGGTGGGCGCGGCGATCGCAACCGGCGCCTCAATGAAGTGCGTGTCTTCGAGCACGGGGGGGAGATGCTCGATGCCGGTCACATGCCAGAACGCTTCCCGACGATGCCCCGCGAGCGAGGCGAGCGCGCCGGCGGCGGCGAGGCACTCGAGGTCGCGCCGGTCGAGGCGCGCACGGCGGGCGATGTCTTCGAACGGAGAAGAAGGGTGAGGCGTGAAGGGTGAGGCGTGAGGCGGACTGCCAAGAGCGGGGGGAGGGAGGAGGGAGGGAGGAAGCCCCCCCTCTTTGCGGGTTGCGGCGAGGCGCTCCGCGCCCGCCCGCGAGAGTCCTTTTACCATACGCAGGCCGAGGCGGACGGCGGGAGGGGAAGAGCGTGAATGCGTGAAGGCGTGAAGGCGTGAAGAAGTGAACTGCCCCTCACGCTTCTCGCCTCTCGCTTCACGCTTTTGGCACTCCGCCTCTCGCCTCTCACCTCTCGCCTCACCCACCTCCAGCGTGCAATCCCACTCGCTCCACATGACATCGACACCGCGCACCTCGACGTCGTGCCGGCGCGCGTCCTGCACGATCTGCGACGGCGCATAGAAACCCATCGGCTGGCTGTTGAGCAGCGCGGCGCAGAAGGCCGCCGGCTCGTGCCGCTTGAGCCAGGCCGAGGCGTACACCAGCAGCGCGAAGCTCGCCGAGTGGGACTCGGGAAAGCCGTATTCGCCGAAGCCCTGGATCTGCTCGAAGATCCGGCGCGCGAATTCCTCCGGATAGCCGCGTTGGCGCATGCCCTCGATCAGCGGCTGCTCGAACTTCCACAGGCCGCCCTTGCGCCGCCATGCCGCCATCGAGCGCCGCAACTGATCCGCCTGGCCCGGTGTGAACCCTGCGGCCACGACCGCGAGCTGCATCACCTGCTCCTGAAAGATCGGCACGCCGAGGGTGCGCTCCAGCACTGCTTTCACCGCATCGCTCGGATAGGTGACGGGCTCCAGCCCCTGCCGGCGCCGCAGGTACGGATGCACCATGCCGCCCTGGATCGGGCCGGGGCGCACGATCGCGACCTCGATCACCAGGTCATAGAAATTGGCGGGCTTGAGTCGCGGCAGCATCGCCATCTGCGCGCGCGATTCGATCTGGAACACGCCGACCGTATCGGCGTGCTGGATCATCTCGTAGGTCTGCGGGTCCTCGGGCGGAATGTCGGCCAGCGTCATCGGCGCGCCGCGACAGCCGCTCACGAGATCGAGCGCGCGGCGGATCGCTGTCAGCATGCCGAGCGCGAGTACGTCCACCTTGAGCAGACCCAGCGCGTCGAGATCGTCCTTGTCCCACTGGATCACCGTGCGCTCCGGCATGGCGGCATTCTCGATCGGCACCAGGCGCGAGAGCGGTCCGCGCGCGATGACGAAACCGCCGACATGCTGGGAGAGGTGGCGCGGGAAGCCGACCAGCGCATTCACGACCGCGAGCACGCGGTTGATGAGGGGATTGCCGGGATCGAAGCCGGCCTCGCGCAGGCGCTCCTCCCTGATCTGCCGCCCGTCCCACCACGTCATGCTCTTCGCAAGGCGGTCGACCTGTTCCAGCGACAGCCCGAGTGCCTTGCCCACATCGCGCACCGCGCTCTTCGGGCGATAGGTAATGACGGTCGCGGCGAGCGCCGCGCGGTCGCGACCGTACTTCTGGTAGAGATACTGGATCACTTCCTCGCGCCGCTCGTGCTCGAAGTCGACGTCGATGTCGGGCGGCTCGTTGCGCTCGCGGGAAATGAAGCGTTCGAACAGCATCGACATGCGCGTCGGATCGACCTCGGTGATGCCCAGTGCGTAGCACACGGCGGAGTTCGCGGCCGACCCGCGACCCTGGCAGAGGATGCCGCGCGAGCGGGCGAACTTGACCACGTCGTACACGGTGAGGAAGTAAGGTTCGTAGCGCAGTTCCTCGATGAGGGCGAGCTCGTGGTCGACGAGCGCCCGCACGCCCCCCGCCTCCCATTCCTGCGGCGGGAGTCCGCCCGCGAATCGCCAGCGCAGGCCCTCGTCCGTGAGTCGGCGCAGGTACGCGATAGGTGTCATGCCCGCCGGCACGATCTCCTCCGGATATTCGTAGCGCAGCTCGTCGAGGGAGAAGGTGCAACGCTCGGCGATTCTCACCGTCTCCGCGAGGAGCTCGGGCGGATAGAGGCGGGCGAGGGCTTCGCGCCGGCGCAGGTGCCGTTCGCCGTTGGGGTGCAGCGCGTGGCCGGCCTGCGCCACGGTGGTCTTGCGCGAGATCGCGGTCACCACGTCCTGCAGCGCGCGCCGTCCGCGCACATGCATGTGGACATCGCCTGCTGCCACGAGCGGCAGTCCGGATTGAGCGGACAGTTCGGTAAGGCGCGCGAGATGTCCGCGGTCGTCGGCGCCGGCAAGCAGTTCCACCGCAATCCACGCGCGGCGGGGAAAGCGCTCGGCGAGGAAAGCGTGAGGCGTAAAGCGTGAGGCGTGAGGCGAGATGGGGGAGGGGACGAGCAGCGCGAGGCAGCCCGGCACGCCGTCCGCAAGATCGTCCCACGTGAATCGATATTCGCCCTTCGCGGCATTGCGCCGCGCGCGGGTGATCAGTGCGGAGAGGTTGCCGTAGCCTTCGCGGTCGGTGGCAAGAAGGACTAGACGTGAGGCGGGAGGCGGGAGGCGGGAGGCGGAAGTCTCGTTTTCTCCCTTCCCCTTCCCCTTTCCCTCTTCCCTCTTCCCGCACAGCATAAGCTCCGCGCCAACGATGAGCTTGAGTCCGCATTCCTTCGCCGCCACGTGCGCGCGCACGACCCCGGCGAGCGAGCATTCGTCGGTGATGGCGAGCGCTTCGTAGCCGAGGGCGTGGGCACGCTGCACGAGTTCCTCCGGATGCGAGGCGCCGCGCAGGAAGGAGAAGTTGGCGCAGCAGTGCAGCTCGGCGTAGGCGGGGACCGGAGTCATGTCAAGCGAATACACCGTGGAGGAACCATCCGCCGGTCCCGCTCCTTGCCCTGAACACCCAGTACCTTGCGCCGGCTGCGTTGCGGGCGACGAAATAGTCGCGCGTCACGTCGTTGCCGTCCCACCAACCGCCCTCGATGCGCTCGGGACCGGCGAGGATCGTGAGCGATGCCGGCACTGCGCGGCCCGAATTCGTGCGCAGCGGTTTCGGCGCGTGGAGCAGCCACAGCGGCCGCGGACTGGAAGCCGACGCGACAGCGGCACTACCCGGCTCGGCGGGCTGCCACGCCAGCTCGGGCCGGTGATCGGGCACCAGGGCGAGGCCACAGACGGCGTCTTTGCCCAGTCGCGCGCGCAGCCGCTCCACCAGTACCAGACGGTTCTCCGCGAGCGTGTCCCGGTCGCCGAAGAAGGAGAAGTTGCGCGGTGCGAGCTGCATGGTTTCGGCCGCGGCGAGCGCGATCGATTCCACGCGATCCGGGAGTGCGACGTTCGCGAGCCGTTCACGCAGGAGTACCAGCAGGTGCGCGGGATCGCGGCTCGGCATGGAGAGCGAGATCGACACCACCGTCGGTGCGCGGCGCTCGTGGCCGAGGGTGAGCGAGAGCTGCGTGAGACCTTGCCGGCGTGCCGCGAGCACTCCGCACAATTCGGCCAGCAGGCGCTTCGCGGGCAAGATCAGCGCCTCCACCTCCCACACCGGTGAAGGCAGATCGAGCCGCGCGGAGTGGACCTCCGGTGCAACCCACGGCGGGCGCGGATCGGCGCGATCGCCGAAGGCGCGATCGAGCTCGTCGAGCAGGCTTTCGCCGAAGCGGCGCGCGAGGCCGTCGCGGGGCAGCCGGCAGCATTCCCCGAGTGTGCGCACGCCGATCTTCTCCAGCGCATCGAGGACTGCGGTGTCCTGTTCGAGCAGGTCGATCGAGAGCGCGGCGAGACGGCTGCGAAGCTCGGTGGTTTCGGTCAGCTCCAACTCCAGCCCCGCGCGGGCGAGCAGGGCAGCGCCGGTAGCAGTCGGTGCGACGGCGCTGAACGCATCGAAGCCGAGTTCGGCAAGACCTCTTCGCACCTGGGCGAGCAGCGGTGACAACCCCCCGAACAGGCGCAGGCTGCCACCGATCTCGACGAGCAGCGTCGCGCGCTCCGCGAGGCTCAAGGTGGGCGTGAACTGCAGCGCCCAGGCGGCGAGGCGCTCCAGCGTTTCGCGCTCGCGCTGCGCGTCGCGTACATGCACTGCAAGCCCGGGGGCGAGGGCGTGGGCGGCGGAGATCGGGATGCCGGGACGTATGCCGGCGCGCATGGCGGCGGCGTTGCAGGAGACTACCAGCGGCTGGTTGCCGGAGTTCGCGATGACGGTCGGACCGGGTGCGTCAGTGCCGCGGGTGAGCACCTCGATCGGCAGGGAAGGGAAATGCAGGGCAAGCCAGAACATGAGCGCAGCTCCTTGTCATTCCCATTCCAGCGTGGCAGCCGGTGGAGCGACCGTGTCGCCGGGGCGCGGCACGTCGAGGAGGAGCGGTGCTGGCACGGCGCCGCCACGCCGCTTCAGGATCGCAACCCGGAGCTTGCCGGAGCGTGTGGATGCGACCGCGGAGGCAAGCGGGGCGCCCGCGGCATTCTCCGGCAAGGAGGTTGTGGACAGGGCTAGCCGCAGCGCCGCGGGCGAGGCAGCCGTGACGAGCGTCGCCGGAGAGAAATACACGCCCCAGCCACCGCCCGCTTCCGCCGCGAGCTGCAACCGGCGTGCGGCGCGCTCGGTGAGGAACGGCGGCCAGGCGAGCACGGCACTGCAACTGCCGGAGCGCAGCGCCTGCTCCATCGCCCACAGGATGTCGCCGCTCTTTTCAGGACGGATCATCACCACCTGCGCGAGGTCGATGCCTGCCGCGGCGAGCGCGGGGGCGTAAGGCAGGTGAGGTGGCGCGATGAACGCGAGCCAGAGATCCTGGCGCGAGAGTCGCGCGAGCGCCGGGGCGAGCAGCGAGAGCTCGCCGATGCCTTCGCGCTCGGGCAGGATCTCGGTGAGCGCACCGCGCGGCCAGCCGCCGCCGGGCAGCAGTGCGTCGAGCGCTGGAAAGCCGGTGGGAATGCTCGGGACCGTGACGCGCGCAGCCTCGCCCCCGCGCCAGACGTCGGCCCGGGCGAGGACGTCCTGCAGAGCGGTCGGGCGCATGATCGTTACATATCGGGACCGCGTGCGTACCGCAGCTGCGTCACGCCGTTTGGACAAGGTCGCGAGGTGGCGGTTGCCATACGGCTTGGCGATGTCACACGAGTTTCCGATAGAGCGCGAGCACTTCCTGGGCGATCGCCTTCCAGCTGAAGTGCTCGACCGCCCGGTTGCGGCTCGCTTCGCCCATCGCCCGGCGCAGCTTGTCGTCGGCGACGATGCGGTTGATCGGCGCGGCGAGGCTGCGGGCGAAAGCCTCGGGGTCGACCGCCTCGAACGGGCTTTCGCGATGCTGCTCGAACTCGACCAGGTAGCCGGTCTCGCCGGGCAGGATGATCTCCTTGATCCCACCCACGGCGCTGCCGACGACGGGGGTGCCGCACGCCATGGCTTCGAGATTGATGATGCCGAAGGGCTCGTAGATCGAGGGGCAGCAGAACACCGCGGCGTGTGAATACAGCTCGATCTTGGCGGCGGTGTCGACCCATTCCCGAATCCAGATGACATTGGGTCGCGTCTTCTGCACCGCCTGCACGCGCTCGGTCATCTCCTGCCCGATCTCTGGCGTATCGGGCTGCCCGGCGCACAGCACGATCTGCACGCGCTCGTCGATGTGGCGGATGGCGTTGACGAGGTGGATGATGCCTTTCTGCCGCGTGATGCGGCCGACGAAGAGCACGTAGGGCATCGTCGGATCGATGCCGAAGCGCTCCAGCGTCGCGGTGCTGGTGACGGGATGGAATTCGTCGGTGTCGATGCCGTTGTAGATGACCTCGATCTTGCGCTCGTCGACGTCGAAGAGATCGAGTACGTCCTGCTTCATGCCGCGCGAGACGGCGATGATGGCGTCGGCCCGCTCCATCGCGGTCTTCTCGATCCAGGTCGAAAGATCGTAACCATGACCGAGCTGCTCGCGCTTCCACGGACGATGCGGCTCCAGCGAATGCGTCGTGAGTATGAACGGCACGCCGTAGCCGATCTGCGCCAGAATCCCGCCGAAATGCGTGTACCACGTGTGGCAGTGGACCACCTGGGCGTCGACCGGTTCGGCGTTGAAGGCGATGCAGTTGGTGAAGGCGGACAGTGTCGACTTGAGCCCCGCGTCGGTGCGCGCGAAGAGCGCAGGGTCCGCCGTGAACCCGCGGGCGGCGAGATTCCCCTCCTGTGTCGCCTGATCGCCGAAACAGCGCACCTCGACTTCGATCAGCTTGGCCAGCTCGCGGCTCAGGTACTCGACGTGGATGCCCGCACCGCCATAGACGTTGGGGGGGAATTCGTTGGTGAGGAACAGCGCTTTCATCGGGCCTCCCGGGGGTGTGTACCTTGTGCTTGCGCGCGATTATACCCAGCTCAACGGGCGATCCGACTCAACGCGGCTTCCAGCGCTTGAGCGACAGCGAGTTCGTCACCACCGACACCGAGCTCATCGCCATCGCCGCGCCGGCGATCACGGGACTGAGCAGTCCGAGTGCGGCAAGCGGGAGGCCGAGTACGTTGTAGACGAACGCGAAGAAGAGGTTCTGGCGGATCTTGCGCACCGTTGCGCGCGAGAGCAGGACCGCATCCGCCACGCCCGCGAGATCGTTGCGCATGAGCGTCACGTCGGCGGCTTCGATCGCGATGTCGGAGCCGGAGGCGAGCGCGAAGCTCACGTCGGCGGCCGCCAGGGCCGGCGCGTCGTTGATGCCGTCTCCGGCCATGCCGACCCGGCGCTCGGAACCCTTCAGCGCAGAGACGGCAGCGGCCTTGTTCTGCGGCAGGATGCCGGCCTCGACGCGCTCGATGCCGGCCTCGCGTGCGATGCGCGCCGCGGTGCCGGCGTTGTCGCCGGTGAGCATGACGACGTCGACGCCGAGCGCGCGCAATCTCGCTACCGCCTCCCGCGAGGTGGGGCGCAGCGCATCGGCGATGGCGATGAGACCGAGCGCGCGCTCGGTACTCCCGAGCGCGACGACGGTGCGACCTTGCTCGGACAGCGATCGGGCAAGCGGCGCATCGACCGCGACCCCTTCCGCCTCGAGGAAGCCCGTGGCGCCGAGCACGTAGCGCCTGCCCTCGACCTCGCCCGTCACGCCCTTGCCGGCTTCCGCGCGGAAATCCCTGACCGGCGCCGGTGGAATGCCGGCCGCGCGTGCCGTCTCGATGATCGCCTTGGCGAGCGGATGTTCCGAGCCTTGCTCCAGGCTCGCCGCGACGCGCAGGACCTCCTCGCGCGTGGCTCCCGGTGACGGCTGGACGTCGGTCACGACGGGCCGGCCCTCGGTCAGCGTGCCGGTCTTGTCGACGGCGAGTGTGGTGATCGCGCCGGCGCGCTCCAGCGCCGCGGCGTTGCGCACCAGAATGCCGAACTGCGCGCCGCGGCCGGTGCCGACCATGATCGCGGTCGGCGTCGCGAGCCCGAGCGCGCAGGGGCAGGCGATCACGAGCACCGCGACCGCGTTGATCAGCGCGGCGGTGAAGTCCCCGGCCACGATCCACCAGCCGGCAAGAGTGGCGAGCGCGATGGCCACCACCACGGGGACGAAGATGCCGGACACCACGTCCGCCAGGCGCTGGATCGGCGCCTTGCTGCCCTGCGCCTGCTCGACCAGCCGCACGATCTCCGCGAGCTGGGTGTCGGCGCCGACACCGGTGGCGCGGACGCGCAGCATCCCCTGCTGATTCTGGGTCGCGGCGAAGACCCGGCTGCCGGCGTGTTTCGTGACGGCTACGCTTTCGCCGGTGAGCATGCTCTCGTCCACGCTCGAGTCGCCGTCGATGACCGCACCGTCGACCGGAATGCGCTCGCCGGCGCGCACGATCACCTCGTCGCCCGCGTCGAGCTCTGCCACGTCGACCTCCGCGATCGTGCCGTCGCGCACCACCCGCGCCGTCTTCGGCTGCAGCTTGACGAGCGCTTCGATGGCGGCCGAGGTCTTGCCCTTCGCGCGCGCCTCCAGCACCTTGCCGACCATGACGAGCGTGATGACCGCCGCGCTCGCCTCGAAGTAGACGTGCAGCGCATGCAGACCGAACACCGTCACCACGGCGCTGAACAGCCACGCCATCGAAGTGCCCAGCGCGACCAGCACGTCCATGTTCGCCCCGCCGCCCCGCAGCGCCTTCCAGGCGCCGGTATAGAAGCGCCAGCCGAACCAGAACTGCACGGGTGTCGCGAGCGCAAGCTGCAGCCAGCGCGGGAGCAGATCGCCGTGACTGGGGCCCATGGCGAACATCTGCAGCACGAGCGGCAAAGTGAGCGCGGCGGCGAGCCAGAAGTCGCGCAGCTCCCTTCGATACTGCTCGGCGCGCCGCGCCTTGTCCTGCTCGCGGTCGGCACCCGACACTTCGCGTGCACCGTAACCCGCGCGCTCGATCGCTGCGATCAGTTCGCCGATCCCGATACTGCCCGGCGGGTACGTGACTCGGGCACGCTCGGTGGAGAGGTTGACGGCGGCGCTCACGCCCGGCAGCTTGCCGAGCACTTTTTCGATGCGGGCCGCGCAGGCGGCGCAGGTCATGCCGGAGATGGCGAGTTCGACACTGCGCGTGGGCACCGTGAAGCCCGCGCCCTCGATCGAGTGGACCAGCGCGTCGGCGGGTGTCGCCGCGGGATCGAAGTCGATTTGCGCTTTCTCCGCCGCGAGATTGACCGCCGCCGACACACCCGGCAGGCGATTCAGGGTCTTCTCCAGTCGCGTCGCGCAGGCTGCGCAGGTCATGCCTTCGACGGGGAGCTCGATGCGCCGGTGGGTCGTGGTATCCATGTCGCAGTCAGAATGGGGCGCCGGCCCGGCGAAATCAAGCCTCCCCCCTCCCGCCCCGCCGGTTGCCGCGAGTAGTCCCCATATAATCTCGTGCCTCGTTCCCGACCGCGGATCCTTCCATGACCAGACTTCGCTCGACCGTGCTCGGCCTGCTGCTTGCCGTTCTGGCGCTGCCGGCCTGGTCCGCGTCGCGCGAGATCGTCCGCATCGGCTTCGCGGCACCGCTCACCGGTCCGCAGGCGCA
>JAEUMX010000114.1 GCA_016791285.1 Burkholderiales bacterium
GATGTCGGGCAGAGCCTCCTCCCCGAGCACCTCGTACAGCGTCGCGGCGCGGATGCCGATGATGGCGAGCCCGAGCCCGAACATGGTGCCGTATTCCCGGATTGCGAGCCGCCGCCAGTTGAACCGCATGCCCGCGGTCGATTGCCGGAATCCCTTCCAGCTGGGCCAGATGCGGTTGACCTGCTGGCAGTACGCTTCGTACTCGGCGCCGAATTTTCCGCGCAGGAAGTTCTCTTCGGCGGCGATGATCGCGGCGTACACGAAGACGAAGAACGGGACGCCAACGAGGTAGAGGGGCAGCGAGTGCACCATCACCGCGAGGCCGACGATCATCAGCAGGTTGCCGAGGTAGAGCGGGTTACGGGAGTGGGCGAAGACCCCGCCCCGGACGAGATTCTCGGCGTATACCTTGCCTTCCCGTCCGCCACGCACAATGTACTCGTAGCCGATCGTGAGCATCCTCAGACCTTGCCCCGCAAGGGCGATCAGCGCCCCCGAGATGTCGAGCCACAGGTCGAGCGTGCGATCGCCGAATGCGAAGCTCGGCGAGCAGAAAACGACCGCAAAGGCCACGAACACCGGGAACAGCATGTTGCGGTAGCGGAAGAAGAAGTTCCCTGCCGCGATCAGGGCGGGATTCCGCATCGGGCTCATGCGCTACGCTCGCTTGAGGGCCAGGAAGCCGCAGAAGTTGTACCACCGGTAGAAGGTTTCCACTTCACGGAATCCGCTGCGCTTCAGAAGTTCCACGTTCTCTTCCGCCCGATAGGGAATGAGCACGTTCTCCAGCGCTTCGCGCTTCTGCGCGATCTCCAGCTCATCATAGCCGTTGCGCCGCTTCATGTCGTAGTAGAACTTGATGAACTGCCGGTTGATGGTCGAGTCTGCGGCGAGCACCTTCTCGACCAGGATCAGCACGCCGTTGTCGTTGAGGCCGGAGACGATCTGCCGCATCAGGCGGTCGCGGTAGAGCGGGCGGATGAACTGCAGGGTGAGGTTCAGCACGACGACCGAGGCGTTCTCGATCAGGCATCCGCGGTTCAGATCCGCGTGATCGAGGCGCATCCGGCCGCATTCGAGCAACGGTCGAAATCGCTGCCGCGCCCGTTCGAGCATCGGCTCCGAGTAGTCCAGCCCGACCAGTGTTGCCCCCGCGCTGACGGCGAGGTGCAGCGTCTCCAGCGTAATGCCGGTCGAACAGCCGAGATCGTATACGTTGGTCCCCTCGGCGGCGAACTCGCCCGCGATCTCGCCGATCATGCTCTGCAGCTCCCGGTACATCGGGATGCTGCGGTCGAGCATGTCGTCGAAGACTTCGGCAGTCTGTTCACCGAAGTTGAAATCGCCGACAGCGCGGCTCTCGATAGAGAAGAGAACGTCCCGCTGGGCTTGCATGGTCGAGCTCCCGGTTGATCTAGCTGGGCGATTAGACCAGGGGAGTCGTGAAGAAAGGATCGATCAAGCGTGAAGAAATCGTGAGGCGGGCGGGAACTCGATCCGAAAGGTGCTGCCGCGACCGGGCTCGCTGGAGACGCCGAGTGTCCAACCCAGGCGATCGGCGAGATGCTTGACGATGGCAAGCCCGAGTCCCGCGCCCTCCGCCGCACCGCGACGCGATTCGCCGCGGTAGAAGCGGTCGAAGATTCGAGGCAGGTCGGCGGCCTCGATTCCGGGGCCGGTGTCGGTGACGGCCAGCGTGCCGTCCTCGTAACGGACCGTGATGTGCCCGTGATCGGTGTGCGTCACAGCGTTGCGCAGGAGATTCGAGAGCGCGAGGTGAAACGCGGAGCGAGGCATGCGCACCACGGTCCGCTCGGGCACCCGCAGATCGAGATCGACGTGCCGCCGCGCCAACGCTTCGCGAAACGGGGCTGCCGCCTCCTCCGCCGCCTCCTTGACATCGAAGACCTCC
>JAEUMX010000128.1 GCA_016791285.1 Burkholderiales bacterium
CGTCATGCGGCCGCTGATCTGCACCCGCCCGCCGCCGATTTCCTGCCGGATCACCGGTGCGGTCACGACTTCGCCCTTGCCTTTCTCGATCAGCAGGATCGCCATCCGCTTGCCGACGTTCTCGCGCGTCACCTGCTGGAAGATGCGCGCCCCGGCACCGTCCAAGGTCAGGTGCACCGCCGGCTCGCCGGTCTGGCCGTCGAATCCGGCCTGTGCATCGGTGAGGCGGTCGCCGGTCAGCACCACCTGCTTCTTGACCAGCAGCGGCGAGCCGCCGCGCTCGGTGTAGAGCTCGGTGCCGAAGGGCACGTTGCCGGCGAGCGCCGCGTTCAGGTCGGCGCTGTCGTCCACCATGCGCACCTCGAGCGACGCGGTGCGTCCGAGGATGTCCTTCGCCTTGGCGGTGTCCTGTACGCCGGGGAGCTGCACGACGATCCGTTCCGCGCCCTGCTGCTGAATCACCGGCTCGGCCACGCCCAGCTCGTTGATGCGGTTGTGCAGGGTCGTGATGTTCTGCTTGACCGCGGATTCCTGGGTCCGGCGCAGCGCCTCCGGCTTGAGCGTCATGCGGATCTTGGATTCACCCCCCTCCGCGGTCGTGGCGAGCTCGAAGTCGGCCTGCGTATCCTTGATGAGACGCTCGCCCTTGTCGAGTCCGTCCTGGTCCCGGAAGCGCACGACGACGGAGTTGCCTTCCCGGGCGATACCGCCGTGTCGGATGTTGCGATCGCGCATCTGGGTGCGAAGCTCGGTCGCCACCCCGTCGAGGCGCTTCGTGATCGCGGCCTTCATGTCGACCTCGAGCAGGAAATGCACGCCGCCGCGCAGATCCAGACCCAGGTACATCGGCAACGCGTGCAGCGCCGTGAGCCAGCCAGGCGTGTCCGAGAGCAGATTGAGGGCGACGATGTAGGAGGAATCCTTCTCGTCCGGATTGAGCGCCCGGTTCAGGAGGTCCTTCGCCTTGATCTGGATGTCGGTGTCCTTGAAGCGCGCCTTCACCCCGACGTTGTCCAGGAAGATGCCTTCGCTCTCGATGCCGCCGTTCTTCAGCGTGTCCTGCACGCGCGCGAGCAACGCCGCGTCCGACTTGAGCGTCGCCTTCAACGGCGATATCTGCACCGCCGGCGCCTCGCCGAAAAAGTTGGGCAGCGTGTAGACGACGCCGATCAAGATCGCGATCGCAACGACCGCGTTCTTCCACAGCGGGTAGCGGTTCATGCCCGGACCTTTCCGATCAGAGGGACTTGAGCGTTCCCTTGGGCAGGAGCGTCGTCACCGCCGGCTTCTGGACGTGGATCTCGACGTTGGGGGCAACCTCGAGGGTGATGTAGGCATCCCCCACCTTGGTCACGCGACCGACGGCGCCACCGGCGGTCACCACTTCGTCGCCCTTCTGCAGCGCTTCGAGCATCGCCTTCTGGTCTTTCGCGCGCTTGGTCTGCGGGCGGATGATGAGGAAGTACAGGATGACGAACATCAGGATCAGCGGAAAGAGGCTGATCCAATCCATGCCGGGCGCCCCCGCGGGGGCAGCCTGGGCGAAAGCCTGCGATATGAACATGGAAAGCATTCTCCGAAACAGGGGACTGGGCGATGGCGATCCCGACCCGAAAAACTTGTAATTCTAGCACGTGGACGCCAGGGCCTGCTTTACGGTGGCCGCGTGCGCGTCGAGCCGCCGGCACGCAATCGCTTCGCGCAAACCTGCCATGAGCTCGTGGTAGTAGTGCAGATTGTGGAGGGTGTTGAGCCGCGCGCCGAGGATTTCGCCGACGCGATGCAGGTGATGCAGGTAGGCGCGGGTGAAGTGACGGCACGTGTAACAGGCGCACGCCTCATCCACCGGCGCGGTATCCGCGCGGTAACGGCTGTTCTTTAGCCGCATCACGCCATGCCGGGTGAAAAGCCAACCGTTGCGCGCGTTGCGCGTCGGCATCACGCAGTCGAACATGTCCATGCCCGCCTGCACGGCGTCGATCAGATCCTCGGGTGTGCCCACACCCATCAGGTAGCGCGGGCGGTCCGCGGGCAGCAGCGCTGCCGTGTGATGCAGCATGCGCCGCATCTCCGCCTTGGGCTCGCCCACCGAGAGCCCGCCGATGGCATACCCATCGAACCCGATCGCCGTGAGCCCGGCGAGCGACGCCTCGCGCAAGTGTTCGAACATCCCGCCCTGCACGATGCCGAAGAGTGCGTTCGTGTTGCCGGCATGTGCATCCTTGCTGCGCTGCGCCCAGCGCAGGCTGAGCGCCATCGAGTCGCGCGTCTGCTTCTCGTCGGCAGGATACGGCGTGCACTCGTCGAAGACCATCGCCACGTCGGCGTCGAGCACGCGCTGGATCTGCATCGACGTCTCCGGCGTGAGCAGGAGGCGGTCGCCATTCACGGGCGACGCGAAGCGCACGCCCTCTTCCGTGATCGTGCGCAGTTCGCCCAGACTGTAGACCTGAAAGCCGCCCGAATCGGTAAGCAGCGGACCGTCCCAACCCATGAAGCGGTGCAGGCCGCCGTGAGCTTCGACCACCTCGAGCCCGGGTCGCAGCCAGAGGTGGAAGGTGTTGCCGAGCACGATCCGGGAGCCGACTGCTTCGAGCTCGTGCGGACTCAAGGCCTTCACGCTGCCGTACGTGCCGACCGGCATGAACGCAGGCGTATCGACCACGCCGTGCGGCAGCGCGAGCCGCGCACGGCGCGCGCGGCCGTCCTGCGCGAGCACGTGAAAGGGCACGGTCATGGCAGCGCTGCGCGCTCTATCAGCATCGCATCGCCGTAGCTGTAGAAGCGGTAGCGCGCCTGCACCGCGTGCCGGTATGCCGCGCGCACCGCATCGAGGCCGCCGAACGCAGCCACCAGCATGAGCAGCGTCGAGCGCGGCAGATGGAAATTGGTGATGAGCCGCTCCACGATGCGAAACCGGTAGCCTGGGAGAATGAAGAGATTGGTCTCGCCG
>JAEUMX010000130.1 GCA_016791285.1 Burkholderiales bacterium
TGAAGCCGAGCAGTGTGCCCCATCCCGCCTTGCCGGACCGGGCGAAATCGCGCGTGGCGAGGTACTGGCCCAGGAACGCGCCCACGAAGGGACCGAGGATCAGCCCCGCCAGGCCGAAGAAGAGCCCGACCACGGCGCCCAGCGCCGCGCCCGTCACCGCGGCGCGGGTCGCACCCGCGCGCTGCGCTCCCAGGATTGATGCGGCGAAGTCGACCAGCAGCGACAGCGCGGTCAGCACGCCCAGCACCACGAGAGGCGTCGTGCCCACGCGCGTGAAGTCGTCGATCCACGCCGCCAGCAGCAAACCCGCGAACACGACCGGCGTCCCCGGCAGCATCGGCACGACCGTCCCGGCCACGCCCACGATCACGAGCACGGCCGCGAGAATCCAGAGGAGGACGGGGGTCACGGCTAACGTCCGGGAGGGGCGAGGAGAGAGGAGGGAGGGGGAGCGGGCGCATGGTAGCATGGCCCGCGGCTGTCCTCGCTTCCGAGTCCCCCGACCTCGCCGTGCCCTTCGCCTTCTTCGACCGTCTTTCCCGGCGCCGACAGCGCATCTATCTCGCGAGCGACGCCATCGTTGCCGTGACGTTGCGCGCGGGCACCTTGACAGGCCCGGCCATCGCGGCACTGCGATCCGCCCTCGCGCGCGAGGACCGGAAGGGGACGGAGGGTGCGGCGCAGTCCCTGCTCGACGAACTGTGTGTCCGGCTCCAGGTGCCGCCGGTCAATGTGAAGGTCTATGCGAGGCGGCCGCAACTGAGCGGGGCGGAGCTGCACGGCCTGTACGAGCCGAACGACGACGGTGCGCCGCCGAAGATCTCGGTGTGGATGCGCACCGCCCAACGCAAGCAGGTGGTTGCCTTCAAGACCTTTCTTCGCACCGTACTCCACGAACTGTGCCACCACCTCGATTACGAGCTGTATCGCCTCGCGGAGACGTTTCACACGGAAGGGTTCTACAAGCGCGAGTCGGATCTCGTGCAGAAGGTGCTGGCGGAGGAGGCAGCGCAGCGGCCTTGACGACGCGCCGCTACCGCTGGCCGAACTCGTCGCGCCCCCGATGTCAAGGGTCCAGCTTGCGGTCGATCACGTAACGGGTGACCTCCGCGTTGGACGTGAAACCCATCTTCCGCAGGACTCGCGCGCGGTACGTGCTGACGGTCTTGGGACTGAGGTGCAGCTGCTCCCCGATTTCGTTCAGCCGCTGGCCGCGGCTCAGCATCAGCATCACGTCGAACTCCCGCGCCGACAGCGCATCGTGCGGCTGCTTTTCGGGTGTCGCCAGCGAGCCGGCCAGCAGCTTCTCCGCAATGCGCGGACTGAGATATCTCGCGCCTTTCGCCGCCCGGCGCATGGCCGCGAGTATTTCCTCGGGGTCGCTGTCCTTCATCAGGTAACCTGCCGCCCCGCCGTTCAGGGCGGCCAGGGCGTAGTCCTCCTCGGGATACATGCTGAAGATCAGCACCGGCAGGTCGGGAAACGTGCTCTTGATACGCCGTAGAACCTCGAGGCCGTCGATATCGGGGAGCGCGATGTCGAGCAGCACCAGGTCGAAGCTCTGCCGTCCCAGGATCTCGATTGCCTTCTTGCCGGTATCTGCTTCGGCCGCAATCTCGAGGTCGGGTGCACTGGAAAGGAACTGCTTGAGCCCACCGCGGACCACCGAGTGGTCATCGGCTATGAGTATTCTGGCCATCTCGAAGCGTCGGCTGCCGTTCCATGTAAGAGCCCTGCGCGCACCACATTATCTCTCGGCCGCGCCGGGCGTTTTCGCGGACAATAGCGCTGAATCGGCATCCTGCATGGAGTGACCGCGTGCAACAAGACCACGGGCGCGCATCGTCGGAGCGCGAGGCGGAGGAACGCTACCGTGCGCTGCTCGATGCGGTGCCGAGCATGACCTTCGAGGGCGATGCCGAAGGCGGCAACACCTTCGCCAGCGAACAATGGTGCGCGTACACGGGGATGACCCCGGAGCAGACGGCGGGCTTTGGCTGGGCGCAGGCGGTGCATCCCGAGGATCTGCCCGGGGTCGCGACGCGGTGGGAGGAGGCGATGCGTCAATGTGCCCCGTGCGAGATGCGCCACCGCATGCGTGCCGCCGACGGCTCCTATCGCTGGTTCATGCTCCGCGCGCGACCGCTGCAGGATGAGCAGGGTCGCGTCAACCGCTGGGTCGGCAGCCTCACCGACATCGACGATCTGATGCAGACCAAGCAGGTGCTGCGCGAGAGCGAGCGCCGCTACCGCGAGCTGGTCGAGAATGCCAACAGCGTCATCATCCGTTGGCGCCGCGACGGGACGCTGATCTTCTTCAACGAGTATGCCGAGCGCTTCTTCGGCTACCGTGCCGACGAGGTGGTAGGGCGGCATGTCGGGTTGCTCGTGCCGGACCGGGACTCCGAAGGGACGGACCTGACCCGGCTGGTCGAGGACATCGCTGGCCATCCCGACCGCTATGTGAACTATATCAATGAGAACGTCCGCCGCGACGGGCGCCGGGTGTGGATGAGCTGGACCAACCGTGCGATCCGCGGCGAGCGCGGACAGGTGATCGAGATACTGGCGATCGGCTCCGATATCACCGAGCGCATCCGCGCCGAACGCGCGCTGCGCGAAGCCGAAGAGCGCTTCCAGCTTGCATCCGAGATCGGCCGCTCCGGGACCTGGGACTGGAACGTGGCGACCGGCGCGGTGGTGTGGTCGCGCGGCCACTTCGAGATACTCGGCTATCGGCTGGACGAGGTGACACCGAGCTATGCGGCCTGGGCGCGGAGAGTGCATCCCGCGGACCGTCCCGGGGTCGAAGCGGAAATCCGGCGCTCGATGGCGGAAGGTGCGGACTATGCCCGCGACTTTCGCGTCGTGTGGCGAGACGGGAGCGTGCACTGGATCAGCGCTCGCGCCCGCTATGAGTACGGCGCGGACGGAGCCTGCCGACGCATGATCGGTGTCATGGCGGAAGTCACCGAGCTGAAGGAAGCCGAGCGGCAGCTACGGGAGCTCAATACCGAGCTCGCCGCCCTGGTTGCCGAGCGCTCGCGGCTCGTGGATGAACGCGAAGCGCAGCTGCGCGAACTCGCCATCGGCTTGACGCACGCCGAGCAGCGCGAGCGCGACCTGCTCTATGAACTGCTGCACGATCACGTACAGCCGTTGCTCGTTGGCGCGAGGCTGAGGCTTAGTGGTCTCGACCGGCGCACGCCGATCGAGACCTGGGTCACGAATGCAAGCGAAGTCCGCAAGCAGATCGGCGACGCGCTCGACATGGCTCGCTCGCTCAGTGTCGCCCTCAATCCGCCGCTGGTCCGCGACAAGGGATTGGGCGCGGCGCTGGACTGGCTGTGCGGATGGTTGAAGCGCAGCCAGGGGCTCGACGTCCGGCTGACGTGCGATCCCGACGCGGAGCCCGCCGATGTCGCCACCCGCCTGCTGCTGTTCAAGGCGACGCGCGAGCTGCTGATGAATGTCGCCAAACACGCCGGCGTCAGCGAGGTGGCCCTCGCGATGGAGGGCACCGCCGGGTCCTGCGTCCAGATCACCGTGTCCGACCAGGGCACGGGCTTCGACGCGCGCGGCGAGGCGTGGGGGAGTCGCAACGGCTCCGGTCTGTGGGAGATCGAGCGGCGCCTCGGCATGATCGGCGGCAGCGTCGCCATCGAGAGCGCGCCGGGCGCGGGCACCACGGTTCGGCTGTGGGCTCCTGCGGGAACTTCGGCACGCCGTTCCAAGCGCCCGCGGCGCTCGCGAAGCCCAGCCTCGTAAGCGGTGCTCAGGGGGCGTGCAGGCTTCGAACCCGAGGTGCGGTGATTGCTGTGGCAGCTGCAGCGGCTGTTACGGCTTCTGTTGCGGAGCGCGGCGCCGAGTCTTGTCCCGTCAAGCCAAGCGCGCGGGCGCTCGCCGCCAGGAAGCTGGCCTGGGCTGCGGTTGAGAACGGTCCGTAGAAACACACGTCGTCACGCTTGCCAGCGATCTGTTCCGTGGGCCGCAGCACCAGGTAGTAGCCGTCGTCGCCGTCATCGACGAAGAGGCCGGGGCTGACTACCCGAATCACTTCGGCCCGCCTCGCCTGCATGCCGCGCAGATTGCGCTCGCTAATTGTCATCGCCACCACCCCTCCCGTGGGAGTTACCTACTTCGCGCGGGTTGTTCGTCTTATGCGTCGACTCTGGGAGCACCCTGACCACATGCGCTCTTCGCTTGCGGAGATTACGTCTTGCTCCCCCGACGGGATAGCGGGCGGCTCCGCTTTGCAAGTCGGCGTCACACTCGACTCTTGTGAGGGTTTCCCTACCTTGGCGGCGCTGCCCGTGGCTACAGCTGATTCGCGATCAG
>JAEUMX010000136.1 GCA_016791285.1 Burkholderiales bacterium
CTCCGCGCTCACCGGCGACGCAACGGACTTCTTCATAATTTCGGTCATCGTCCTGTGCTCGATCACTCTCGACTTCGTGCAGGAGCATCGCGCGAATCGGGCATCGGAGCGCCTGCGCCATGCCGTGGCCGTGCGTGCAACGGTGCTGCGCGGCGGGCGGAAGCAGGAGGTGCCACTGGCTTCGATCGTGCCGGGGGACCTAGTGCTGCTCTCTGCGGGCGCTCTCGTACCCGCCGACGGGCGAGTGGTGGAAGCAAACGACTTCTTCGTGAAGCAGCCGATGCTGACAGGCGAACCCTACCCTGTGGAGAAGCGGGCCGTCGACTTGCCGGCCACGTCTACCGATTTGTCGGCTGCCGACAACGCTGTCTTCATGGGCACGTCCGTCATCAGCGGCAGCGCGACCGTGCTCGTGTGCCGCACCGGCAGCCAGACGGAGATGGGTCGAATCGCGTCCAGCCTCGAGGAAGCGGCACCGCCGACTGCATTCGAGGTCGGCACGCGCCGGTTCGGGCTGCTGATCATGCGGCTCACCGTCCTGATGGTGCTGTTCGTCCTGATGGTGAACGCGCTCTTCCACCGCCCGCTCCTGGAGTCGTTTCTTTTCGCGGTCGCGCTCGCCGTCGGACTCACGCCGGAGCTGCTGCCGATGGTGGTGTCGGTTACGCTCGCACGCGGCGCGATGCGCATGGCAAGACAGCGGGTAATCGTGAAGCGACTTGCCGCGATCCAGGACCTCGGCAGCCTGGACGTGCTCTGCACCGACAAGACCGGCACGCTGACGGAGGCGCGCATCCGGCTCGAGCGGCACCTCGACGTGATGGGCAACTCGAGCGAGCGCGTACTCGAACTCGCATACCTGAACAGCTGGTTCGAGACCGGTCTGCGCAGTCCTCTCGACGAGGCAATTCTCGCGCACGCAGACATCGATGTTTCGGGATGGACCAAGGTTGACGAGGTGCCCTTCGACTTTGAGCGGCGGCGCGTGTCCGTGCTGGTGGAGAAGGGCGGTGCACGTCTCCTGGTGGTCAAAGGCGCACCGGAGGACATCCTGCGTCTCTCGACGACCTTCGAATCCGGCGACGCCGCCGCGCCGCAACCCCTGGATGCGCCGATGCGGGAACGGGTTCAGAGAGTCTACGAAGAGCTCGGGGACGAGGGTTTTCGCACGCTTGGCATCGCTTGGCGCGAGGTACCCATCGACCATCCGCACGCCGTGATAAGCGACGAGTCCGACCTGGTATTCGCCGGACTGGCGGGTTTCCTTGATCCGCCGAAGGCGAGCGCGGCGCCCGCCCTCGCGGCGCTCGAGGCAAGCGGCGTCGCGATCAAGATCGTCACCGGGGATAGCGAGCGTGTCACGCGGCATGTGTGCGCGACGCTCGGCATCCCGGTAATCGGTGTCGTCAGGGGTCCAGACACTGATGCCCTCGACGACCAGGCGCTCGCGGCGCGGGTCGAGGCCGCAAACCTCTTCTGCCGCGTGAATCCGACCCAGAAGAACCGGATCATCCTGGCGCTCAAAGCGCGCGGGCGCGTGGTCGGCTATCTCGGCGACGGCATCAATGACGCGCCGTCGTTGCACTCGGCCGACGTGGGGCTGTCGGTGGACTCCGCGGTGGACGTTGCCAAGGAAGCGGCAGACATGATCCTGCTCGCGCAGGATCTCAAGGTGCTTCACGCAGGCGTGATGGAAGGCCGCCGGACCTTCGCCAACATCATGAAGTACATCCGGATGGGAACCAGTTCGAACTTCGGGAACATGTTCAGCATGGCGGGTGCGTCGCTGTTCCTGCCCTTCCTGCCGATGCTGCCGACGCAGATTCTGCTGAACAACATGCTCTACGACATCTCCGAAGTGCCGATCCCCCTCGACGAGGTGGACCCGGAGGAAATCGCCCATCCTCGCACGTGGGACATGGCGGCCATTCGTAGCTTCATGCTGACGGTGGGGCCCGTGAGCTCGCTTTTCGACTTCCTGACCTTCTACGTGCTGCTCAGCGTGCTCGGCGCCGACGAGTCACTGTTTCACACCGGCTGGTTCATCGAATCGCTGGCCACCCAGGTGCTGGTGATCTTCGTGATCCGCACCCAGGGCAACCCGCTGCGGAGCCGACCGCATCCCATCCTTGCCATCACCTCGGCTGCGGTCGTGGCTTGCGCGGTGTGGCTGCCCTTCAGCCCGGTAGCGGGATACCTCGGCTTCGTGCCGCCGCCGCCCGTGTTTTTCGCGATCGTCGCGGCGATGGTGATCGTCTACCTATTGCTGGTTCAGCTGGTAAAGACGACTTACTTCCGGCACCGGGCGAATCGCACGGCGGCCGCGCGGTAATGGCCCGGCGCATAACGTGCGCGTCCGACGCGCGATCGGATACCATCCCGCACTGTCACCACGCCAGGCCGTAGCCATGCTGTACCTCAAGGCGTTCCACATCGTCTTCGTCGTGACCTGGTTCGCGGGCCTCTTCTACCTGCCGCGCCTCTTCGTCTACCACGCGATGTCGAGCGACGCGATCTCCATCGAGCGTTTCAAGGTGATGGAGCGCAAGCTCTTCTGGGGCATCATGACACCGTCCGCCGTGCTCGCGGTCGGACTCGGGCTCTGGCTGTGGCTCGGATACGGTTACTCCGGCGGTTGGCTGCACCTGAAGGTAGCGCTGGTGGTGCTCTTGATCGGCTATCACGTCTGGACGTGGAAGGCGATGCAGGACTTCAAGCGCGACCGCAATGCGCGCAGCCACGTGTTCTACCGCTGGATGAACGAAGCGCCGGTGCTGATCCTGATCGCGGTCGTGATCCTGGTCGTCGTCAAGCCGCTGTGAATCTCGCCAGCACGATCGCGCGTTCTTTGGCGACGGTGATCCTGACCCTCATTGCAAGCCTCGCGTTCGCCGGCGAGCCGCGCATCGAAGCGCGCATTCTGATCCAGAGCTCGCCCCTGGCGGGCTTCCAGTTCTATAGCGGAAAGGTGGTCTGGAGCGACATGAAGGTGGGCGATCCGCTCGCGCTCGTGCGCGAACCGGACAACCCCTACGACCCGAACGCGGTGCGCGTGGAGTGGCGCGGCGAGAAGCTCGGGTACGTACCGCGCGCCGAGAACGCCGACGTCGCTCGCCACATGGATCGTGGAACGAAGGTCGAGGCGCGCATCAGCCGTCTGACCGAAGACCGGAATCCGTGGAAAAGAATCCGCTTCGACGTCTTCGTGCAGCACCGATGACGCACGCGAAGCAGCGTCCGGCGTGCGTTACTCGGTGAGCCCCGACTCCTCGTAAACGCGCCGGATCTCGGTGTCGAATCGCGCCAGAATCTTGGCGCGTTTGACCTTGAGCGTGGGCGTGAGCAACCCGTCTTCGAGCGTCCACGGCTCTTTCGTGGCGAGCACGCGCCGGATGCGGATGTAGCGCGGGAACCCCTTGAGCCGCTCGTTCGCGAGCTTCACGAGCTTCTTGTCGTCGCTTTCCTGGCTCACCGCGAGCAGGATGAGGTAAGCACGCCCCTCCCCAACGAGGATGACCTGCTCGAACGCCGACGCCTCGAGCAGTGCCTGCTCGATCTCGTCCGTCGGCACCTTCTCACCGTTCGAAAGGACGAGGATGTCCTTGGTGCGGCCCTTGATGTAGATGCGTCCGTCGCGTATGTCGACCTGGTCGCCCGTGTTGAGCCAGCCATCGGGCGCGAGCACGGCGGCCGTCGCCTCGGGGTCGCGCCAGTAGCCGAGCATCACGGATGAGCCGCGCACGAGCAGTTCGTGCTGCTCGCTCACTTTCACCTCGAGTCCCTCCAGCGGATAGCCCACCGACGCCGGATCGTTGTCGTCCATATGATTGGCGGCGACCACGGGTGACACCTCGGAGAGCCCATACCCCTGCAGCATGGTAAGCCCGAGCCCCAGGAAATGCCTGGCGACCCGATGCTCCAGCGCGGCACCGCCGACGACCGTGAGCCGAAGCCGCCCCCCCAGCCGATCGAGGATCGGCTTCGCCACGACCCGCCGCAGCGCCGCGTACATCGCCCGATCGATGGCGTTGGCGTTGTCATTGAAGACCCGCCACCCGAGCGCGACGGTCCGCTCGAAGAGTTGCCGCTTGACCCGCTTGTCCTTCAGCGCCTGCTCGATGCGGACGAGGAATCGCTCGAACACGCGCGGCACCGCCATGATGATCGTGGGACGCAGAGCCGCCAGGTCCTCGCCGATGTGCTGCACGCCGCGCGAGAAGGCGACCGGCGCACCGTGCATGAGCGGTGCATAGTAGCCGCAGGTGCGCTCGAACATGTGCGACAGCGGCAGCACCGACAGCAGCAGATCGGAAGGGTGCAAATCGACGATCCTGAGAGCGGCCTGCGCGTTGGCGACGATGTTTCGGTGCGAGAGCTTGACACCCTTCGGCCGTCCCGTGGTGCCGGACGTATAGACGATGCTGGCGAGGCCGTCCTCCGGCATCGGATGCACCGTGAACGCCCTCGCATGCGGCGGCAGGAACGTGCGCGGCGTTTCCACCGCGTCTTCCGGATCGGCCTGCAGGCAGACGATCGGTGGCAACGCGTCGGCGGCCCGGCGCATGGTATCCAGCACACGCGGCGTTTCCAGCACCAGCAGCCGCGCCTCGCAGTGGGCGAGGCACCACGCGATGTTCTCGGGATTGTCGATCACGTAGAGCGGAACCACGACGAGGCCAAGGCCAAGGCAGGCCTGGTCGATCGCAACCCAGTGCACGCTGTTCTTCATGCACAGGGCAACGCGGTCGCCACGCTCGAAGCCGCGCTCGAGGAATGCCTGCTGCCAGCGCGCGGCGAGATCGATGATCTCGCCGGCCGTGTAGCTTTTCCACTCCTCCCCGGTCCATTGCTGATACAGCACCTTCGCGGGGGTGGCCTCGTGCTGCTTCAGCGCTTCGGCAAGGTTGTTCATGGCAGGGGGCGGCAAAGTGACGGCGCGACTATAGCCCGCTTTCGACGGCCGCTGGAAGCCGTGAGATTTCGAATGTTGAACTCGGACAGTAGCGGCCTCACCTCCCAAAGCTTGCCGTTGCGGGATGGCACCGGCTTCTAGCATAGAATCGGTGTCCCGTATCGCTGCCGCGAGGCAAGAATTTGGAATCCTTCTTCGCCCCCTGCCCGCGTGGGCTCGAGAGCGCCCTCGAACGCGAGCTCGCCGCCCTCGGCGCGCAGCGAACGCAGATCAAGCCCGGCGGTGTCGCCTTCGCCGGCGATCTCGTCCTTGCCATCCACGCGAACCTGGAGAGCCGCATTGCCAGTCGCGTGCTGTGGCGCGTCGCTACGGGGGATTATGCGACCGCGGAGGACGTTTACGCGGGAACGCGTGCCCTGCCCTGGTCGGACTGGTTCGGTCCCGAGCGTACGATACGCATGGATGTCGCCGCCATCTGCTCGCCGCTGCGCAGCCTCGACTTCGCGACGCTCCGCATCAAGGACGCGGTGTGCGACAAGCTGCGCGATCTCACCGGCCGGCGGCCAAATGTCGACACCTCGCGCCCGGACGTTCGCATCCATGCCTTCCTCGATGCCAGGCATTGGACGTTGTATCTCGACACATCGGGCGAAGCACTCTTCAAACGCGGCTGGCGGGTCAGCGGTGGCGAGGCGCCGCTCAGGGAGAACCTTGCCGCCGGCATTCTCATGCTGGCGGGTTGGAACGTCGGCACGCCGCTCCTCGATCCGATGTGCGGCAGCGGGACTTTCCTGATCGAGGCGGCTCAGATGTCCCTTCTGCGTGCGCCTGGCCTGAAGCGTACGTTTGGATTCCAGAAGCTGAGACCCTTCGACCTGAAGGCCTTTCAGCGTGCAAAGGCGGTGTTGCAGGCGCGTGCGCTGAACGCGCACCCGCTCCCGATCTTCGGTGGCGAGCGGGATCCGAGAACCCTTGATCTCGCGCGATGCAACCTCGCGCAGGCCGGCTTGACTTCGGCGGTCCGCCTGCAATGCCAGGACGTGCTCGACGCGACCCCGCCGACCGCCACGGGGCTGATGATCATGAATCCGCCCTACGGCGTCCGGCTCGGCGACGAGGCGCACTCGCGCGCGTTCTACCCGAAGCTGGGGGATCTCTTGAAGCAGCGCTTCGCCAACTGGCGCGCCGGAGTATTCACGGCCGATGCAAACCTGCCGAAGCTGATCCACCTCAAGGCATCGAAGCGCACGCCGCTCTTCAACGGCGCCATCGAGTGCCGGCTCTACGAATACCGGATGGTGACAGGATCGCTGCGCAGAGTGCGCGGCGCGGTGGAGGAATGATGCTCGGACCGGAGCCCTGGTCCTACACGATGGTCAGATTCTCCAACCCGCTCGTGAGATCCCGGTCTTTCGACGACTGACTGTAAAGCTTGATGCGAAGCCGGAGGTCGTTGACCGAGTCCGCATTGCGCAGGGCATCCTCGTAGCTGATCTGCCCGGCCTCGTAGAGGTCGAAGAGATGCTGATCGAAGGTCTGCATGCCGAGTTCGCGGGACTTCGCCATGATCTCCTTGATCTCGTGTACGTCGCCCTTGAAGATGAGGTCGGAGATCAGCGGCGAGTTGATGAGAATCTCCACGGCGGCCGCGCGACCCTTGCTGTCCTTCATCGGGATCAGGCGCTGCGATATGAACGCCCTCAGGTTGAGCGACAGATCCATCAGCAGCTGCGCGCGCCTCTCCTCCGGAAAGAAATTGATGATGCGGTCGAGCGCCTGGTTGGCACTGTTGGCGTGCAAGGTGGCCATCGCGAGATGCCCCGTCTCGGCAAATGCGATGGCATAGTCCATCGTGTCGCGGTCGCGGATCTCGCCGATCAGAATCACGTCCGGCGCTTGACGCAGCGTGTTCTTGAGCGCGGCGTGCCAGGAATCGGTATCGACCCCGACCTCGCGCTGTGTGACGATGCAGTTCTTGTGCTCGTGTACGTATTCGATCGGATCCTCGATCGTTACGATGTGACCGTGCGTGTTCTCGTTGCGGAAGCCAATCATCGCCGCAAGCGAAGTCGACTTGCCACTGCCAGTGCCGCCGACGAAGACCACGAGACCGCGCTTGGTCAGCGCGATCTCCTTGAGCTGGGGCGGCAGACCGAGTTCGTCGATCTTCGGAATCGCGGAGTTAATGGTGCGCAGGACGAGGCCGACGCGGCCCTGCTGCACGAAAGCATTGACGCGGAAGCGGCCAACACCAGGCGGGCTAATCGCGAAGTTGCATTCCTTGCTCGCCTCGAACTCCTCAGCCTGCTTGTCGTTCATGATCGAACGGGCGAGTTCCTGGGTGTGGGTCGGCGACAGCGTCTGGTTCGATATCGGCGTCACCTTGCCGTCGACCTTGAAGGCTGGGGGAAAGCCGGATGTGATGAAGAGGTCGGATGCCTTCTTGCTCACCATGACCCGCAGCAGGTCGTTCATGAACTTGACTGCCTGGTCTCTTTCCATGAGATGCTCCCGGTATGCTCTCGGCCGTGCGCTCAGCCGACGAACATGTCCTTGTTCATCGCGCGGTTGCGCGCCTCGGCCGCCGCCACGACGTTGCGCCGGACAAGCTCGTGCAGATTCTGGTCGAGGGTCTGCATGCCCAGCTGTTGGCCGGTCTGGATTGCCGAATACATCTGCGCGACCTTGTTCTCGCGAATGAGGTTGCGAATCGCGGGCGTGCCAATCATGATCTCGTGCGCGGCGACGCGACCGCTACCGTCCTTGGTCTTGAGCAGGGTCTGCGAGATGACCGCCCGCAAAGACTCGGACAGCATCGCACGCACCATCTCCTTTTCGGCGGCCGGGAAGACATCGATGATGCGGTCGATGGTCTTCGCCGCCGAACTCGTGTGCAACGTCCCGAAGACGAGGTGACCCGTTTCCGCGCCGGTAAGTGCGAGGCGAATGGTTTCGAGGTCCCGCATCTCGCCCACCAGGATCACGTCCGGGTCCTCGCGCAGCGCCGAGCGCAGGGCGTTCGAGAAGGAGAGCGTATGCGGGCCGACCTCGCGCTGGTTGATGAGGCACTTCTTCGATTCGTGCACGAACTCGATCGGGTCCTCGACCGTGAGGATGTGGCCGTGCTCGTTCTCGTTGATGAAGTTGATCATCGCTGCCAGCGTCGTGGACTTGCCGGATCCCGTCGGACCGGTGACGAGGACGATGCCGCGCGGCTGATTCGAGATGTCCTTGAAGATCTCGGGCGCCTTCAGATCCTCCAATGTCAGCACCTTGGAGGGAATGGTGCGGAACACGGCGCCGGCGCCGCGATGCTGCACGAAGGCGTTAACGCGAAAACGCGCGAGGTTCGGGATCGCGAACGAGAAGTCGCACTCCAGATTCTCCTCGTAGAACTTCCGCTGGCCATCGTTCATGATGTCGTACACCATGCCATGAACATCCTTGTGCTCCATGGCAGGCAGGTTGATGCGGCGTACGTCGCCGTGCACGCGAATCATCGGCGGCAGTCCGGCCGACAAGTGCAGGTCCGAGGCCTTGTTCTTCACGGCAAACGAAAGCAGTTCGGCAATGTCCATTAGAATCGACTCCGCGGCGCGCACCGCCTGCGGATGCGCACAGAAATTCAATAGGGATCAGCGTATTAGAACTGCCTTTCGAGAAGCGTCCGGCATTATGTCCACACTGGCTTCGGCCCTGCAATCGGTACGAGCCCGGATCGATCGCGCAGCGCGCGCGGCGGGCCGTGACGCTTCTGAGATTCAGTTGCTGGCCGTCAGCAAGACCTGGCCGGCGTCCCATCTCAGGGAAGCCTGGCAAGCTGGCCAGCGCGCCTTCGGCGAGAATTACGCGCAGGAGGGAGTGCAAAAGATAGGCCAGCTGTCTGACTTGCCTATCGAATGGCACTTCATCGGGCCGCTTCAGAGCAACAAGACGCGAGCCATCGCCGAGAGCTTCGCCTGGGTGCACAGCGTGGATCGCGAGAAGATCGCCGCGCGCCTGTCCGCGGCCCGCGCCCCGAACCTTCCACCGCTGCATGTCTGCCTGCAAGTAAACGTGAGTGGCGAAGCAAGCAAGGGTGGTGTGGCACCCGAGGATGCATGCCGCCTCGCGCTCGCCGTGGCTGCGTTGCCCCATCTGCGTCTGCGTGGTTTGATGGCGATCCCGCAACCCGAACGCGAAGAGCCAGCAAAGCGGCACTGGTTTCGCGTGCTCCGCGAACTCAAGGATCGCATCTGCGCAGAAGGCCTCGCACTCGATACGCTCTCGATGGGCATGTCCGACGACATCGAGGCTGCGGTCCTGGAGGGTGCGACGATCGTGCGCGTCGGTACAGCGATCTTTGGTCCGCGCCGCTGAGTCCAATGCATCGACCAGCGCCCGGTTGCCGCGACTGGCCCCTCCGCCTATACTCCCGACCATCTATCGAAGGGGCTGAGCAGCGCGCAAACAGGCCATCGGCGAAGCGCGGCCGCGCATACAGGTAACCCCTTCGATCGCGCAACGGAGTCCCATTTGTTCCCAATCGGGCTCGCTTGAGCCCGCCAGCTTCGGAGTTCTCAATTGTCAGTCAGCATCGGTTTCGTCGGCGGCGGTCACATGGCCTCCGCCCTCATCGGCGGCCTGCTCGGCAAGGGCTTTTCCACCGGGCAGCTGCAGGTCGTGGAAGTGAGCGTGGAAGCGCGGGAGCGCCTGCGAGAGCGGTTCGGGATCGACGCTCGGGAGTCGCTCGATCCAGGGTTTACCTCATGCGAGTGCATCGTGCTCGCCACGAAGCCGCAGCAACTCCACGAAGTAGCCGGCGATCTCGCGGGCTCGATGCATCATCAGCTCTTGATCTCCATCGCCGCTGGAATCCGCACCGGCGACCTCAGTCGGTGGCTGGGCGGGTATCGCCGGATCGTGCGTGCGATGCCCAACACGCCCGCCGTCCTCGGTTGCGGCATGTCCGCGCTCTACGCAGCTCCCGCCGCGAACGCGAGCGAGCGCAACCTTGCAGAGAGCATTCTCAGCGCAGTCGGCGAGACCCTGTGGCTCACCGATGAAGACGCCATGGACGCTGTCACCGCGGTATCGGGCAGTGGGCCGGCGTACGTCTACTATTTCATCGAGGCTCTCGAGGAGGCGGCCCGGCGGCTGGGGCTCGATACCGCCGCAGCGCGCCAGCTGACCCTGCAGACCGTCCTCGGCGCAGCCCGGGTGGCTGCCGAAGGTCCGGAGGATGCCGCCTCGCTTCGCGCCCGCGTGACTTCGGCAGGTGGCACCACCGAGCGCGCCATTCAATCGTTCGAGGCCGCAGGCCTGAAGCAGATCGTCACTCGCGCGGTGGACGCGGCCGCGCAACGCTCGCGCGAACTGGGCGCAGAACTCGGTCGCCGGGACTGAGCGTCCGCTCGGCATAACGAGTCACCGCCGCCCGATGCTCGGACAGGCCATCGGTTTTCTGCTCGACACGGCATTGAGCCTGTTCGTGTTCGCGGCACTGCTGCGGTTTTTCATGCAGTGGAGCCGCACCGCGTACGCACACCCGTTTTCGCGTTTCGTGATAGCGGTGACCGATTTTGCCGTGCGCCCGCTGCGACGGATCGTGCCCGGCCTGTGGGGCTACGACCTTGCGAGCTTGGTCGCGGCCTGGCTGGCCGCGATCCTGCTCGTCGCCGGACTGGACCTTCTCGGCGTGCGCCCGCTACCCAGCGCGAGTTCGCCTGCCGTAACAGGGACAGCGATCGTGCTGCTCGCCGCGCTGCACATCGTGCGCATGGCACTCTATCTGATCATGGGGCTCGTGCTGATCATGGCTGTCATGAGCTGGGTCAGCCCAGGAAGTCCGGCCATGTTCCTGCTGGATAGCCTCACCCGGCCGTTTCTGCGGCCGATCCAGGGACGTCTCCCGGCGCTGGGAGGGGTTGACCTGTCGCCACTCGTCGTCTTCGTCGTCTGCCAGTTGCTGCTGATGCTCCCCGTCGCGGCGCTGGAACGCCTGGTGCTTGGCATGTTGATTGCGTAAGTGATGCGCCCGACGGGCAAGCGCGCCGGTTTGGAGGCCGCCGCTCCGAGCTGGTTTCGACGAAGCGGCGAGCAGTTCACGCTGTCGCTCTCCATCCAGCCGGGTGCCCGACGCACCGAAGTCGCCGGACTCCTTGGCGCAACGATGAAAGTTCGAATCGCCGCCCCCGCCACGCATGACAGGGCCAACGCCGCGCTGATCGAGTTCCTGAGTCATGCCTTCGACCTGCCACCGAGCCGCATCTACATTCGCGCCGGACGCCACGCCCGGCGCAAGCTCGTGGAACTGGACGCACCGGGTCCAGGCGCGCAGAGCATATTGACCGCCTGGGAACAGCGATGAACAGCAGCGCGTTGGAACAACAGGTCGCCCGCTATTCCGAGTGGCGACAGCGCCTCATTCATGGCATCGAAGCGTACCAAGCCTGGCTCGACGCAAACGGGCACGTGGACATCCAGAACGCGCTTCGCATCTACGATCTCGTCGAGAGCCTGCGCCAGGATCGCGTCACCCTCGCTTTCGTCGCGGAGTTCTCACGCGGCAAGACCGAACTCATCAACGCACTCTTCTTTGCCAACTACAAACGGCGGCTGCTGCCATCGGACGTGGGGCGCACCACCATGTGTCCGACCGAGATCTTCTACGATCCAAACGAGCCGCCGCAAATCAAGCTCTTGCCGATCGAAACACGCAAGCGCAACGAGAGCATCGCGACGCTCAAGCGCTCACCCGTCGAATGGGTAAAGCTCAGGCTCAACCTGGATTCCCACGACGATATGGCGCAGGCAATGCAGGAGCTGGCGCGGTCCAAGTCAGTGACAGTGCAGGAAGCAAGGGATTTGGGGCTTCTCGACGAGACCGGCCCCGAGACGTCCACCGTCATCCTGCGCGACGCCGACCGCGTCGAGATCCCGGCCTGGCGCCACGCAGTCATCAACTACCCGCACCCGCTGCTCAAGAACGGCCTCGTCATCCTCGACACGCCAGGTCTGAACGCGCTCGGTGCAGAGCCCGAGCTCACGCTCTCGATGATTCCGAATGCGCACGCCGCCGTCTTCATGCTGGCGCTGGACACGGGCGTGACCAAGTCGGATCTCGAAGTCTGGCAGAAATACGTGCAGACCTTCGTACCCCGCCGGCTCGCGGTGCTGAACAAGATCGACCTGCTGTGGGACGATCTCAAGGGTGCGGCGGCGATTTCCGCCAGTATCGACCGCCAGGTGGACAACACGGCACAGATCCTCCAGTTGCCGCGCCGCCACGTGTTCCCGATATCCGCGCAGAAGGCTCTGCTCGCCAAAGTCCGCGACGACGAAGCGCTCCTGTCGCGCAGCGGCATCAAGCTGCTTGAGCGCGTCCTCGCCGACGAGATCGTGCCCGCGAAACAGGAGATCCTCCGCACCGCCGTCGAGCGGGAGATCGGCACCATGGTCGAATCGTCTCTGCAGACGGTGGAAAACCAGCTCGATGCGATTCGCACGGAACTGAAGGAACTCGCACAGCTCGCCGGCAAGAACCGCACGATCGCGAAGGCGATGCTCGCGAAGCTGGAGGCCAACCGCTCGACCTACGGCGAGCAGGTGCAGGGGTTCAGGCTCGCCTCCGCGGCGGTCATCAAGCAGGGGGGCATGCTGCTCACGAACCTCGATTCGGGCTTCATCGAACACATCCTGGAGCAAGGTCGCGAGGACATCGAGGGCAGCTGGACCACGCGCGGACTCATGCGTGCCATGCAGTCTCTGTTCGAGCATTACTCGGCGCAGAGCCAGAAGATCCTCAAGTTCTCGTCCGACGTGCAAAAGCTGGTGGATGGCGTATACGAACGCTTCCACGAGGGCTATGGGTTCGCGCGGCTGGTGCCACCGCCGCTCGATCTCGAACGCCACACGGTCGCGATGTTCGCCCTCCAGAAGCAGGTCGAGGACTTCTGCCGCGACCCGGTGAATGTTATGACCGAGAAGCATTTCCTGGTGCGCCGCTTCTACAACGGGCTCGTCACGCAGGCGCGGGAAGTCTTCGATGGCGCGCGCGCGGAGGTCGACGTGTGGCTGAAATCGGTCCTCGGCCCGCTCTCGCTCCAGATCAAGGAACACGAGGCGCTGCTCACACGTCGTGTGGAGGGCTTCCGCAAGGTGGCAGAAAACCTGAGCAACCTTCAGGGACGCATGCGTGATCTGGACGCACAGAAGAACGTATTGCGCGAAAGGCACGCCGAGCTGGTCGGCGTGAAGAAGATCATATCGAGCCACGAGGAAACTTCACCGGCGATCCACGCCGCCTGACGTCCCACCCCCCCCAGGGCGCTCAGATCAGGATCACGTCGTACTGCTCCGGTGAGTACTGGTTCTCCACCTGCAGCGAGATCGGCTTACCGATGAAGTCGCCCAACATCGCGAGGCTCTGCGACTCTTCGTCGAGGAAAAGGTCGATCACGTTCTGCGCGGCGAGGATGCGATACTCGCGGGCGTTGAACTGCCGGTCCTCGCGCAGAATCTCGCGCAGAATCTCGTAACACACCGTCTGCGCCGTCTTCACCTCCCCACGTGCCTGACAGGTGGGACACGCCTCGCACAGCACGTGCGCGAGGCTCTCGCGGGTGCGTTTGCGCGTCATCTCGACCAGTCCGAGCGCGGTGAAACCGTTCACCGACATGCGCGTGCGGTCGCGCGTGAGGGCCTTCCTGAACTCCGAGAGCACGGCGCTGCGGTGCTCCTCGTTGTCCATGTCGATGAAGTCGATGATGATGATGCCGCCCAGGTTGCGCAGCCGCAACTGGCGCGCGATCGCCTGTGCCGCCTCGAGATTGGTCTTGAAGATAGTGTCGTCGAAGTTGCGCCCGCCCACGTAGCCACCGGTGTTCACGTCCACCGTGGTCAGCGCCTCGGTCTGGTCGATGATGAGATAACCGCCGGATTTGAGGTCGACACGGCGTGCAAGTGCGCGCTCGATCTCGTCCTCCACCGCATAGAGGTCGAATAGCGGCCGCTCACCGCTGTAATGCTCCACACGATCGCTGAAGTTGCGGGTGTACGCTTGCGCGAAAGCGAGCATCTTCTGATGCGTTTCGCGCGAGTCGACCAGCACACGCGCGGTCTCGTCGCTCACGAAGTCGCGCAGCACGCGCAGGCTCAAGTTGAGGTCCTGGTACAGGGGCGCCGGCGCGCTCGCCTGCACCGACTCGTCGCGGATGCCGCGCCACAGCCGCCGCAGATAATCGATGTCGGAAGCAAGCTCGGGAATCGACGCGGCTTCCGCCATGGTGCGGATGATGAAGCCGCCGGTCTCGTCGCCCGGCAGCGCCTGCTGCAGCTTCTCCCTGAGCTGGGTGCGCTCGACCTCGTCCTCGATGCGCTGCGAGATGCCGATATGCGATTCCTGCGGCAGATAGACCAGACAGCGGCCGGCGATGCTGACCTGGGTCGAGAGCCGCGCGCCCTTGGTGCCGATCGGATCCTTGATTACCTGCACCAGGATGTTCTGCCCCTCGGCGAGCAGCTTCTCGATCGGCTTCGACTCCTCCGCGCCGTGCCGATTGCCCCAGATGTCGGCCACGTGCAGGAACGCTGCGCGGTCGAGCCCGATGTCGATGAACGCGGACTGCATCCCGGGCAGAACCCGCGCGACGCGCCCCAGGTAGATGTTGCCCACCAGCCCGCGACTGCTTGCGCGCTCGATGTGCAGTTCCTGCACGACCCCCTGCTGCATCACCGTCACGCGCGTCTCCTGCGGCGTGACGTTGACCAGGATCTCTTCAGTCACAGAAACTCGAAGCCGAAGTGCTGCATCAACTCCACCATCTCGAACAGGGGCAACCCCATGACGCCAGAGTAGCTGCCGGAGATGTTGCGCACGAAGGCGGCGCCACGGCCCTGGATGGCGTAGGCACCGGCCTTGTCGAGCGGCTCGCCGGTGGCGACGTAGCGGTGGATCTCCTGCTCCGTCAGCGTGCGAAACTCCACCGTCGTCGACGAGAGCCGCAAGGCCGCCAGATCCCGGTAGCAGAGTGCGACCGCAGACAGCACCTGGTGCGAGCGCCCAGACAGCTTGGCGAGCATGCGCTCGGCGTCCTGGCGGCCCTCGGGCTTGCCGAGCACCTCGCCATCCAGGATCACCGAGGTGTCCGCGCCGAGGACGGGATTGGGCCGCAGACGGCGCTGCAGCACACGCACCCAGCCGAGCTCTGCCTTCGCTCTGGCGATGCGGGTCACGTAGTCCTGCGGACTCTCCCCCTGCACGACGCGCTCGTCGATGTCCTCGCCGCGGGCGGGATCTTCGCGCAGGAGCAGCACGTCGAAGGCGACGCCAATCTGCTTCAAGAGCTCGCGGCGCCGCGGGCTGCGCGACGCTAGGTAGACGCGTTGTTCTCGAAATGACACCGGCCTGCTCCATCTGCGCGACCCGGACCGGGCCGCATTATTCCCGATGATAGGGATGATTGTGCATGATCGAAATAGCGCGGTACAACTGCTCCGCGAGCAGCACGCGCGCGAGACCGTGCGGCAGGGTCAGGCGGGAGAGCGCGAGTACGAGGTCGGCGGTCTTGCGGAAGCGCTCGGTCAGTCCGTCGGCGCCGCCGATGACGAGTGCCACGTCCCGCCCCGCTCCAAGCCACGTCTCGACCCTTCGCGAGAGCTCGATGCTCGTCAACTCGACCCCGCGCTCGTCGAGGACCACGCGCCGACAACCCGCGGGGACGGCGGCCTCGATGCGCGACTCTTCCTGTGTCATCGCCCGCTCCACGCCCACCGCCGCCGACCGGCGCACCGGCCGCACCTCGATCAGCTCGATCTGCGCCGGCCGCGGCAGGCGGCACGCATACTCCGCGAATCCGGACTGCACCCAGGCGGGCATGCGGTGACCGACTGCTATCACGATCATCCGCATATTCGACAACGCTCATGATGCTGGAATCAGCTCGACGCGACCTGGCGTCGTGCCGCGGGCAGAAACTGCGTCCCCCACAGCTCTTCCAGATTGTAGTAAGCACGGGTGGCGGGATGCATGATGTGCACGATCACACTGCCCAGATCGACCAGGACCCAGTCCCCGTCCTGTTCCCCCTCCACCCCGAGCACCGCCCCATCGCGGTCCTTGATGCGCTCCTGCACGCGCCGCGCCATGGCCTTGGCCTGTCTCGTCGAATCGGCGCTGGCGATGATCATGCAATCGAAGAGCGACGACAGGCGACTCGTATCCAGCACCACGATATCGCGCCCCTTTACGTCTTCGAGCGCTTCAATCGTCAACCGCTTCGTTTCTTCCGGTTTCATCCGGCTCCTTGTACAGGCCCCGCGTTTCAATATAGTCGAGAACCGAGTCGGGGATCAAATAACGCTGGGACCGACCGGCCCCGAGGCCGGCGCGGATGCGCGTCGCGGCAATGTCGAGCGCCGTGGTGGCGACAGTCGCGATCCCGCCGGCGGGAGTCCAGTGCGTGGCAAGCGGTTGCATGAGACGCCGCGCCTCGTATTCCCGCGCAAGCGGCTGCGGCATGCGCTGCCCCCATGAGTCGACGGGGAACCCCGGTCGATGTGCCACGACGACATGCGCGAGGGAGAAGAGCTCGTGCCAGCGATGCCAGGTCGCGAGATCGAGGAACGCATCGGCCCCGAGCAGAAGGCAGACCGGGCGCGTCGTGCCGATCTCCTGACGCAACGCGGTCAAAGTGTCGAAGGTGTAGCTCGGCCCAGCCCGCCTGAGCTCACGATCGTCCAGACCGAAACGTGGGTTGTCGGCGATGGCAAGCCGCGCCATTTCCAGTCGGTCGTCGGCGGTGACCCGCGGTGTGGCGCGGTGCGGCGGTATCGCGGCGGGGATGAAACGCACCACCGCCAGCTTGCAGGCATCGACGATCTCTTCGGCAAAGCGCAGGTGCCCGACGTGAATCGGGTCGAACGTTCCCCCGAGAATGCCAACGGGACCGGTACTAGCCATGCGTGGCAACCCGCCCTCCGGGGATGCAACCGGTCAGGCATTCCATCGAGGGCAATGTGTGTTCTCGCAAGTTCTCTTCTAAAGGCTCGCGCGTCTCAGGTCGCCCAGCAACGCAGCCACGTCTGCCGTGAAGCGCGCCGCCGCGGTGGCGTCGATCGCCCGGGAATCATACGACAAACACAGCGGGAGCATGCAGCGCGTGACGGCCTTGCCCTCTCGCTCGACGAGCCTGGGCTGCGGTCGCGTGACGCCCAGCACCGCGACGGCCGGCGCATCCACGACCGGTGTAAAGCCTGTGCCACCGGCGCTACCGAGACTCGCGATCGAGAACGCTCCCCGCGCGAGGTCGGCAGGCTCGAGCCGCTTGTCCCGGGCCCGCGCGCCGAGTTCCTCGATCTCGCGCGCCAGATCGAGGACGCCCTTACGATCCACGTCGCGGATCAGGGGCACCACGCGTCCGTTCGGCGTGTCGAACGCGAATCCGAGATGACAGCCGGACCCCGCTGCACTGGGATCGTCGCCGTGCCCGGCGTTCAAGGCCTGGAATTTCTGTACGGCCGGCGCGACTGCCTTCAGCAGGAACGGGGCAAGCGTCAGCTCGAACCCGGCAGCGCGCACTGACGATGCGACTTCCTCACGGAAGGCCTCGAGGTCAGTGACGTCGGCTTCATCGAAGTGGAAGGCGGTCCGGGACGGTGCCGTCGCGGCGGGCGCATCTGACGGGGTACCGGCGGCGAGCGCAGCCCGAACGAAGGACTGCACGTCGTCTATCAGGATCCGCTGCGACGGCCCGCTGCCGCGAACCTGGCGCAGGTCCACACCCAGCTCGCGGGCGAAGCGGCGGATCGCCGGGCTCGCGTGCGGCAGACTCGGCGGCAGTGCCGCGCTCGCTGCCGTCTCCGGTCGAATGACAGACGCGGTCTCGGGCTTCGCTGCTTCCGGCGGGGGGGGAGTGGGTGCGGGCAGTTGCACCTCGACCTCTTCGGCCTCCAGCTCGAGAATCGCCGTGCCCTCGGAGACGCGGTCGCCGACCTGCACCTTGAGCGTCTTCACCGCGCCGCCAAACGGGGCCGGAACGTCGAGCGTCGCTTTGTCGGACTCGAGGACGATGAGGGAGTCCTCCGGCTTCACCCGATCGCCCGGTTTGACCATCACCTCGATCACCGGGATGTTGCTGAAATCGCCGATGTCCGGAACCAGCACCTCCTTGATTGCGCCCATGCGTTCCCCGTGCAGTCTCGTACGATGCTTCAGACCCGGACCGGGCTCGGCTTGGTCGGGTCGATGCGGTATTTCGCGATCGCCTGGCCGACCTGCACGCGAGGGATGTCACCGTCCGCGGCAAGCGCCTGCAGCGCCGCAAGCACGACCCAATGGCGGTTCACCTCGAAGAATCTGCGCAGCTGGTCGCGCGTGTCGGAGCGCCCATAGCCGTCCGTCCCGAGTACCGCGAAGCGTCGGGGCACGTACGCCCGGATCTGGTCGGCCACGATCTTCATGTAGTCGCTCGCGGCGATCACCGGTCCCTTGCGGTCCTTCAGGCAACGCTCGACGTAAGAAAGCGCAGGCGGCGCCTCGGGATGGAGCAGATTCCAGCGTGTCGCCTCCAGCCCGTCCCGACGCAGCTCCGAGAAACTGGTGGCGCTCCACACGTCGGCGCTGACGCCCCACTCCTGTTCGAGAAGATCGGCGGCGGCCAGCACCTCGCGCAGGATCGTCCCCGCGCCCATGAGCTGCACGCGAGGACCTGCACCTTCGGCGCCGGCGCGCAGCAGATACATCCCCTTGAGAATGCCCGTTTCAGCACCCGCGGGCAGCGCCGGATGAACGTAGTTTTCGTTCATGACGGTGATGTAGTAGAAGACATCCTCCTGCTCGGCGTACATGCGCCGCAGCCCGTCCTGAATGATCACCGCGAGTTCGAACGCAAACGCGGGGTCGTACGAGATGCAGTTCGGAATGGTCGAAGCGAGCACGTGGCTGTGCCCGTCCTCGTGCTGCAGCCCCTCGCCGTTGAGGGTGGTGCGACCGGCGGTACCGCCCACCAGGAAGCCCCGGCAGCGCGAGTCCCCCGCGGCCCAGGCGAGATCCCCGATGCGCTGGAAGCCGAACATCGAATAGAAGATGTAGAAGGGGATCATGGGCACGCCGTGCGTGCTGTAAGAGGTGGCGGCGGCGATCCAGTCCGCCATCGCGCCGGCCTCGTTGATGCCCTCCTGCAGAATCTGGCCGTGCTTGTCCTCCTTGTAGTACATGAGCTGATCGGCATCCTGGGGCGTGTACAGCTGTCCGACGGACGACCAGATGCCGAGCTGACGGAACATGCCTTCCATGCCAAAGGTGCGCGATTCATCGGCCACGATCGGCACCACGCGGCGGCCGATCTGCTTGTCCTTCACGAGCAGGTTCAGGATGCGCACGAAGGCCATGGTGGTAGAGAAGTCGCGGTCCTCGGAGCTCTTCAGCAGCGACTGGAAGGCGGACAGCGGCGGCACATCGAGCGCGTCCGCCTTGCGCCGGCGCCGGGTCATGAAGCCGCCCAGGCTCTGGCGTCGCCCCCGCATGTACTCGAGCTCGGGCGAAGCGTCCTCGAAACGCAGGTAGGGCAGCGACTCGATCTCATCGTCCGGGATCGGCAGATTGAAGCGATCGCGGAACGCCTTGAGCGAGGTGGTGCCCATCTTCTTCTGCTGGTGCGTGATGTTCTGCGCCTCGCCCGATTCGCCCATGCCGTAGCCCTTGATCGTCTTGGCGAGGATCACCGTCGGCTGGCCGGTGTGCTTCACCGCGGCCGCGTAAGCGGCGTAGACCTTGTGCGGATCGTGGCCGCCCCGATTGAGACGCCAGATGTCATCGTCGGTCATGTTGGCGACGAGTGCGAGCAGCTCGGGATACTTGCCGAAGAAATGCTTGCGGACGTACGCGCCATCCTTCGACTTGAACGTCTGGTAGTCGCCATCGACGCACTCGCCCATGCGCTTCAACAGGAGACCGTGCTTGTCCTTGGCGAAGAGCGGATCCCAGTACGAGCCCCAGATCACCTTGATCACGTTCCACCCGGCGCCGCGAAAATCCGCCTCGAGCTCCTGGATGATCTTGCCGTTGCCGCGGACCGGTCCGTCCAGTCGCTGCAGATTGCAGTTCACGACGAAGATCAGGTTGTCGAGCCGCTCGCGCGCGGCGACGCCGATCGCGCCCATCGACTCGGGCTCGTCCATCTCGCCGTCGCCCATGAACGCCCAGACCTTGCGCCCCTCGGTATTGGCGAGGCCGCGGTCCTGCAGATACTTCATGAACTTGGCTTGGTAGATCGCCATGAGCGGACCCAGGCCCATCGACACGGTCGGGAAATGCCAGAACTCCGGCATGAGCCAGGGATGCGGGTACGAAGAGAGTCCCTTGCCGTCGACCTCCTGGCGGAAGTTGTCGAGCTGCTCCTCGGTCAAGCGGCCGAGCAGGAAGGCACGGGCGTAGATGCCGGGTGCGGAATGTCCCTGCACGAACAGCAGATCGCCTTCGCGCGTGTCGGTGCGTGCCCGCCAGAAGTGGTTGTAGCCGACGTCATACAGCGTTGCCGCCGAGGCGAAGCTCGCGATGTGTCCGCCCACGTTCGTGCGCCGGTTGGCGCGCAGCACCATGGCGAGCGCGTTCCAGCGTGCATAGGAGCGAATGCGGTGCTCGAGCTCGTAGTCCCCGGGTGAACGCTCCTCGGCGTGCGGCGGAATGGTGTTGATGTACGCCGTATTGGCGCTGTACGGGAGGTAGGCGCCCGATCTGCGCGCCTTCTCGATCAGTCGCTCGAGGAGGTAATGAGCCCGCTCCGGCCCTTCTACCTCCAGCACCGCCCCGAGCGCATCGAGCCACTCCCGTGTCTCCTGCGGATCGTGGTCGTGCATCTCCATCGTTGTCTCCTTCGTGTCGCTCGCGTCGGGCCGGCTCTGACGGCGGCCTCGCAACGCCGGGTTTGACCGCGGGGTCGTCGCGGGATTCCCGGCGATCGGCCGGCGTCAGTGGCCGGTAAATCTCGGCGGCCGCTTCTCCAGAAAGGCCGCCATGCCCTCGCGCCGGTCATCGGTCGCGAAAGCAAGGCCGAAGCCATCGGTCTCCCACAACGTCGCGCCGGACAGATTCATGTCGAGACCGTGCTGCACCATCTGCTTGATGAGCTTGATGGAAAGCGGCGGCTTGGTGACCAGGGTACGGCCGAGTTCGAGACCGCGTTCGAGCAACTCCGCCGGCGGGTGTACGTAGTTCACCAACCCGATCGCCCTGGCCTCCTCCGCCTTGACCTGACGCCCGGTCATGATGAGCTCCAGCGCCCGGGAACGGCCGACCAAGCGCAGCAAGCGTTGCGTGCCGCCAAAGCCCGGCATGATGCCGATGTTGATCTCCGGCTGCCCGAAGACCGCGCGGTCCGAGGCCAGCAGGATGTCGCAACTCATCGCGAGCTCACAGCCGCCGCCCAGGGCGAAGCCGTTGACCAGCGCCACCGTCGGGATCGACAGGCGTTCCAGCCCGCGGAAGGTATCGCTCGCCAGCTCCGCCATTGCCTGCGCTTCCATCGGCGTGAGCGCCGCCAGTTCGCGGATGTCGGCACCCGCGACGAACGCCTTCTCGCCCGAGCCGGTGACGAGCAGCACGCGCGCATCGGCGCGCTCCCGGATTGCCCGCACGGCCAGGGCAAGCTCGGCCAGGGTGGCGCGATTCAGCGCATTCAGGGCCGCCGGCCGGTGCACCGTCAGCAGCCAGAGGCCGGGTTCCCGCTCTTCGAGGATAAGGTTCTCAAAATCCATGTGGAATCTCCGTGTTGTGCGCGCAGCACCGGGGATCGCTCCCGCGGCGCCGCGCTGTCCGTATTCAGTCAGCCGCCGCGGGGCTGGGTGCGTCCAGGCGCGCCTTGACGTAAGAGCCCGGCGCGTCCTCCAGTACCTGGAGCCCACCGGAACCCGGGACGCGCGCCGGAACCTTGCCGCCGGCCAACGCCGCCACCCATTTCTGCCAGTCCGGCCACCACGAACCCGAATGCTGCGTCGCCTCGGCGAGCCAGGCGTCGGGATCCGGCACGAGCTTCGGGTTGGTCCAGTAGCCGTATTTCTTCGCGACCGGCGGATTGATGACACCGGCGATGTGACCCGACCCACCGAGCACGAACTTGACCGGACCGGCGAAGATCTGGGCACCGCTGAACGTCGATTTCCACGGCGCGATATGGTCTTCGATGGTCGAGAGGAAATAGGCCGGTGTCCTGACGTTCCAGAGATTGATCGGCACGCCGGCGAGCACGACGCCGCTCGGATCCTTGAGGACGTTTCTCAGATAACAGTTGCGCAGATAGAAGCTGTGCATGGCGGCGGGCAGCCGCGTCGAATCCGAGTTCCAGTGCAGCAGGTCGAACGGAAAAGGATCCTTCCCCAGCAGGTAGTTGTTGATCACGAACGACCAGATGAGATCGTTGGCGCGCAGCATGTTGAAGGTGCCTGCCATCTCGTGGCCCTCGAGATAGCCGCGCCGCTTCATCTTCTTCTCGAGGGAATCGATCGAACGCTCGTCGAGAAACACCTCGAGCTCGCCCGGGTCGGAAAAATCGATCATCGTCGTGAAGAACGTGGCGCTCGCGATGCGCTGCTCGCGCTTTCCTGCAAGGTAGCCGAGCGTGCACGCGAGCAGCGTCCCGCCGAGACAATAGCCCATCGCGTTGACCTCGCGCTCGCCGGTCGCCTTGTGGATCTGCTCCAGCGCGTCGACCGGCCCTTCGAGCAGGTAATCCTCGAAGTCCTTGTGTGCGAGCTCCTCGTCCGGATTCACCCAGGAGATCACGAAGACCGTGTGGCCCTGATCGACCGCCCACTTGATGAAGGAGTTCTTCTCCCGCAGATCGAGGATGTAGAACTTGTTGATCCAGGGCGGCACGATCAGCAGCGGCTTGCGCAGGACCTGCGCCGTGGTCGGCTCGTATTGCAGCAGCTGCATGAGCTCGTTCTGGTAGACGACCTTGCCGCGGGTGTTGGCGATGTTCTCCCCCAGCTTGAAGGCGCCGGGATCGGTCATCCGGATGCGAATCGACTGCCCGTTGCCGCGCTCGATGTCCGCCAGCAGATTGCCGAGCCCCTTCACGAGGTTCTGTCCGCCGGAGTCGACCGTCTCGCGCAGCACCTCGGGATTGGTCAGCACGAAATTGGTCGGCGAGAGGGCGTCGATGTACTGGCGCGTGAAGAAGTCGGCCTTCTTCTTCGTCCTTTCATCGAGCCCCTCCACGCTCGCGACGATGCCGTGCAGGTGGCGCGCGGCGATCAGGTACGACTGTTTCACGAAATCGAACACGAAGTTCTGCTCCCAGTCCTCGTGCCGGAAGCGCTTGTCGCCCGACGCCGGCGCCGCCACCGGCGCCGGGGATTGCCCGAAGGCGCGCAGGGTCGACGCCTGCCAGAGCAGCATGTAGTCGTGCCAGAGCTTCATCTGCGCCTGCGCGAGCCTCATCGGGTCCTGCATCATGTGCCGGGTCAGGTCCATGAACGCCTGTGCAACACCCATTTCGTCCGCCACCAGGCCGCCCGCGGACATCTGGCGCTGCATGTATTGCATCACCTGTTCGCCGCTCTGGCGGGCGATCTCGGCGAATGACGCTGCCAAGTCCTGAGCCGCGGGTGGCACGCCTCGCTGCGAGTCCGTCGTCGTGTTCATGGTGGAAGGATTCCGTGAAATGTCTTTGATTCTAGCTTCCGACAGCCGCGCCGCACAATGCGATTCGCGGTGCGACCTGGCGGTGGCAGGCGGCCGCCTACGCTTCGAGGAACCAGGTCAGAACGGTCTTGGCAATGAAACCCATCATGCCGAACGCAAGCACGAAGAAGAGCACGAAGGTACCGAGCCGTCCGGCCTTCGACTCCTTCGCCAGATTCCAGATGATGAACATCATGTAGAGCATGAAGCCGCTCAGCCCGAACGTGAGGCCGAACTGGGCGATCTGCTCTTCCGTGAGGCCGAACATGCTGGACGCGCGGTGGCTTGGGCTCAGTACCGCAAGGGTACCGCGGACGTGTCGACAAGATCCCGGTAGGCATGCCACGTCGCATGGCCGAGCACCGGAACGGTGACGATGAAGCCCACCATCGCGGTGGCGATCGAAACCGCCGTGGCAAGCATGATGAGGGTCGCCCATAGCGCGAGGGCAAGGGGATTCTCACCCACCGCCCGCACGCTCGTGAGAATGGCGCTGCGCAGAGTCACGATACGCCCCAGCAGCAGGGGCGGCGAGACGGCCGTGGCCGCGAATACGAGCGCCGCGCCGAGCCCGCCCGCAGCGAGCCACATCACGAACACGAAATCGCCCTGCGCCCGCACCACATAGCGCAGAAAGCCGCGCGCGTCTTCGATCGGCGTCTTCACGAAGAGCGCGAAGAGCCCCGCGGACACCAGCACCCACAGCGTACCGGCAACGGCCAGCAAGAGGCCGAGCCACACCAGCGGACGCGTCCCGCGCCGCCAGGCGTGCATGGCGTCCGCGAACGTCGGCCGCTTGCCACGCGAGAGCAGCCGGCTCTGCTCGTACAAGCCGGTCGCGAGTATCGGTCCGACCAGGACGAAGCCGGAGAAGGCGCCCGGCAGCAGATACCAATGCTCGAGGCCCGCGGCGAGGATGACGGCCCCGCCGGCGGCGATCACGAGGCCGTGGAGGAGGCTCGCCCACGGCGTGCGCGTAAAGTCGCGCCACCCCAGTCGCAGCCATACGAAGGGCCGGTCGAGCGGCACCTTTCGCACAGGCAGGACATCCGTGCTCGGCGCAGGCGCAGTGGCGGCAGTCGACATAGGAGGCGCTGATGAGAGCAAAGCGAAGGGCAACCTTGGAATTCTGGCGCCGCCGAGGACTTGCTGTCCAGTGCGGCGCAACGACCGCAACAGGGTCGCGTCGGCGAACTGCTAAACTCGCCCGTGCTTCATCTGCGCGGGAAGAACCTTGGTCAGCCTCGGCACCCTGTACGTCGCGAGCGAGTGGATCATCCGCGTCGCGATGCTTTTCTACGTGCCGCAGCGGCGTCCCGCGGCCTCCGCGCGCGCGTGGCTGCTGCTCATCTTCTTCCTGCCCTGGGTCGGGCTGCTCCTGTACGGACTGATCGGGCGCGTGTTCCTGCCGCGGAGTCGTCTCGAAATGCAGGCCAAGGTCATCGAGGCGCTGAAGGCGCTCGGCGCCCGCGAGCACACCGGTCCGCCGCTGCGTCCGCCGCTGCCGCCCGAATTCGCGCCGGCCCTCGACCTGGCCGAAAATCTGTCGGAGTTTTCCGTCGTCGGCGGCAACCGCTTCGAGCTCCTGCCGCACTACGATGCGGCGATCGATCGCCTTCTGATCGAGATCGAGCAGGCGCACGCCTCGGTGCATATGCTCTATTACATCTACGCACCGGACGAGACCGGCGAGCGCGTGACCGCTGCCCTGGAGCGTGCCGCGCGGCGAGGCGTCAACGTGCGGGTCGTGATGGATGCGATCGGCTCGCGCCCCGGCCTGAAGCGGCTCGCGCCGCGCATGCGCACGGCCGGCATCGAGGTCACTTCCGCACTGCCGCTGCGCCTG
>JAEUMX010000146.1 GCA_016791285.1 Burkholderiales bacterium
TCCCGAGCAACTGCTCGCGGGCGGCGGCAGCGATCCCCGCAAGGCCGTGCTGGCGCAGGTCATCGCCTCGGTGGCGAGGGCGCTGGGCGACGAGCCGACGCTGCTCACGAACGGCGAGGGTTTCCTGCGACTGGTTCGCACGGGCTTGCGGGTGACGGTCAACAATGCCGACGTACTGGTCGATACGCACTCGGCGAATCCCACCACCAATCTTCTCTTCGGCATCCTGCAGCAGGTGGTCTCGACGGTCGGGGCCACCGAGGATCCGCGCCACCTGATCAACCGCGAGGTGTTCGGCGAGATCATCGAGCGCGTGCTTCCCCTGGCGTCTGCCAACCTCGAGAAGCTGCTGGGCGGCGAGCCGAAGCTCGTGGCCGAGAGCATCGCCGTCGCATTGGAGTTGGCGCAGAAGACGCTGTCCCACCGCATCGACGGCGCGAACCTGCCACCCCTGGTGGCGGGCCTGCTGGTGAGGGCACTCTGGGAGGAGCTCGACCTCGACGATGCCGAGGCCGTCAAGGCGGCGGCGCTTCTCATTCTCCGCGCCGCCTGACAGCGGTTCCCATCCAATCGAGGCCCCAGAAATGCCGATCCTCCGCCGTTCCATCTTCGCCCGGTTCCTCCTCGCGTTTGCGCTTGCCGCCCTGGCCGGCTGCACCACGATCCAGTATCGCGACGTGCAGAGCCAGTTCGAGCAGGCCGTGCGCGCGGACAACGAGCAGTCGAGTCAGCCGTTCACCGACACCACGAAGCGCTACGAGGGGGTGGCCGCCGAGCTCACCCCGGCCTACATCGCCAAGCTGGATGACAAGCTCCAGCCCAACGCGTGGACACTGCGCGCGGTCTCCGAGTGGCGCGCCGGCCAGTTCTCGAACGCGCTGCAGAGCGCGGACGAAGGATTGAACGCGATCGCGCGCGTCGCGCAGAAGGATCCGAAGTTCGACGCTTCGCGCGACAGCGTCATTCTCACCATGATCCCCGGGCTGGTCGAAGACGCGCGGCTGCGCCAGCGACTGCAGGCGCTCGGCCCGCAGGATGTCGCCGCCCACTACAACGACTACAAGGAGAAGTTTCGCAACGCCCTGCGCGCGCTCGCGGAGGCCAGCGGGAAGATGACCGAGGCGACACCGCCGGCGGCACGCTATTACTGGTACTACCAGTCGTGGCGCATCCTGAAGAACTGGCAGATCGTCATCGGCAAGCTCCCCTTCGACAGGCAGAAGCAGGCGAACCTGCAGGCGGACGAGATCGTCGCCGCGACCCTGGGCGACACGAGCTTACGCGGTGCCGCGACGTTGCCGGCTGCGGCGGATAAAGCCGAGAAGGCGATTCCGGACGGTCATGCCTATCGGCAACTGATCGAGCTGGAGAAGCGAAGCTAGGGCGTGTTGCTATCGGTCATCAGTCCCGTCTGCTGCAGGCGAGCCACCGACCCCGCTTGCCACGGTGCGCACCCCCGGCACGCCGCTACTTCGGCATCAGATGTGCAGGCAGCGGCTGGCGGCGCAGGGCGGTGGTTTTCGACAGGCCGTAATGCTTCTCCAGATAGGCGAGGATGTCGCCTTCGGTCGGACCCAGATCCCACAGTCCTTGGGTGCGTTGCATCCAGCGGATCGTCTCCTCCCACCCCTCGCGCGTCTTGGCGCTCTGGGTGATGAGCTTGGCCGTATGACACACCGTGCATTGACCCCTGACGTAGACGTAGCCGACTTCGTCGATGACCAACCCCGTCTCGGGGTCGATCTTCTTCTCCTGCGCGGCCGCCGCAGTGCTCAGCAGGAGTAATGCGGCAATGACTGCGGGATGGCGCGCACGCATGGCCGAGTTCCTCAGACAATGCGCACCGCGACGCGATGCGTGGCGTTGTTGCCGTAGCCCCCGGTGTTCCAACCCGGACTCACCATCGGTTGTGCGGTTCCCTTCTCGTTGGTGGCACGCGCCCAGACCTCGTAGTAGCCCTTCCGTGGAAACGTGATCGCGGTGCTGAACCGCTGTGGCCCGCGGCGATTCTTAGGGGCCTTGAGCTCGGTGGTCATCCAGGTCTGACCGAAGTCGATCGAGACGTCGACGCGCGCCACGCGCTCGCTGCCGGTCCATGCGTGTCCGCGCACCGGCAACGGCTTGGAAAGTTCGTGCCTGATTCCCGATTGCGGAAAGGTGATGAGCGACTTGACCGGCATCCGCTCCAGGATGCAGTAGTTGTCGGAAGTCTCGCCTGGTGCGACCGGCTCGCAGGGCAGGCGATAGTCGTGGCCTTCCATCTTGGCGCCATCATGCACCTTGTTGCGGACCGCGATCCGGATCAGCCATTTTCCGGACGTCGAGCCGGGCGTACCCGGCACCACCAGCCGCAGCGGATAACCATGCACCGGCGGAATATCCCTGCCGTTCATGGCCCAGGCAAGCAGCGATTCCTCGTCCATGGCCGTGGCGATCGGCACGCCGCGGGAGATGACCGGTTTGGTGGGATCCCCGCTGATGTGGACATCGGCACCGTGGTAGCCGATATAGACCGCATCATCCTTGACGCCGACTGCCTTGAGGACGTCGGCGAGTCGCACACCGGTCCATTCCGGGAAGCCTACACCGCCGGTCGTCCACTGATTCCCCTTGCCCGGCGGGAAGAAGTCGGCGCGGCCGTTACCGCCGCATTCGAGCGCCAGCTGCAGGGTCACCGGCTTGAACTTCTGCCGCAATTCCGTCAGCGTGAACCGGACCGGCTTCTGGACCGACTCGCCGTCGACGGTCAGCGTCCATGCCGCCGGGTCGACCTGTGTCGGCGGCAGACCGTTGTTACGGATGAACATGACCTCCACCGGCGTCACATCGTCATCGAGCAGATGCGCCGGTGTCTCGGCGACGAATGGCTTGTCCCCGAGAATGATGAGCGCGGGATTCTTGCCGTAGCGCTGGAGTTCCTCGGCACCTTGCGCCAGCGCGACCGGAATCAGGCCATCCGGCAAGAAGCGGCCGAAGGGGATCTGCGCGCCGATCGCCGCGCTGATTGCGAACAAGGAACTGCTACGGATGAAACCGCGGCGCGAATCGGAAACGGGCAAATCACTCTCGGTCTGACACGGGGCTGGCCGCAAAGATACGAAGTCGTCGTGATGGTGGCTCATGCGAGTTCCCTCCTCGAGTGCCGCCAGCCAATGGTAGTTCCGCGGTTGATCCTGTTCAAGTGCACCACGCGCGGCGATCAATCGGGCGTTGCAGGGGCCCGGCGGCCTCGATCGACGGCACGCCGGTCGTCCCGAACGGCAGCGTCAATGCCCCCGCATCGCCGCCGATGCTCCGGACTTCCTCGTCGCAGGCTTCGGCGCTGATTTCTTCCGCGCGGGTTTTCGCGGTGCAGGCTTCGCCTTGACAGCCACTTTGACCTTACTCTTCGGCGCCTTGCCCTTCGCGGCGGCCGGCTTCTTCGCCGCGCGACGCTTGACCGGAGCGCCCGGCACCGCGACCCCGAACGATCGGGCCATCGCACGCGCCATCGCCGGCGCCATGCTCGACTCGACCAGCGCGGCTTCCGCGTCACGGCGGCGCAGCAGGCCCGCCATGTTCTTGCCCACCCAGAGCCGCTTCATCGACCGCAATTGAGCGGCGATGCCGGCGAGGTTGCCCGAGGGCACGAGCTCGCGGATTACGCGCATCTCCAGACGTTTGTCCGAGCCCGCGCTGTCCTTCATACCGGCACCGCGGTTGTAGACGAGCGACACCAGCGCACCCTGCGCGTCGAGCGGCAGCTCGTCGAAACCGGGAAATGCCTGCCGCGTCTTCCCGACGTATTCCGGAATCGAGCATTCGAGCAGGATGCGACGCGAATCGGCGGGCTTGCACTTGATGTCCGCGAGCCGCTTGGCTAGGGATTCCGCATCGGTTCCCTTTCTTCCTATCGCTTCACGGAGTCGGGCGAACTCATCCGGCGTAAAG
>JAEUMX010000210.1 GCA_016791285.1 Burkholderiales bacterium
CCTGCGGCAGGCTGCCACAACCCGCGCCTTGAACTCAGCACTGTGCCGGCGACGCCGCCGCCGATCCCCGTAACCGTTCTCCGAAGTGTTCACGTGTCCACCTCACAAATAGGTGGACACGATCTTCCCCACCCGAGCTCAGCTTAGCAAGATGACTTCGCCAGCCGCTTACACGCCTCGAAGCAGCCGTCGCGGTCGCGCGGCACCTCGGATGCGCAGCGCCCCGTCCTCGGTCAGTACCGTCTTGGCGCTGCTGCCGTGATGATGGTTGGTGGCCGGTCGGGCTTGGTCGACCCCGGCGGGAACCGAGGTGGTGCGACAACTCCGCGCCCAGCGCCTTCTTGAACGCCATCGAGGCGGCGTTGACCGCCTGCGCGCTCATCGGGCCGCTCACGAACTGGTCAATGAGCTCCTTCGGGATCGGCGGCAGCGCCGCCTCGACAGCACCAGCTGCCTTCGTCATGCGTGGCATGCATGCTCCTCCCCAACTTCGACATCGCATGCCCCACACATAAAAATTCCGGGCAGACTCCCGAGATTGGTGGCATAGTGCCAGCGATCCGAGTTTCCGACCGCGTCGCGCGCTCGTGTGCGTGGCGTGCGCCACATGTGCGCCGCATGTGGAAAGCTCTTGCAGCGCAGTTCATCACTTATCCAGCTCGGATTTCTGTCCAATCAAACGGGGCCAGCTCTACCGCTGCAGCTCTTTCAGTTCGCCGAAGTCGAGAAATTTTCAGTAGGCCTTCGGGTCGCGAAACATCAATACGACGGTCTTAAGGATAATTAGCAGATCAAGGCTCAAAGACCAGTTTCTGAGGTAATCCAGATCATACTCAATACGCGCCTTCATCTTTACTAAAGTCTCGGTTTCACCTCGTAATCCATTGACTTGCGCCCATCCCGTGATACCGGGTTTCACCTTGTGCCTGACCATGTAACCCTTAATGAGCTTCCGATACATCTCGTTGTGTGCGATAGCATGGGGTCTAGGTCCGACTATGCTCATGCTTCCGGACAGCACGTTAAAGAACTGTGGCAATTCATCTAAAGAAGTTCTTCGCAAAAACGCTCCGAAGGGCGTCACGCGCTCATCGTCCTTACGGGCCTGTGCGATATGATGCCCGTCTTCGCAAACAGTCATGCTTCGGAACTTGTAAACAAGAATCTCTTGACCGTCGAGCCCATAACGGCGCTGCTTGAAAAAGATTGGCCCCGGTGAACTAAGCTTGACGCCAATTGCAATCGCGAGCATCGCCGGAGAAATCAACGCCAACAGCATGAACGTTGCGACGATGTCTTCCAGTCGTTTCACCAATCCGTTTACGCCGTAAAACGGAGTTTCGCACACTGCCACGACCGGTAGGCCATTCACCTCGTCGATGCGCGCCTGGATAAGATCCGAGAGAAAGATGTCAGGAACAAAATAGATTGATGCTGTGGTATCTCGAAGGTCGTCCAACAGCTTGAGGATCCGCGGCTGCGACGCCATTGGCAGGGCGATGTAGATGATGTCGATCCGATGCTGCCTGGCATAAGCGGCGAGATTGGCCAACGGGCCGTGCAGCTGCAGGTCATCCCGCGCCCTGAGTCTCTCCCGTGCGCGATCGTCAAAGAAACCCACGAAGCGGACGCCTAGGAGACGATCCTTCTGCAGATGCTCCGCGAGTTTGAGCCCGATCTCATTGGCCCCTGCAATCACTGCGCGTCTGTGCTTGCCGTGCGACCACACCAACGGCGGCATGAAGTATCGCAGCCCAAGGTGTGTGAGGAGAAGCGCCACCGGTGCGGCAACGAACCAAGTTGCCATAATGTCCCAAGGAAAAGCCCTCAAATATTCGGCAGCGTAACCGAACATGAGGAGCAGCACGACGATCGGGATCCACCGTAGAACTATGTCGCGCGTGATGGTAACCGGCCCCCCCGAGAGGTCCAGTCTACCTGGGAATGTCAGGGAAAAGACTATGAGCGCCAGTACCATGTACTTGCCGCGGAAAAGCTCCCCGTGCGCCACAGTTACGGCGACCAAGGCGCCCACCGCCACCAGCGGGTCGAGAAGCAGGCGGGTGACGGAAAGAAATGACAATTGACCCCGGAACAGCCGTGGTTGGCTCGGAGCGGCCGCGGTCAACTTCTGGGTTGCGGGGAAGCTCTCGCGCGCCGCAGTGAATCCAGGACTTTCTAGAGCGTGGTCGACACGCGGGGCTCGCCGGGATGTCACAGGGGGCATGGTGGGCAGCAATTCAGCAGGTTCAGAACTTCGATGGAACAAAGGCAGTAAACTCCATGACGATACGTCGCGCCCGCGCGAGAACCTTACCCATCCGACGGATGGATCACCCGCCTACCTTTCGCGCGTTTCCCAACACTGGACCGCCGTCAAGGTCCCTGTGGACTCAATGAAGGTCGCACAGTGTTGGGAAGTCCAAGGATCCTACACGCCGATGTAAGAGTCTATTATCTGTAAATAGTACCCGACAAAATGTATCTTCTGCGCAACAAACTGAGTGGTCGTTGGCGAAAAACGTCGGCAAGCGATCGGAAATCTCCATAAAATGTAGTTGCGTGAATCTGAGGTAGCGTAGGTTGTCTTTCGTTCGCGTGGGCCGCCGATGGCTGTACCTTGTCCGCACAGAGAGAAACCCTGTTCAAGTGAAATCTAGATCGAACTTCCATCGGGCCGCGGTAATCAGCGTCGTTGCCTTGAGCGTCCTGAGCTGGGCGAAAGGGCTTCGCGCCGAGTTTGCGGACGGCGACGTCGTCAAGTTCAACGCGGGGGCGGGGGTTGCGTACGACGACAACGTTTTTCGACTGCCATCGAACATCACACCATCACCTGCGAGCGGATCGACTGCCAGGGGCGATACGATCTTTACGCTCAACGCCGGTGCCACCGTAAACAAGGACATTAGCCGGCAAAATATCGAGTTGGCCGGCAACATCATCCAACGTCTCTACACCGAGCATGACACGTTCGACGCTACCCTATTCAACTTTGGCGCCACTTGGAATTGGAGAGTCGGCAATCAATGGGGCGGGGAGATCGGGTATACGCAGAATCAGTACCCCAATGCCTTCCTTGAGGTTACTTCCTTCACGCCCAACAAGCGCACAGTAGGGATTCCCTTTGTGACCATCGGCTACCAGTTCCACCCCAGTTGGGAGGCGCGTGCCGGCTACAAGTTCGTGGATATTACGAACTCCGCAGATCGCTTCAAACCCTCAGATTTGGAACAGAACGTCTATGAGGGGGCTGTCCGCTATCGGACGCAGGCGAGCAATCTCGTCGATCTGTATTACAGGTTTACCGACGGGGAGCGCCCAAATGTGGTGATCGATCCGTTGGTGCCGAGCACCGGCAAGTTTGAGCAGAACGATTTTGGCATTAACGTAGTACGGTGGGAGTTGGGCGGGCGTTCAAGATTTGCAGGCTTTCTCGCGTATACGAACCGGAGCTATGAACTTGCCCCTGATCGTGACTACACCGGTCCGACCGGCAACCTGACGTTTACTTACCTTCCCACGGGGACTACCTCGGTTACGCTCTCAGTCTATCGTCTTATCGGTGCCTTCACTGACGTCACCACCAACTATATCGTTACAACGGGTGTTACATTGACTCCGACGTGGCAGGCAACCTCGAAACTGGCCTTCGGAATGAACGTCTTCTATCAGGACAGAGACTATCAAGGCCGTCCCGGGATACTGACCGATATAAACCTCGTGGAAGATCAGCGCAACGACGATCTGTACAGCGTCGGCGTAAACGCGACGTACGCCATCTTGCGTTCACTGAAGGGCACGCTCTACTACACGTGGACGAAGCGCGACTCCAACGTGGAAGTCCGCAACTTCAGGGACAATATCGTGGGTGCGGGCATTGAATGGGCGTTCTAGCCATTCTTAGCGAAAGGTCCACCCCGCCAGCAGCTTCCTGATTTCTTCGGCTGGGACCGGCGGACTGAAGTAGTAACCCTGCGCGAAATCGCAGCCCGAGCGGTTTAGGAAATCCGCTTGGCTCTCGGTCTCGACCCCTTCAGCGACCACCTTTATGTCCATGCTGCGTGCAAGGGCAATGATCGCGCCGACGATCGCGGCATCGTCTTCGTTGGCTGGGATATCACGCACGAAGGATCGATCGATCTTTAGGATGTCGAGTGGAAACCGCTTTAGATAGCTGAGACTGGAGTAACCGGTCCCAAAGTCGTCTATCGAGATGTCAACACCTTTGCCCTTCAGTTCGCCCAAAGTTGCGATTGCCAACTCCGCGTTCTCCATGACATCGCTTTCCGTGATCTCCAACTCGAGATAGTTGGGGGGGACGCCTGTCTCGGACAGGATGCGATAGATGGTTTGAGCCAAGTTCTCCTGCCGAAACTGACGCGCCGACAGATTCACCGAGACCCGCAGGTGAAATCCCTCGTCGCGCCACGCCCGAATCTGCTCACACGCAGTTCTCAGCACCCACTCCCCGATCGGTACGATCAATCCGGTTTCTTCGGCGATCGGGATGAAGCGATCGGGCGCGATCAAACCCAGGGTTGGGTGATGCCAGCGCACCAATGCCTCCAGACCCGTGATCGTGCGCTGACCGAGTTCGATCTTCGGCTGATACAGCAGACGCAGTTCGTTTCTCTGCTCCGCGAGCCTGAGCCCGTGCTCGATCACGAGCCGCTCGCGCATCTGTAAATTGAGATCGTCCGTATAAAACTGATAGTTGTTGCGGCCCAGCCGTTTCGCACTGTACATCGCGGTATCGGCGTTACGGATGAGGTCGTCCGCGTCCCCGGCATCGTCCGGATAAAGGCTGACTCCGATGCTCGCAGACATGAAAATCTCCTGCCCGCTGATGCGCAATGGATGAGCAACCGACTGCAGCACCTTCTGCGCAACCGCGGCTGCTCCTTGCGGGCTCGCGAGATTGGGCAAGAGCACCATGAATTCGTCGCCGCCGAGTCGCGCGACGGTGTCGCCTTCGCGCGTGCATTGCCGCAAGCGCTCGGCCATTTCGCGCAGGATCTCGTCGCCGACGACCGGACCGAACGTATCGTTCAAGACCTTGAAGCGATCGAGATCGATCAACAGGGCCGCGACGATCTGCTGCCACCGCTGGGCTTGGGCCATGGATATGTTCAGGCGGTCGCGCATGAGCACCCGATTCGGCAGATCGGTCAGCGTGTCGTGCTGCGCGAGATACTGAATCCGCTCCTCTGCCAGCTTACGCTGAGTGATGTCTCGCGACGTAAGCACGACGCCCTCGATGCCGGGATAGTGCAGGAGGTTGGTACCCACTGCCTCCAAGTGGATCCAGGACCCGTTGGCACGCCGGAAGCGAAATTCGACGGGAGCGGGCTGAATCTCACCACGAACGACCTGCGCGAAGACTTCGCGCACATGCCCAACGTCGCGCGGATGGATGGAGTCGAACGGGTTGCGGCCGATAAGCTGACCGGGTCCATAGCCGAGCACGCGTGCGGCGGCGGGGGACTCGAAGACAGTCATGCCATCCGGATCGTGGATGGTGATGATGTCGGCGGAGTTCTGGACCAGCGCCTTGAATCGCCCGTCGGTATCCTCCGGGCGCCGGAGCGCAGACGGCTTTGCCTTCCTCGTCATGCGCCCCCGCTAGTCACGGTCCGGATCGAGCCAAACTTACTTGAGTCGTGAGTCTAGCAGAACTGGAGCGCGAGTCAGGGTGTGCGGAGCTGCGCGCTGCTGTCACGGCCCGAGTGGATTACCGACTTATCACGCATGAAGAAGCCACCGCGCAGATCGGGAACCGCCGAAAAGCCTTGGCTCCCCGACCTGGGCTCGAACCAGGGACCTGCGGATTAACAGTCCGTCGCTCTACCGACTGAGCTATCGGGGAATTTTCGAGGCGCTTATAATAAGGTCTGACTTATCCTTGGTCAACCGAGCAGGGCGTGCAGGGTGGGCTCCTGGGCAGCAGCGGCCCGGCATCGCCCGATATGCAAGCGCGCTGAGTCTTCCTCATCGCCCATGATGAGTTCGACATGCGTATACAGGAGGACGTCGAAGGGGGAGCGGGAGATTTCGCTGCGTTCGCTGCCCCACGAGCCCTGGCTCGTGCTCGTGATGGTCGACGGCAAGTCGAGTGTCGATGATCTAGCCTCACTCAAGCCGCAGCTCCCCGACCTTCCCCGGTCCCTGGATCGGTTGCTCCGAGAGGGTTACATCGAAACCATCGCGCAGCGACCCACACCAATCGCCAACCAGTCAGCGACGTCGTCGACGCCTTGGGCGCCCGACGACGGATCCGCAGGGATAGACTTCGCGGGCCTTGTCGCAACGTGGACGCGCCGCATCCTGATCCTGCTGCCGTTTCTCGCGGTCGTGGTAGTGCTGTTCCTGGTTCATCAGTCTCTGGAGTGCCTTACTTCGCAGATCGAGGAATCGCTTGCAAAGTCTGCGCGGCATGTGTCGATCGGCAGCAGCTCGATCGTCTTCACGCCACGTCCGGCGCTCAAGCTCACCGACCTTGCCGTCGGCGAATCGTTGCGGGTGCGCGAGGTAGTCGCGCAACCCGGCTGGTCGACGCTGTTCGGCCGGCCGGGATCGATCACGCTCCTCGAACTGCGCGAGGCGCGACTGTCGGCAGAGGAACTCCTGGCGCTCCTACAGAGCAGCGCGACGGCGCTCACCGCCGACGGCATCAGGATCGAGCGGATGACGTTCGCGGCGAGCAGACTCGATCTCAACGGCATCGTTCTGGCGCCGCTCTCCGGCGATGTGCGTTATGCGCCCGATGGCACACTCGAACGCGCAAACTTGTCGCTCGACGAAGGCAGAGCACAGGCGAGCGTCGTGGGCTCGGCGGTGGAGCTCTCCGCCAGCAATTGGTCGACGCCGACGGTGCCCAGCTTGACCCTCGAACGATTCGATGCGACGGGTAATCTCGGTGGCAACCGCCTCGCGCTCGATCGGGTCGAGGCTCTCTTGCACGATGGCCTCGTGAAGGGCGACCTCGTTCTCGATTGGACGGCTGGGCTGCTCGCGGAGGGCCGCTTCAGCGCCGCGAATCTCGATGTGCAGACGCTCATCGGCAGCTTCACGCAGGACATCGCGTTAGGCGGCCGGCTGGATGCGGACGGCAGCTTCTCTGCTCGGGCTGTCAGCGCCGCCGCGCTACTCGAGAACCTGAGTGTGGGGGTTGATTTTCGAGTGAAGAGGGGCGTGCTCTACAACACCGACCTTTCGGCGGCAGCCGTCGGCAACGTGCACGGCGGCGCGACTCAGTTCGAGGAGCTCACGGGAAACCTCCAGACTGCGGGACGCAGTCTCTCCTTTCGACGTCTGCAGCTCGGATCGGGACTCCTGACGGCAAAGGGAAATCTCGACGTCACCCCCTCGCGGCAGATCATGGGAAGCTTTAGCGTGCGCCTCAAGTCGCAGGGCAGCAGTGCAGCCACGATCTCCGTCGGCGGAAGTCTGACGCAGCCCAGGTTGCAACTGGACGGCTGATGCGAACCCCCCGCTCTGCGTTAAATCCTGAGCACTGCGGCGAGCGCATCCGCCACGTAGTCGACGTTGTGGGAATTGAGTGCCGCCACGCAGATGCGGCCGGTACTCACCGCATAGATGCCGTACCGTGTCTGCAGTTGATCGACCTGATCGGCGGTGAGCCCGGTGTAGGAAAACATTCCGCGCTGACGCAGCAGGAACGAGAGATCGATGCTCAGATCACGAGCACGCAGCCTTTCCAGCAGTTCCGATCGCATCCGGTAAATGCGATCGCGCATGCCGGCAAGGTCCGTTTCCCAACTCTGTCTCAGCTCGGGATCCGACAGAATGGAAGCGACTACGGCCTGGCCGTGGGTCGGCGGGCTGGAGTAGTTGGTACGCACGAGCCGCTTGATCTGAGACAGCACGCACACCGCCTCTCGATCGCTGTCCGTGACGAGACTGAGCGCGCCCACCCGCTCGCCGTACAGCGAGAACGACTTCGAGAATGAGGTCGCAAGCAGGAAGGAGAGGCCGGAGCTCGCAAAGAGACGGGGCGCGGCCGCGTCCTGGTCGATACCGTCCGCAAAGCCCTGGTAGGCCATGTCGATAAACGGGACGAGCGCGCGCGCCTGAGCAATGTCCACGACCTCCTGCCACTGAGATTGCGTGAGATCGGCCCCCGTGGGATTGTGGCAACAGGCGTGCAGCACGATGACGGAACCTGGCTCGAGCGACGCCAGCCGTCGCTTCATGTCATCGAACCTGACCCCGTGTGTGGCGGCATCGTAGTAGGGGTAGTTGTCGACCTTGAATCCGGCCGCCTCGAACAGGGCACGATGGTTCTCCCAGCTTGGATCGCTGAGATAGACGATGGACGCAGGCAGATGTCGCCGCAGAAAGTCGGCACCGACCTTCAGCGCGCCGGTTCCTCCGAGCGCCTGAATGGTGACGACGCGGCCCTCGCTCACGATCGGTGAGGTCGCACCGAAGACGAAGTCTTGTACGAGCTGGTTGTAGTGGGCGGGACCGTCGATCGGCAGATAGCCACGCGACGGCAGCGCTTGCATTCGCGCGCCCTCGGCGACGCGCACCGAAGCCAGGAGCGGCACTTTCCCGTCGTCTCCCAGGTAGACGCCAACCCCGAGGTTCACCTTGTCGGCGCGGGGATCGGCATTGAACGCCTCGGTGAGCCCCAGGATCGGATCGCGCGGGGCCATCTCCACCGTGCCAAACAGTGAGGGGAAAGTGATCGAGACGTTCATCTTGGCTCCACAGTGCGGCGATGCGAGGCTCGCCCCAGACCGAACCAACGCAGCAATGGAATAAACTGTCGGTCGTCCAAGCGCGATTTGCTTCGAGGTCTTGTTCTGCCGAGGATTCTAGCATGACCGATCTGTCGGACAGTGGCCGCGTCACGGCCTTCCCGGGCAGCCCGTTCCGCCTGCACGAGCCGTTCGAACCGGCAGGCGATCAGCCGGAGGCGATCACTCGGCTCGTCGAGGGGATCGAGGACGGGCTCGTCTTTCAGACGCTGCTTGGCGTCACCGGTTCCGGCAAAACCTTCACGATGGCGAACGTCATTGCCCGGATCGGACGCCCTGCGCTCGTGATCGCGCCCAACAAGACGCTGGCGGCGCAACTCTACGCGGAGTTCCGCGAGTTCTTTCCCGAGAATGCGGTGGAGTATTTCGTCTCCTACTACGACTACTACCAGCCGGAGGCCTACGTCCCCTCGCGCGATCTCTACATCGAGAAGGATTCGAGCATCAACGAGCACATCGAGCAGATGCGCCTGTCGGCGACCAAGGCGCTGCTGGAGCGCCCGGACGCGGTGATCGTCGCGACCGTGTCCTGCATCTACGGCATCGGCGACCCGGTGGACTACCACAGCATGATCCTGCACCTGCGCGAGCGGGAGCGCATCAGCCAGCGCGACGTGATCCGGCGTCTGGCGGAAATGCAGTACGAGCGCTCGGAGCTCGACTTCCGGCGCGGCACCTTCCGCGTCCGGGGCGATGTGATCGACGTCTTCCCGGCCGAGCATTCGGAGACTGCGCTGCGGGTGAGCCTCTTCGACGACGAGGTCGAGACGCTGTTCCTGTTCGACCCGTTGACGGGCCAGATCGCACAGCGGGTGGGGCGCTTCACCGTGTATCCATCGAGTCACTACGTCACCCCGCGCAGCACGACCCTGCGCGCGATGGATGCGATCAAGATCGAGCTGGCCGAGCGCATCGCCTGGTTTCAGACGGCAGGCAAGCTCGTGGAGGCGCAGCGCATCGAGCAGCGCACGCGCTTCGACCTGGAGATGCTGAACGAACTGGGCTTCTGCAAGGGTATCGAGAACTACAGTCGCCACTTGTCCGGGCGCGCCGCGGGCGAGCCGCCGCCCACGCTCATGGACTACCTGCCTGCCGGATCGCTGCTTTTCGTCGACGAGAGCCACGTCACCATTCCGCAGATCGGCGGCATGTACCGGGGGGACCGTGCACGCAAGGAGAACCTTGTCGACTACGGCTTCCGGCTGCCGAGTGCGGTCGACAACCGCCCCCTCCAGTTCGAGGAGTTCGAGCGCCTCGTGTCCCAGGCGATCTTCGTGTCGGCCACTCCCGCCGACTACGAGCAGACGCACCAGGGGCAGGTCGTCGAGCAGGTGGTGCGGCCGACCGGTCTGGTGGACCCGCGCATCGAGGTGCGCGCAGCCTCGACTCAGGTCGACGATCTCCTGTCGGAGATCGGTCTGCGCGCGGCACGGCGCGAGCGCGTGCTGGTGACCACGCTCACCAAGCGCATGGCGGAGGAACTGACGGACTACCTTGCCGAACACGGGGTGAAGGTGCGCTACCTTCACTCGGACATCGACACCGTCGAGCGCGTCGAGATCATTCGTGATCTGCGGCTGGGACAGTTCGATGTGCTCGTCGGGATCAATCTCCTGCGCGAGGGCCTCGATCTGCCCGAGGTGTCGCTGGTGGCGATTCTCGATGCCGACAAGGAAGGGTTCCTCCGCTCCGAGCGCTCGCTGATCCAGACCATCGGGCGCGCCGCCCGGCACATCAACGGCACGGCGATCCTGTATGCGGACACCGTCACCGATTCGATGCGGCGGGCCATCGGCGAGACCGAGCGACGCCGCGCGAAGCAGATCGCCCACAACGCTGCGCGGGGCATCACTCCGAAGGGCGTCGAGAAAGAGGTCCGGGACATGATCGACGGTGTGTACGCTGCGCGTCCGGGGGAGATGGGAACACGAGCCCATCGAGCCGAGCCTGCGGCGCTCGCCCTGTCGGAAAAAGAACTCACACGAGAGATCAAGCGCCTCGAGAAGGAAATGCTCGAGCACGCGCGCAATCTTGAGTTCGAGCGCGCTGCCCGGGCGCGTGATGCCCTGAAGGCGCTGAAGGAGAAACTCTTCGGCGTCGTAGAGCCACGCTGAAGCGCCGCCGGATGGACAAAAAGGAAAGTGCGCCGTCGCGCTCTTTCCTCCTTGGAAAATCGTTCGCTACTTGCGCGTTTCGATCTGAACGAGCGTTTCTTCGTCGGCCGATGACGCAGCGGGTCGCGGCCTGGGTGCCCGCCGAGGCTCCGACTGCGGCTCAGACTCGAACGCAGCAGCGACCCGGGATCGACCCGGAGCCGTTTCCACCATCACCATTCCCTCCGGCAACTCGACCGGCGCCGGTAGCGGGGCGACGGGGGAGGGGGCGTGCGCTGCTGCGGCGGGAGGTGGTTCCTCGATCGAGACCAGAGCCGGCGTAACGTCTTTGATCGTCTCGAATGCAGGAGATGTCAGGGCAACCTCGACAGACACCGGTTCTGCCGGGACGATTTCTGCGAAGACCGGTTCGACAGGGGTTGAAAGAGCGGGCTGCGCGGGCTCCACGTACACCGGCGGTGGCAGAACAGCCTGCGCTGCTGGCGCGACGTCGAGCGCAAGCGCGGCCTCGGCGGGCACCTCGCCACGCGCGACGGGCTCTTCCGCTGTGAGCAGCGGAGCCAGTGCAGGCGCCTCGGCGAGCGCCACTTCTGCGCCTTGTCGGGCCGGGCTGCCCGTGCCTTCCGGCCTGCGTTCACGTCGACCGCGGCGACGACGGCCCCGGTTCTCCTGAATCTCCGCGTTTTCCATGGGTGCTTCACCCGGCAGGCCCGGTTCCAGCGGCAGACGAGGCGTTGCCTCGCGCGGTCCCGTACCTTGCTGACGCTGCTGGCGTTGCTGGCGCTCACCTCGCTCCGGGCGCTCGCCGCGGTCCCGACGCTCGCCGCGCTCCCGGCGTTCCATGCGCTCCGGCCGCTCGGTGCGTTCCGCCTGGGGCGGTGAGACATCGGATGGCGGCGCGGGCGGGTGAACGCTCACGGCCTGCGGCTCCTGGCGGTTGCGGTCAGCATCTCGCCGCTCCCGCCGCTCCGGGCGACCGCGCTCCCGATCGCCACGGCCGCGCCGATGCCCGCGCTGCGGCGACGCCGGCCTGACGGGAACCTCCGCCACTGGCTCCGGCTTGCGGCGGAACCAGCCGAAGATCTTGTCGATGAGTGATACCGGTGGGGGTGCGCTGACAGGCGGTGGCCGCGGTGTCTCCAGGGGTGCCGGCTGGGTCGGGGTGATCCCCTTTACTGCTGCCTCGGGGCGGGGGGCGAAGGACTCCGGCGCCAGGACGGGCGTTTGTTCCTCCTCGGGCGGTGCTTCGACCATCTGATAGCTCGCAGGCAGCGGCTCGGACCGGTTGAGCTCGTCGTGCTTGAGCCGGGTCACTGTGTAGTGGGGTGTCTCGAAATGGACGTTTGGAATGAGGACCGTGCTCACCTTG
>JAEUMX010000231.1 GCA_016791285.1 Burkholderiales bacterium
GAGCGCTCGTAGCGCCGCGTCGCGAGCTTTGCCTCGGCCTCGGACTGGGCAAGGATGGCCTTGTATTCCGATTGATCAAGGGTAACGAGCTTGGCCCCCTTCGGCACCGCCTGCCCTTCGTCGAAGTGAATGGCGACGACGCGGCCGGCGATCTCGGGCCGGATCATCACGGACTCGTTCGCGATCAGCGTGCCGACCGCGGACACATCCGTGCTGAGCGTGCTGACCCTGACCGCAGCGGCCTTGACCGGTACCCCCGGGGGCTTGCCTCCTGTGGGCTGCGCCAGCGCGAAACCGGGGACCAGCAAGGCGAGGACGACGAGCGCGCGGGCGGCGAAGCCTGCTGAAGATTCCTGCATGGTAGAGATCGGCGAAATCTGAGAAAAACTTAATATTTTACGTTTGTGACTCAAACCGGGATAGCGAATAATTCCGGGAAAGTTGTTCAGAGACCTTGAACATGAAGCTCTCGCTCGACGCTCTGGCGGTCCTCGACGCGATCGACCGCAAGGGCAGTTTCGCGGCCGCTGCCGACGAGCTGCACCGCGTGCCGTCGGCCATCACGTATACGATCCAGAAGCTCGAGCAGGATCTCGATCTCCTGCTCTTCGACCGCCGTGGTCACCGCGCGATCCTCACCGAGGCGGGCAGCGCGCTGCTGCGGGAAGGCCGCCATCTCCTGCGCGCCGCCACCGCCCTGGAGGCGCGGGTGAAGCGTGTGGCCACCGGCTGGGAAACCGAGCTGCGGATCGCGGTGAGCGATCTCATCCCGTTGACCCGGCTCTTTCCTCTGGTGCGCGAGTTCTACGCGGTCGACTGCGGCACGCGCCTCAGGCTCTCGTCGGAGGTATACGGCGGTTGCTGGGATGCGCTGGCGGCGGAACGTGCGGACTTCGTCATCGGCGCCCCGGGCGACGGACCCGCCGGGGGCGGCTATGCGACGCGCGCGCTCGGCACCGTGCAATGGGTGTTCGCGGTGCGCCCCGACCATCCACTCGCGCAATTGCCTGAACCGGTCAGGAGCGCCTCGCTGCTCGACTATCGCGCCGTGTCTGCTGCCGACAGCTCGCGCAGCCTGCCGCCTCGAACCTCCGGCCTGCTCTCCGGGCAGGACGTGTTCACCGTGCCAGACATCTGCGGCAAACGCGACGCGCAGGTGGCGGGGCTGGGAGTGGGTTTTCTGCCGGTTCATCTGATCGGCCCCGACCTCGACGCGGGACGACTCGTGGTGCGGGAAGTCGAGGAGCCGAAACCGGAGATTCCGTTCTTCCTCGCCTGGCGCGCGAAGGATCCGGGACGAGCCCTGCGGTGGTTTCTGTCCCGCCTCGAAGACGACGAACTGCGCACCGCGCTGCTCGCGCCGCTGCGTCCGGAAGAAGGCGCCGGGACGGTGGCCTGAAAGGCTACTGCTGCTGTGACTGTTGGGCGATCTGGCGTCGCACTTCGTCCATGTCGAGGTTCTTCGCCTGCTCGAGCACGGCATTGAGATCGCGTCCGGACATGGCGCCAGGCTCCGAGAACAGGATCACCTGCTGCCGGAAGACCATGAGCGTGGGGATCGACCGGATGCCGAACTGACTGGCGAGCTCCTGCTCCGCGTCCGTGTTGATCTTGGCGAACACGACCTCCGGATGC
>JAEUMX010000253.1 GCA_016791285.1 Burkholderiales bacterium
CTTCTTCGTGAGCGTGGCCTGGAAGATCGCCCGGTTGGTGCCCACCAGGTCCGGCGAACCGGCGCCCATGATCTTCGTCACGAACGCCGTCGGGCGCTCCTCGCCCGCAGGTCCGCCTGCGCCTTCCTCCGGCGTCACCGCGTCGAGCAGCATCAGCTTGACCGAGCCCTTGGTGAAGAAGATCGGCGTCAAGCGCGGCTTCTGCGCCAGCCCGTCCTCGATCCGCAACCGGCTCGCGGCTTCCTCGATGAGCTCCGGCGGCCACGCCAGGTCCACGTCCAGACTCAGGAATGCGACGGCCTCGGGCGCGTTGTCCGGCACCGTGTCGAGATCTTCGCGGTAGACGAGCATGCGGATCGCCGGCGTGCCGTCTTCCATCCTGGCGATGTGCGGGATGTTGGGCAGATAGTAGCTCTGAGTCGGATCGCTGAAGTCCGGAAGGACGGTGATCGACTTGCCCTCACCCACCTTCACCTGCCGCATGCCGCCGCCGAGGTACAGCATCTCAGTTCTCCTGCGGGCGCGGCGCCGGCGGAATGAGCACGGACGGTTTCTCGAGCTTGACCGGGGTCATGGTGCGCTGGGTGCCGTCCAGGTAGTAGTACGTAATGGTCATCTCGTAGGCACGGGGCGCGCCGTCGGCCACGGGCACGAACCACTTCTGGTGCTCCCCGGACGTGAACACCAGCGTCATTGTTTCGTGGACGGTGCGTTGCGGATCGTCGTAGCTCAGGTTGACCTCGACCGCGGGCGTGACCGCGAAGTTCACGAGCTTCGGGCTGAAGTCGGCGCCGATCTTCGGGATCGAGTAGCGCGGCACCACGATGAGCTCGGTGTCGGTCACTTCCCAGTCGCGCTCGACCGGATTGCCCTCGATCGGGAAGTAGGTGATCTTGTGCCGATAGGTCTTAGGACCCTCCTTGCGCAGCGGAACGGACCAGGAAAAGACATCCGTCGCCTTCTGCAGCGCAATGCTCTCGACATCGTGCTGGCCCTGCGGATCGTTGTATTCGAGATCGACCTTCGCGAGCGGTGTGCTGGCGTAGTCGAGTACGGCGCCCGTGATCTTGAGGTCGAGGCGCGGCGGTCCCTCCACCAGGACCGGCAGGGCCTGGTCCCCTTCGCGCGACAGCCACTCCGTTTCCTGCGTGTCGCCGTTCTTGAAGGTCGCGAGAATCCGATACTCGAATTTGCGCTGGCGGGCGTTCAGCAAGAGCACGGCCCACTTCTTGAACTCGTCCGCGGTCTTGAAATTGAACTGCGCGTCACGGTTATAGGCGCCGTCCACGTAACGCAGCGACAGCACCGCCTGAATGACGTCGGCCCACTTTCCGGCCGGGATGAGCGTCAGATCGAGCACATCGACATTGGGCCGCGTCACGAGCAGATTCTGCTGCGGGCCGCTCGTCTTCGTCCAATCCTTCTCCAGAGTCGTGCCGCTCTTCAAGAGATACTCCACCCGGTACTCGAGCGGTTTATCCCACGGTGCGAAGAGCATGCGCGTCCAGGTGCCGCCCGGCCGGTCCTTGCTGATGAGGATGGATTGCCCAGCCATCGGCACGTCGCGGGCCGGATCGGCATAGCGCAGGTGCACCAGCACCGCGTCGACGACGTTCTCGAAATCGAGACCGACGCCGCTCACCTCGACGCTGAGTTTGCCCGGGGTCTCGACCGCCACGTTGAGATTGCGGGTGGTGGTCTTCTCCCACTTCGACCATTCCCCGGCGGCCCGCCCCTCGAAGCCGACGCGCCAGCGGTACTGATACTCGCGCTTGCCGTCGATCAGAGCCGGATCCCACTCCATCGGGTCTTTCGTCTCAGGCGTAAAGGTGAACGTCTGCACCTTCGTCTGTCCGCCGTGCTCGTACTTGATTTCGAGCTCGGCGAAGGCCACGTCGTCTTCGTCCCACTTTGCAAACGCTCGCGCCTTGAGCCCCAGCGTCTTGAAGAACGGGTCGGCATTGGTATCCACGACCCGAACATACGGGGCCATGTCCTGGACGCGGGTGAAGAACGCCTGCAGCGTGCCTTGCGGCGCGATCTTGTACTCGATCGTCGAGTTGATCTCCATGGTCTGCTCGAAGTTGGTCATGTCGACTTCGCTGACCTGCTTCAAGCGGTAGATCTCGCGGCTGCTCTCCTGGACGTCTTCGTTCGCCCATTCCTCCATCGGAGCCCGCTCCTTCTTCGCGAACTTGTTGGCGAGCAGCTCCTGGACCGTGCTCGTCGCCTGCTGCATCAGCATTTGCAGGATGTCTTCGTCGGTGATCCCGCCGGAATCGATCTTGACCGTGACCAGTCCGGCCTCGATGGCGGTCGACATCATGTTCTCCGACGTGAAGTAGTCGTCGGTGCAGTTGTGATGCTCGTGAAAGAGCTCCTGAACGGAGTGAAAGACGCTCGCGGTATTGAACTTGATATACATGGTCGCCGGCGGCAGCTTGGCCAGCATGGTGAGCTCGTAGACGACCTGAATCGGGGTCAGGTCCGTCGCGCCGCGGCCGTCGCGCCCCACCAGGGTCTGCTGCATGAATGTCGCGCCGTCGGGCGTCAGATCGAGGCTGAAGGCAGCCACGTTGTTGCCGATGAGAGAAGCGGGTCGTTCCCCGATCTTGTTCGATACCAGTCCCGCCGACGACGGGGCATTCATCGTCACCTTGCCGGACTTCCACAATGGTTCGCCGATAACGGGCTTTGGCGCCGCCTCGTTGCGTTGCGGCCGTGTGAAGCCGGTGCCGGGCATGGTCAGGGTAGTCGTCGAACTGGTCTGGGGGGAGGCCATGGGCCCGCCTGCCATGCTTCCCTGACCCCAATGCTTCCCGATCGTATCGTTGAACGTGGCCCCGAGCGTGAGCTCGCGGACCTTGTCGTTCGGCAGCCTCTTCAGCCGCTCGAACTCGTCCTCGACGATCTTCTCGAGGTCCTTCGTGAGCTCTTTGAGATTTTTTTCGCTTACCTTGAGCTCGGAATCGAAGACCATGTAACCGCCGCCGCGCGGCAGATCCGGGTTCTCTTCCCGTGACTCGTCCGAGAGGTTGAACTTGAAGAGCCCGAAGACGGGGTTGTCCTGCGCATCCCGGCGTACCGTGGGGAATCCCGGAATGGCGCAGAAGCTCCAGAACTTCTTGTCGTCCTGAAAGACCGTGGCGGTCGAGCCGTCTTCGAACTGCTTGTGCAGGATAGCGGGGAGTTTCATCATGACTGCGGCTCCTCATTCGGTTTCGGAATGCATGGCGCGGCCCGTTGTTATGTCATGGCCGATGACGCGTGACGGAGATCACCGGGTCGTCCGTTTCCCCCTGCGCGCCTTCGGCGCGGGTGCCGTCGGCGAGGTTGTAGGTGACCGCATAGCGATACTTGCGCTGCGTGCGGTCGCCGATGTCCACCGACCAGGTGGCATTGGGCTGCTCCTTCGTGAGCGCGACCGTCTTCCGTTCCTCGCGGTTTCCGTCCTGCCATTGCAGCGCCACGTCGACGAAGGGAGT
>JAEUMX010000295.1 GCA_016791285.1 Burkholderiales bacterium
CTTGTCGTATTCATCCGGCGTGATCGTCCCCGCGTCGAGCGCCTTCTTGAGGTTGACCAGCTGCTGACCGGTTGCGGTGGTGCTCGTCACCGGTTTCACGTCGGCGCTTCCGCCACCGCACCCGGTAATCGCGCCTGCGAACGCAAGGAACGCGACGAACACGGCAATCCTGGGTCTTGCAATCGACATCTGGGGCTCCCGCTGACGTGATTGGACTTGCGTCGGAGAGGGGTGTGGCCGTGCAGGCCGCCACCCGGGAGCGTGGATTCTATGAACCGGGATCCCGAGCGTCAAATCGGCGCGGGTGTGCTCGTCACCAGTCGCCGATGATTCGCCGCCGCTCACGCTCGTACTCCTCGCGTGTGATCGAACCGGAATCGTAGGCTTTGCGTAAGTCAGACAGCTGCTGGCCGGCGCTCGTGTCGGTGCGCTGCTTGCCGGAAGACCACCACCCGCAGCCGGGGAGCAGGGTAGTGAGGCCGACTGCGAGCGTGATCGATAAGGTCGACACGAGCGACGCGGTCAGGCTGCGCGTCGACTGGCGGGGAGAGAGGCTCATGAAGCGTGCTGATGCGGGACGATGGAAGATGGCCGGACGAGTGTATGCAATGGCACGCGAGCGCGTCAACGCGCCGGAGGCCGCGTGTGCTCTCGTGAGTTCGGCACCCACTCCGTCTCATTGCAGATTCAATGCGCCCAAGACGATGCATCGCGAGGTAACTCACGTTCGGGATCGTGTACCGGCGCGCGGAATCCAGTGGTCTCCGCCATTTCCGGGAACAGGACGAGGCACGTCAGGCTCGCGTCTCGGGCCGAGCGATACAGGATGCCGGGCAAGCCGGCGTCGCGCACGAGGTCACCGATCACCCAGCTCGGAGGCTCGATCTCGTCGAGAAATGCGAGCTTCTTCCAGTTGCAGTACGCCTCGGCCCAGATCGGCGACCAGCGTGTCGTGTCGTATCCGCCGGTAAAGTCTACGACGTTGCTCGCGGTGACCAAGAAGGCCGCGAGTGTCGCAGGCGGAAGCAAAGGGAACTCGGCTTGGTACTCCACGAGGGCGCCTGCGGCAGTCTCGGCCAGATAACGCGCCTCGACACCCGGTCGATTGAAACGTCCGCCCCCGATCGCGGCACCGACCCCGCTTTCAGGGGCATGGGCCCATCGTGGCGTGAACGCGCGGTAATAGGGTGTGTCGGGGCCGATGTCGGCGAGAATCATCCAGTCGCACCGCCAGCGACCGACATCAGGTACGACACGACGGCGTCGGTCTTGCCTGCTGAGACGAGCTGCTCGGCAGTGCGGTGCTCGAACTCCGGAATTGGCGTATTCCGGTACCAGTAGATCGCGCGACCGTGCTCGCCCGTGATGTCGATCGCCGCCGACAGGACGCGCAGCGCGTCGCGCATGAACTGCTGCAGCTTGACGTTCGCCGGAGCCTCGGAAACCGTGGTGCGGTGGACATGTGCGAGCCGCGCGAGGTCTTGCTGACGCAGTTGCAGCGCCGTCGCAAAGCGGTCGGGCGCGATGACAGGCTGGCCTGGCATGCGAAGTTCCTCGGCAAAGGCCTGGAAATCAAGGATGGCAGCCATTGTTACGATCCAGTGGGGCAAGAGACTCTTGGAAGTTACGTTGATTTTGTGTTGGTTGCAAGTCTGTTCTATGTAGGGGGAGGAGCAATCGCCCTCGTCCAGCTACCCCACTTGTACCGTGAGCTGCGCCGTTCCTCCTGCCGCCCTTTGCCTCAGTGCGGTCAGCGATACCTCGGCCCCGCCGATGCGATAGGGGTTATCCAGCCGGGCGAAGGACAGCTCCCGCCCGTCGTGCTCCAGCGCCACGACCCCGCATCCCCGAGCCTCGATGCGGTAGGTGATCTCGATACGGATGTCGGCGAGTAACAGCGCCGCCCGCAAGCCATCGAGATCCTTCGGTATCGCCGGGTCGATCACGAGCCGCGAACGTTCCACGCGCAATCCCAGGAAGCAACGGAAGATCAGCGCCGTGGCGATGCCCGCGCCGCTGGAATAGATTCGCCAGCCGCCGTCGAGCTGAATGTGGCCGGCGCTCACACGGTCGTATTGGGAGTAAGCCTCGTAGCGGTCGGCGAAACCGGCGTCGCTGCTCGAGTAGTAGCAATTGGCCTGACGCCGGGTGGCCTGGGGTACCCGAGTGTCGAGGAAAATCGGTACGACCTGGCACAGCGCCCGGAAAAAGCCATCCGCGTCGCCGCAGTGCCAGAGCGCTTCGGCATAGCGCAGGTGGGCGTGCGTGTACATGAGCCCGATCTCGCGGCCGAAGAAGCTGCTGCTCTCCGCACGCTGAAAGGATCGCTGCGGGCCGCCGCGATAGCGCATCGGCCGGTCGAACAGCCGCGCGCCGTCGGGACCGAGCAAGTGCTTGTCGATGAGCGCCAGATGATGGCGCGCCTGCTCGGGACTTAGCATGCCGTTCGAGATGGCGTGAATCATCGGCAGCAGGCTGTACGACAGACCCGTCGTGTCGTCTCGCGGGTGCAGGAGGTACTGCACGCTGCCCGCTGCGCCGAAATGCGCGTACCCGGCCACCGTGCCGTCCTTCACCAGCAGCCGCTGGAAGTCCGCGAGCACGTCGGCGGCCCATTGCTCGAAGCGGATGGCTTGCTCGTCTCGTCCCAACCGCCGCATCGCCTCGGCCAGCGTCGCGAGGGTCTGATAGTGCAGCGTGACCGTCCACGCGCTGCACAGATGGTCGCGAAACGTCGGGTCGGCAGGCTGCAGCGAATCGTTCCAGTCGCCGTGGCCGTAGGCGGCGAGGCGGGTTCCCGCGATCACCCGCGCGCCGATCACCTCCAGTGCGCGCTCGACGTGCTGCCACACCGTCGCGTGCTCTGCGTCGGCGTCGCCCGCGGGATGGTGGAAGGGCAGGCTCTCTTCCAGAAACGCCGCGTCGTCGGTGCCGAGGAGGTACTGCGCCAAGGCCAGCAGCGGCCAGAACACGATGTCGCCGTGAGAGTCGCCGGCCCGGATATCGCGCACGCGGTCGAAGAACATGAACCACTGCGGCCAGTCGCCGTCGGGGTTCTGATTGCGGAAGACGCGCACCAGGATG
>JAEUMX010000316.1 GCA_016791285.1 Burkholderiales bacterium
AACACGTTGGACAGATGAACCTCGACGAACGGGATGTCGACCGCCGCCAAGGCGTCTCGCAGCGCGATGCTGGTGTGGGTGAATCCGCCCGGATTGACGATCGCGAAGTCGACCCCCGAGCGCCCGGCCGCCTGCACGCGATCGATGAGATCGCCTTCCGAATTGCTCTGATGCGTTTCCAGGCGCGCACCTGCCGCGTCGGCTCGACGGGAGAGCGTCGCGTCGATCTCCGCGAGCGTCACGCGGCCGTAATGCTTGGGCTCTCGCGTCCCCAGAAGATTGAGGTTGGGTCCGTGCAGGACGAGAATGTGCTGGGAGGCGGGCGCCGGCGACATCCTCGCAGTTTGACGCAGTTCGCCACATTTCGTCCAGTGCGCCGAGACCTCCTGGACCCAGGGCAGCGCGCCCGCGATCTTCGGAGAACTGTCAAAGAAGTGGATCGACCACGCGCGATAGCTTCGCCTCGTCGACCACACCCAGCTCGGCTGCAGCGAGCGTGCCGCTGCGGTCGAACACCACGGTGAAGGGCAGGCCGCCATGCGGATTGCCGAGCGTGCGCAGGAGCTCTACCGCGTCCAGCGCACCCAGCAGCACGGGGTAGTTGAACCCCATCTTTTCGGCAAAGGGCGCGACCTGGTCGGCTTGGTCGATCGCCACGCCCACGAACTGCACGCCATGTTCGCGGTACCGGTTCTGCATGCGGATGAACTCCGGAATCTCCTTCAGGCACGGCGGGCACCACGTCGCCCAGAAGTTCACCACCAGCACCTTGCCGCGCCATTGGTCGAGCGGCTGGGTCTGCCCCGCCAGGTCCGTGAAGCTCGCTTTCGCGAGGGTGTCCTGGAAGGCGATGGCAGGTGGTGCCTGGGGTTTCCGGTCATCCAGCCACAGGCTGCGCGCGGCAAACCCCGCCGCTGCGGCGAGCAGCGCGATCGACACCGCGAGCGCGGCGGAGCGGACTTTCATCATCGACCGCCGACCTGCTCCAGTACACCGAGGAAGGTGTCCGCGGGTTTGAAGCCGGTGACCCGCAGCGCCGAGATCTCGTTGCCGGCCGGCGAAAAGAAGATGTACCCGGGAGGTCCGAACAGGTTGAAGCGCTGCATCAGGGCACGGTCGTCGGCGGTGTTGCCGGTCACGTCCGCTTGCAGCAGAACGAAGCTGTCGAGCACTGCCCGCACCCGGGCATCGGTGAAGGTGAAGCGCTCCATTTCCTTGCAGGCCACGCACCAGTCCGCATAGAAGTCGAGCATCACGGGTCGGCCGCGCGCCTGCGCCAGCCGGGCGTCCAGTTCTCCGAGGCTGCGCACGCGCTCGAAGCGCAACACCGGCTCGGTCACGCCGGCCACTGTGCGCAGCCCGGCCAGGGGCTGGAGCACGTCCCGACCGCCCGACAGCGCGCCGACCAGCAACGCCACCCCGAGCAGCAGGACGATCACGCCGACACCCTTCCACAGCTTGCGAAAGCCCGACGCACCGTGCGGCAGCGGGTCGATGGCGTGCAGGAAGATCGCCGAGCAGATGAGGAGCCCCGCCCACAGCAGCATGACCACGACCGCGGGCAGCAACGGCGCGACGAGCCAGATCGCCACCCCGAGCATGACGACCCCGAATACCTGCTTCACCGATTCCATCCACGGCCCCGACCGCGGCAACACCGCGCCCCCGGTCGCGCCGATGAGCAGCAGCGGCACACCCATGCCGAGACCCATGGCAAAGAGTGCGGCGCCGCCCTGCATCGCCTCGCGGGTCTGCGAGATGTACAGCAGGGCGCCGGCCAGCGGCGGCGCCACGCAGGGCCCGACGATGAGCGCAGAGAGGGCGCCCATGCCGAACACCCCGGCGAAGTGACCGCCATGCAGGCGATTCGCCTCTGCGGCGAGCTTGCTCTGGAGAAAGATGGGCAGTTGCAGGTCGTAAAGGCCAAACATGGAGCAGGCGAGCAGCACGAAGATCGCCGCGAAGGTGACGAGCACCCACGGCGTCTGCAGCACTGCCGAGAGCATCGTCCCGGACAGCCCGGCCGCGATCCCCGCCGCGGCATAGGTCAGCGCCATGCCGAGGACGTAAGCCAGCGCGAGCATGAAGCCGCGCGCGTGCGAGAGCCTGGCGTGCTCGTGTCCGGCGATGATGCCGGACAGGATCGGAATCATGGGGAACACGCAGGGTGTCAGCGTCAGCAGGAGCCCGAAGCCGAAGAAGGCCGCAATCGACGCCCACAGCCCGCCGTCGCGGAGCGCCGCGGCGATGCGGCTGTCTTCGGCGACGGCGTCTGCCGCCAGGGCCGCGGTGGGCATCGCGGCCGCCAGGGCGCCGGTGCCGTCGAGCACGAAGATCTTGGTCATCGGGGCATAGCACAGCCCCTTGTCGGCGCAGCCCTGATAGTCCACGGCGAGGGTCGGGCCGGCCGTGCCGTTCGCGGCGAGCTCGAGCACCGCTTCGAACGGTTCGTGGTAGACATGGGTGGAGCCGAAGATCGGATCCTGTTTGGACTGCGCCGGGGGCAGCGCGACGCCCGCCACCTTTGCGCCGTCGGCGCCCTCCAGCCGAAACTCGAGTTTTTCCTTGTACAGGTAGTAGCCGGGCGCCGGAGCGAAGCGCACGACGGCGGAGGTGGCGTCGCGCCGCTCGGCCTCGACCCGAAATGCCTGCTCAGGCGGCAGGAACCCGGACTCCGACTGACCGCTGCCGAAGGACTTGAACAGATCGTCGACGCCGCCGACCGCGCCCGCTGGCACCAGCAGGAACGCGATCAGGAAGGCTATGAGACCGCGCATGCCTGACATGAGGTCAGCCCCGGGCAGGTCTCAGCGGCCGGAGGCGGCCGGCGGGGTCTCCGACTCCACCCATTCGAGATAGGCCGGCAGACCCCGGGTGACGGGGACCGCGATGATTTCGGGCACGTCGTACGGATGCCGCTCGCGGATGGCGCGCTCCAACGCCGGGTAGCACGCCGCGCGCGTCTTGATCAGCACCGGCACCTCCTGCGCCGTCTCGCTCGCGCCCTGCCAGCGGTAGATCGAGGTGCAGCCGCCGAGCACGTTCACACAGGCGGCGACCCTGGCGTCGATCAGGGCCTGGGCGAGTGCGAGGGCGCTTTCGCGATCCGGCATGTTGGTGAAGACGAGCAGGGTGTCCACGGCGATCGTCCAACGAAAAACACTCGATTCTAGCGGGTTTCGGCACACCGACCGCGGTCAGTCGGCGCCGCCGGCGCGCCAGCGGGCGATCTCGTCGAGCGCGCTCTGGACCGTGGGATAGCGCAGCCGCACGCCGAGTTCCTTCCTCAGGCGCACGCCCGAAAGCCGCCGCGATTCACCCATGAAGGACAATAGCTCCGGCGACAGGCGCGCCCGCGCCACGGGCCAGGTGACGCGCGGCGGGCGCGGCAGGTCGCAGGCATCGGCCACCGCGTCGAAGTAATCCCCCATCCTGAGGCAGCTCTCGTCGACCGCATGGTAGACGCGCCCGGGGCGTCCCTTCCGCAGCGCCACGGCGCAGATGCGTGCGAGATCGTCGGCGTGCACGTGGTTCGAATGCGAGTCTTCGTCGTGCGCGAGCGCCGGGGTCCGCGCCTTCAGCCGCGCCAGGGGCAGGCGGTCCGCGGCATAGATGCCCGGCACGCGCAGGATCGAAACGCTCGCCCCGGTGCGGCGCTGGAAGGCGCGCAGCCGTCTTTCCGCATCGACGCGCCGGCGCGCGCGGTCCGTTGCGGGGCTGACGCGACGGGTCTCGGGCACCAGCGCCCCGCGGCAATCGCCATAGACGCCCGAGGTACTGATGTACAGGAGTCGCCGTGGTAGACTTCCGCGGCCTCCGAGAGCGGCCAGAAGGCGCGCGGTGCGGGAATCGCGCAGCCCGCGCGGCGGCGGCGGGGCGAGGTGCAGAACATCCTGCGCGAGCCCGGCCAGCCGGCGCAGGCGCGCCAGATCGTCGAGATCACCCGCCACCGGCGTGATGCCCCGCTCACGCAGCGCGGGGCGCTGCTCGGGCCGGTGACACAGTCCGTAGAGGCGATAGCGCCGGGCCAGCAGCGGGGCGGCACGCAGTGCCACGTCGCCGCAGCCCACGATCAACAGTCGTCGCATCGTCGCAGTTTAATGGAGTTCGGGCAGTTGCCGACTCGCCCGCCCAAGGACGCAATCGAAAGGATCACGATGATCTGCCGCGTCATCATCAAGCCGAGCGACCACGTGTTCGACGTGCAGCCCGATGAGACCGTGCTCCAGGCCGCGCTGCGGCAGGGGCACCCGCTGCCCTATGGCTGCCGCGACGGTGCCTGCGGGTCGTGCCGGGGCAAGATCCTCGAGGGCCGCGTCGACTATGGCCGCTACCAGCCGACCGCGCTCCCCGAAGCCGACCGCGAGGCGGGCTTCGCGCTTTTCTGCCAGGCCCGTCCGCTATCCGATCTGGTCATCGAATCGCGCGAGGTCGGCGCCGTGCGCGACATCCCGATCAAGACCCTGCCCTGCCGGGTGCAGAAGATGGAACGTCTCGCCCCGGACGTGATGGCGCTCCATCTGCGGCTGCCGGCCAACGAGCGCTTGCAGTTCCTCGCCGGCCAGTACATCGAAATCCTGACCCGGGACGGCAAGCGCCGCGCCTTCTCGATGGCGAACGCGCCGCACGACGACGAAACCCTGCAGCTGCATCTGCGCCACTACACCGGCGGCACGTTCACCGAGTACGTGTTCACGCGGATGAAAGAGCGCGAGATCCTTCGCTTCGAAGGTCCCTTCGGCACCTTCTTTCTGCGCGAAGACTGCGACAATCCGATCATCTTTCTCGCGAGCGGCACTGGCTTCGCCCCGATCAAGGGCATCCTGGAGCACGCCTTCCACCGCGGCGTCGAGCGCCCGATGGTGCTGTACTGGGGAGCGCGCGCGCGGCCGGATCTGTACCTGGACGCGCTGCCCCGGCAGTGGGCGGCGGCGCATCCGAACTTCCGCTACGTGCCGGTGCTCTCGGAACCGCGTGCCGAGGACGAATGGACCGCCCGCACGGGCTTCGTGCATCGGGCGGTGATGGCGGACTACCCCGACCTGTCCGCGCACCATGTCTACGCCTGCGGCGCGCCGGTGATGGTGGAAGCTGCCCATCGCGACTTCACGACCCACTGCAGCCTGCCCGAAGACGCGTTCTTCTCCGACGCCTTCACGACTTCGGGCGACGCGCTGAGGAACGCGGCCGGATAAGGCTGCTACACCACGGTGCGGCGCCGGCCGCCGGTGTTCGATCTCACCTGGAAGAGGGCGAGCTCCAGGCCCTTGCGGTAGTGCGTGGCGGCTGCCTCGTGCAGATCGCGACGCTCCTTGAGCTGCGCCAGACCCAGGTGCGCGGAGTAACTCTGCTCGACCGACAGGCTTGCTTCGAGATAGCTCTCGGCCTTGCCCCACAGCCCCTGGCGCGCGCACAGGCGGCCCAGGGTGAGCAGCAGGACGGCGTCGTCGGGATGATCGGGGAGCCACTTCTCCGCCAGCTCGATCTGCCGCCGCACGTCCGCTCCCAGGCACTCGCCGTAGAGCGCGACGAGCTCGCTGTCCCAGGCGACCGCGAGGCTCTCTTCGACGATCTTGTGCGCCTCCGCGCAGCCCCCGAGGGTGATGAAGGCCTGGGCAGCGACCGACGCGATCTTGCTGTCCGTGCGCTCCTCGCTCGACAGCTTTTGCCAGTACTGCTTCAAACCGGCAGCGTCCACGGTGCGCCGCCGCAGGTTCTCGATGTGCGCGCTGCGGCTCACCTGCCGCACCCGCAGCGCATCGAAGGCGCCGCGCTTGCCCAGCCCCGACGCCAGTTCGATCACGCGATCCCAGTTGCCGAGCCGCTGCTGCAATTTGAGCTCGAGCCGCATCACGGCCGGGTGTTTGTGCTCGACGCCGGCGAGCGATGCGAGCGCTTCATCGAAGCGGTGTTGCTCGGTGAGCAGTTCGGCCTGTGCGACGCGCGCCAGGTCGGCGTCGGGCGACTCCTGCCGCATGGCGCGCGCGAGGTATTCGTCGCGCTTGTCGAAAGCCCTGAGCTCGTGCGCCGCGCGCGCGGCGATCACCGCCGACAGGATCGGCGATTCGTCGAGTTCGAGCGCTTCGGCGGCCGACTTCTCGGCGCGTGCGAAGCGTCCCACGAAGAGCGCGCCGATCGCCTCGTTCAGCGCACGCCGTCCCCGCTCGCGCCGGCGCGTCTCCCGAAACACGCGCACCTGTTCCGGTATCCGCAGCGCATTGCCGACGAAGCGCGTTACCAGGTAGAACAGCGCATAACCCGCGAGCACGAGCAGGACGAGCAGATTGACCGACAGCTCGGCGCGGTAGGGCGGCAACACCACCAGCACGTAGCCGCTCGAATAGCGGGACGCCACGGTCAGCCCGACCGCCAGCGCGGCGAGCGCCAGCAGCCAGAGTAGCGCTTTCATCGCGCTCGAACCCCCTTCGATGCGGGTTTTGCGGGCGCAGCGGTGTCCGGCAGTTCCTTCGTGTCGCGCGCGATCTTGTAGTTGCGCACGGCGTCCAGGCTGCCGGCGATATCGGGGACTTCGATGCTCACCGGACTCTCGCCGAGCTCGCGCAGGGTGGCAAGCGCGCTCGTCACCGCCTTGTTCTGCGTGTCGAAGTAACGATGGAGCCAGTCGCGGGCCGCAAGGATGTCGGCGCGGTATGCCACCGGGTCCCGCTGCAGCAGCGCGACGCGCGCGGACAACAGGCGCAGCTTCAGGTTCTCGCGCGCGAAATAGGCTTGCTCCGGGGCGAGCAGCGGCACCTCGGTCTTGTCGAGCTTCTGCAGCCGCACCATCTGCTTGAAGTCGGCCATCGCCTCCCGCATCACCCTCTGCCATGCGCCCTCACCGGCGGGAGCGGGGGCCGCGGCCTCGCGCTCCGTGACCGGCCGCACTTCCATGGCGAGCGGCAGCGCGTCGACCTGGCCGAGCAGCGTATCGAGCCGCACCGCGATGCCCACCGTGTCGACGTAGGGCAGCGACTTCAGCCGTTCGATGTCCTTCGCGAGCACCTTGCGCAGCGGAATGAGCTGCGGCTTGTCGAGGCGCTGCAGGCGGCTGTCCGCGGTCTGGAGGGCGAGCAGTGCCGCGCGCACGTCGCCGGCGAGCTGCAGCTGCTGGGACGCGATCGCCACGATCTGCTCGATCTCGGAGAGCGACCAGTCGTCGCGGTTGCGCGAGAGCTCCTGGTACAGGGTCTCGAGTGCCACCTGCTGATTCTGGGACTGGGCGAGCTTCTCATCGAGCACGCCCGCCTTGACCTGTGCGTCGCGCGCCGCCTCCTGCGCCTGTTGCGCGATGACGCGCGCGGCCTGATTCTGCGCGTCGATCTCGGCTAGCCGCTGCGCCAGCTCCTGGCGTATCGCCTGCCGCTCGCTGCGCGCATCGAGCCACTGCCAGGCGAGCAGCACGAGCGCGAGCCCGGCGAGCCCCAGTGCCAGCTTGGTGAGCGCGAGCCGCAGTTCCTGCGGCGCCTCGCGCGGGGCAGGTTCCGGCGCCGGCGCGACCGGGGCGGGCGTCTGCGGTATGGGATCGTCCATGGGTGAGTCAGGCCGTCGTTCGTTGGCGGTCATCGCCGCTCCACCAGCAGATCATTCCGGCCAGCATGCCGTCGTCGTTGGCGCCGGTGAGCACCAGGCGCATCGCGCCAAGCGCGCGGGCGGTTTCGGCGATACGCTCGTGCGGCACGAAGAGCAGCGTCTGCGTGAGCCGCGCGCGCCCCGCGGGGCCGACCATCTCGAACAGATTGCGCATCCCTTCGCTGCTCGTGACAACGATGGCCGCGAGCTCGTCGCGCGCCCACAGTTCGAAGAGCGGGGCCGGATCGGCGTCGGGTCTGGAGCGGCGATAGCACACGGCATACTCGACCGTGGCGCCGCGCGCGCCGAGGGCCGCGCCGAGCAGCTCGCGCCCGCCGTCACCGCGGAAGATGACGACGCGCCTGCCGCCGACCTGTTGCATCTCGGGCAGCTCGAGCAGCGCCTCGCTGTCGAAGCGTGCCGTCGGCGCGATGACGTCTGCAACTCCGGCCCGGCGCAGCGCGGCCGCGGAGGCTTTGCCGACGGTGGCGGCGCGCACGTGCGGCGGCAGCCCGCCGCGCGCAGCGATCACACGCATGGCTTTTTGCACGGCGTTGGGACTGATGAAGATGGCGAGGTCGAACTGGGCGATGCGTCCGACGATCTGCGCGAGCGGGCGCGCGTCGTCGACATCCCGGATCTCGAGCACCGGAAACACGATCGGTGTTCCGCCCGCCTGGCGAATGAGCGCCGACAGCGCTCCCGCCTGTGCCGCGGGTCGGGTGACGACGATGGTGCGCCCGGCGAGCGTGCCTGCACGCGGCGTGAGCGAACCGGTCGTCGTGCGCGGCATCATGTCGCGCCGATGCTCGCGAGGATGGCGGCCGCGCCGCGCCGGTAGAGCTCGCGCGCAAGCGCTTCGCCGAGCGCTTCCGGATCCTCGAGCCCGCCGTCGGCGCGGGCGCAAAGATGACGCGCGCCGTCCGGACTGGCGAGAAATCCGGTCAGGTGAATGCGGCCGTTCTCGATTCGCGCGTAGCCCCCGATAGGCACGTTGCAGCTGCCAGCGAGCGCCCGGCTCATCGCGCGCTCAGCGCGCACGCAGCGCGCGGTCGCATCGTCGTTCAGTGCGGCCAGCGCGGCGATCATGTCCTCGCGCTCGGTGCGGCACTCGATGCCGAGCGCGCCCTGGCCGACTGCCGGCAGACTCTCTTCCGGCGGGATGAACGCCGCGATGCGCGCCTCGAGGCCGAGCCGCTTCAAGCCCGCCGCCGCGAGGACGATGGCGTCGAACTGGCCCGCGTCGAGCTTGCGCAGCCGCGTTTGCACGTTGCCGCGCAAAGGCGCCACGGCGAGCGCGGGATAGCGCATGCGGATCTGACTCTCGCGCCGCAGGCTGGAGGTGCCGACCACCGCCCCGGGCGGCAGCTCGGACAGACGCGTGCACCGCGCCGACACGAGCGCATCGCGCGGATCCTCGCGCGCGCCGATCGCAGCGATGGTGAAGCCCTGTGGCAGCGTCATGGGCACGTCCTTCATCGAGTGCACGGCGATGTCCGCATCGCCCGCTTCCAGCGCGGCCTCCAGCTCCTTGACGAAAAGTCCCTTGCCGCCGATCTTGGCGAGCGATGCGCCGAGGCGGCGGTCCCCTTCCGTGGTCATGCCGAGCAAGCGGATCTCGCTTTCTGGATATAATGCGGCGAGCTGTGTCTCGATGTGGTGCGCCTGCCACAGCGCAAGCGCACTTTCCCTGGTTGCGATGACGATGCGCGCCGGCGCCTGCCGGGTTTCGAACCCACTGCTGTCCAAACCGCTCCTCTCGCTTGTCCCAGCCCCGTATCGCCGCGCGCTCGCGCCCCCGTCCCCGCTATCCCGGCGGCGATTCTAGCACGCACCCCCTGGTCCGGGTGGCCGGCCGGCACCGGCACTGCGCCCGTTTCCCACCGCCGTGGAGGGTTCCCCGCCATGAACGATAGTACGCACAACGGCGCATCACGCGGCGTGTTCACCCCGGACGCGGAGGCCGACAAGGACGCGCCGCTGCGCGATGACATTCGCTTGCTCGGGCGCGTGCTTGGCGACACCCTGCGCGAGCAGCACGGCGAAGCGGCTTTCGATCTGATCGAAAGCACGCGGCAGATGGCGATCCGGTTCCGCCGCGATCGGGATCCCACCGCCAAGCGCGAGCTCGAGCGCATGCTGGGCAAGCTGCCCTACGAGGAAGTGGTCGTCGTGGCACGGGCGTTCACGTTCTTTTCACAGCTTGCGAACCTCGCGGAAGACCTTCACCACAACCGCCGCCGCCGCGCACATCAGCTCGATCACCCGCAACCGCAGGAAGGCAGCTTTGCCCTCGCCCTGGCGCGCATTCGCGAGGCGGGGTTCGCGGCGGAGGACATCGAGCGGCTGTTCGCACAAGGCGCGGTAACACCGGTTCTCACCGCGCACCCGACCGAGGTGCAGCGCCGTGCCGTGCTCAATCGCCAGCGCGAGCTCACGCGCCTGCTGCTCCAGCGCGACCGCCTGCAGCTCACGCCCGCGGAGCTGCACACGAACGAGGAGGAGATCCGCCGCGATGTGCTGGCGTTGTGGCAGACGCGCATCGTGCGATCCGTCAGACTCACCGTGCCGGACGAGATCGAGAACGGCCTCGCCTACTACGAGTACACATTCCTGCGCGAGCTGCCGAAGCTCTACGCCGAAATAGAGGAGCAGATGGCGACGGCGTGGCCGGAGCGCACGGCGCATCTCGGACCGCTGTTGCGCATGGGTAGCTGGATCGGTGGCGATCGCGACGGCAACCCGTTCGTCACCGATGAGGTGACCCGGCATGCGATGCAGCGCCATGCGACGGTCGCACTCGAATACTATCTCGAGGAGGTTCACGCGCTGGGCGCCGAGCTGAGCCTGTCGCGCCGCCTCGTCGGCGCGCTCCCCGAGCTCGAGGCACTGGCGCTCGATCCCGCCGTGCACGCCGATCATCGCGCGGACGAACCGTACCGCAACGCGCTCGCCAACATCTATGCGCGCCTCGCGGCGGCCGCGCGCGATCTGGTCGATCTCGCCGCGCAGCCGCCGCCGGTCGCCGCCGCGACACCCTACCCCGGTGCTTGCGACTTGCTGAACGATCTCGCTGTGCTCGACCGGTCGTTGCGCAGCCACGGCTCGCACCGCATCGCGGACGGGCGGCTGCGCGCCCTGCGCCGCGCCGTGGAAGTGTTCGGCTTTCACCTGGCTGCCCTCGACATGCGCCAGCATTCGGGCGTGCACGAGGCGGTGGTCGGCGAGCTGTTCGAGCGCGGTTCGAACGCGGCTGGCTACAGCGAACTCACCGAAGAAGAGCGGCTCGACTGGTTGCTGCGCGAGATCGACACACCGCGGCCCCTGCGCTCCCCCTTCATCGAGTACAGCGAGGCGGCCAGGCAGGAGCTCGCGATCTTCGACGTGGCGGCGGAGATTCACCGGCGCTTCGGGAGCGCGGCGCTGCCCAACTACGTGATCTCCAAGACCGACGGCGCGAGCGACCTCATCGAGCTTGCACTGCTGCTGAAGGAGGTCGGACTGCTCAAGGTCGGGGCTGAACCGCGGCTCGACGTGAACATCGTGCCGCTGTTCGAGACCATCGCCGATCTGCGCGCCTGCGGGCCGATCATGGACCGCGTCTTCGGCCTGCCGGGATACCGGCGGTTGCTCGAGACGCGCGGCAACTACCAGGAGGTCATGCTCGGCTATTCCGACAGCAACAAGGACGGCGGCTACCTCACCGCGAACTGGGAGTTGCACCAGGCGGAGGTGGCGCTGGTGGACATCTTCCGCAAGCACGGCGTGGAGCTGCGTCTGTTTCACGGGCGCGGCGGCAGCGTGGGCCGCGGCGGCGGACCGAGCTACCAGGGCATCCGCGCCCAGCCGCCGGGAAGCGTGAACGGACAGATCCGGATCACGGAACAGGGCGAAGTGATCGCGAGCAAGTACGCCGACCCCGACATCGGCCGGCGCAATCTGGAGACCCTCGTCGCCGGCACGCTCGAGGCGACGCTCGCCCCGCACGGTCATCCGGACCAGGATCTCGAGGCCCATTACCGCATCATGGATGTTCTGTCGGAGACGGCGTACCGGGCGTATCGCCGGCTCGTCCACGAGACACCCGGATTCGTCACCTTCTTTCGCCAGACCACCCCGATCACCGAGATCGCGGATCTGCACATCGGCAGTCGGCCCGCGGCACGCAAGCGGTCCGACCGCATCGAGGACCTGCGCGCGATCCCGTGGGTGTTCAGCTGGTCGCAGGCGCGCATCATGCTGCCCGGCTGGTACGGCTTCGGCACCGCGGTCGAGGACTACATCAAGCGCGAAGGGGACGCGGGGCTTGCCACGCTGCGGGAGATGCACCGCGTCTGGCCGTTCTTTCAGGCGCTGCTCTCCAACATGGACATGGTGCTCGCGAAAAGCGACATGAGCATCGCCTCGCGCTATGCCGATCTCGTCGCCGACGATCTGCTTGCCGAGCGCATCTTCACGGATATCTACAACGAGTGGAAGCGCACCGGGGAGCGGCTCTGCGCAATCACGGGTCAGCGCAGCTTCCTGCAGTCGAACCCCTCGCTCGCGCGCAGCTTCCGCAACCGGCAGCCCTACATCGACCCGTTGAACCACCTGCAGGTCGGGCTGCTGCGGCGTTTCCGCTCCGGGGAGCAGGACGACAAGATCAAGCGGGCGATCCTGCTCACCATCAACGGCATCGCGTCGGGATTGCGGAACAGCGGGTGAACGGTGCCGCCAGAGACGCGGGACTGTGACCCGCGTTTCAGTCGCCCACCGTTATCCTGCATCAGAGCGAGAGCATGGGCTATTCGGCGGGCCTGTCTGCCTTGTCCGCTTGGTGCGGGTGAGACCGGAGGCGTCGCACCAGTACGGATACCAGCAACGCTGTCGCGGCAGAGTAGGCGATCATCGGCGACGCGGTGAGCATTGAAACCAGCCCACGGATCGTGCCGGCGTTGACCTGCTGGACGTAATCCACGAGTGCAATCACGTCGATTCCCTGCACGGACTGCGCGTCCTCGGCGCGAATCTGCAGGTCGTTCCAGCCGTTACGAAACCAGATCCTCGTGAAGATGCCGTTGCACACCCCGACAACTGCCAGTGCACCGAGCGGGCGCAGGAGATGTTCGAGCATCCGGCGGCGCTCGGCTACCGGCGCGGCATCGTAGATTCTGCCAACCAGTTGCGGAATCTCGGCGTGAAGATCCACCGATGGCGAAGCGGTGTCGGAACGATCATCGGAACCCATCGCGTTTGCCCCTGTTTTGAGTAGCCAAACGGCACCGTTACGCGCGTGCATGCTCGCCCCGGCAACCACTGAATTGAACCGACCGCGCGACGTTCCCAAGATTCCCGTCGATCTCAAGATGTAGGAAAACTCTGATCGGCACCTTCCCGCGGATCGCCGGTCTAGGCAGGTGATTGCGTGTTGCAGTACCATTCGCGTTCCCTGAGGAGCGCTGCAACGGGCCGTTCGGTCCCGCCAGGCTCAGGCGTTCGAACGGCGCTCGTTGACTCGTGGCTGATGGCACGGGCGGCGAGCGAGCCAATCCTCCCCGTTTCCGTTTTCTCAGTCCCCCCTCGACATCGAAGGAGTGATCCATGAGCGCAGTTCTCGAAACCAAGCCGTTCAGCGACTATCACGTCGCCGACATCAACCTCGCGGGGTGGGGCCGGAAGGAGATCGCCATCGCCGAGACCGAGATGCCCGGACTCATGGCGATCCGCGAGGAATACGCAGCCACCCAGCCGTTGAAGGGAGCACGCATCACCGGATCGCTGCACATGACGATCCAGACCGCGGTGCTGATCGAAACCCTGCAGGCGCTGGGGGCGCAGGTGCGCTGGGCATCCTGCAACATCTTCTCGACCCAGGACCACGCCGCCGCCGCCATCGCCGCCCGCGGCACCCCGGTCTTCGCCTACAAGGGCGAGTCGCTCGAGGAGTACTGGGATTACACGCACCGCATCTTCGAGTGGCCGGACGGAGGCTTCTCGAACATGATCCTCGACGATGGCGGTGATGCGACCCTGCTCCTGCATCTGGGCACCCGCGCGGAATCCGATCCGTCGGTCCTGGGCAACCCGGGCAGCGAAGAAGAGCGCATCCTGTTCGCGGCGATCAGGAAGCGCATCGCCGCCCAGCCCGGCTGGTATTCGAGCCGCATCCAGCACGTGCAAGGCGTGACCGAGGAGACCACCACCGGCGTGCACCGCCTGTACCAGATGGCGAAGGAAGGCAAGCTCGCGTTCCCCGCCATCAACGTGAACGACTCCGTCACCAAGTCCAAGTTCGACAACCTGTACGGCTGCCGTGAGTCGCTGGTCGACGGCATCAAGCGCGCGACGGACGTGATGGTCGCCGGCAAGATCGCCGTGGTGGCGGGTTACGGCGACGTGGGCAAGGGCTCGGCCCAGGCCCTGCGCGCGCTGTCGGCACAGGTGTGGGTCACCGAGATCGACCCGATCTGCGCGCTGCAGGCTGCGATGGAAGGCTATCGCGTCGTCACCATGGACTACGCCGCGGACAAGGCGGACATCTTCGTCACCGCCACCGGCAACTACCACGTGATCAATCACGATCACATGGCGAAGATGAAGGATCAGGCGATCGTCTGCAACATCGGCCATTTCGACAACGAGATCGACATCGCCTCGGTCGAGTCCTACCAGTGGGAAGAGATCAAACCGCAGGTCGATCACGTGATCTTCCCCTCTGGCCGCCGCATCATCGTGCTCGCCAAGGGACGGCTGGTGAACCTGGGCTGCGGCACGGGGCACCCGAGCTACGTCATGTCGAGCTCGTTCGCCAATCAGACGATCGCGCAGATCGAGCTTTTCACCAACACCGCGCGGTATCCGGTCGGCGTGTACACCTTGCCGAAGCATCTCGACGAGAAGGTGGCGCGGCTGCAGTTGAAGAAGCTGAACGCGAAGCTGACCGAGCTCACCGACGAGCAGGCGAAGTACATCGGCGTGGACAAGGCGGGGCCGTACAAGGCGGATTCGTATCGCTATTGATCAGTTCGGCGGGAGGGAGCGCTGCTACGCGCGCAGCGTTCCCTTCGCCTTCTCGCTTCCTCCTTCCCGTTTCCCCAGCCGATGCAATCCCAATCTCACCATCCGCGCGAATTCAGCTTCGAGTTCTTCCCGCCCAAGACGCCCGAAGGCATGGAGAAGCTGCGCGCGACGCGGCGTCAGCTCGCGCAGCTCGCGCCGCAGTTCTTTTCCGTCACCTTCGGCGCGGGCGGTTCGACGCGCGACCGCACGCTGGAGACCGTGCTCGAGATCCAGGCCGAAGGCAGCGCCGCGTCGCCGCACATCTCCTGCATCGCGTCGACCCGGGCCGACATCGCCGCGACCCTCGAGCTCTACAAGTCTCACGGCATCCGCCACATCGTGGCGTTGCGCGGTGACCTGCCGTCGGGGCTCGCCTCCTTCGGCGAGCTCCGCTATGCGAGCGAGCTGGTGGCGTTCATCCGCGAGCGCACCGGCGACTGGTTCACGATCGAGGTCGCCTGCTATCCGGAGATGCATCCGCAGGCGCGCAGCCCGCAGGATGACGTGCGCAACTTCAAGCGCAAGGTGGACGCGGGTGCCGACTCCGCGATCACGCAATACTTCTACAACGCGGACAGCTACTTCCGCTTCATCGACGAATGCGAAGCGGTGGGGATCGATCTTCCAATCGTTCCCGGCATCATGCCGATCGGGAACTTCTCGCAGCTCGCGCGCTTTTCCGACGCCTGCGG